>NZ_KB235922.1:1475901-1760110 GCF_000332195.1 Pleurocapsa sp. PCC 7319
ACAAAAAAAATTGCTATCAAATTCTAATGTCCAATGATAAATGCCCAATATCATGACTTGTCTCAAAGCCTTAATCATCGATGACAACGAGAATGATCGCGCTTTGGCTTTACGGGAGGTCAAAAAATTGTTTCCCCAGTTTAAATATTGGGAAATCATTGACGAAGCAGATTTTAGCAAAGCATTACAGCAGCAAAAGTTTAATTTGGTGATTACCGACTATCGCTTACGCTGGACGACGGGATTGGACATTTTATATCGCCTCAAAGAGCAAATTCCAGACTGTCCTGTCATTATGTTTACGGGAACGGGGAGTGAAGAAATTGCTGTCGAAGCTATGAAAGCGGGGTTAGATGATTATGTAATTAAATCCCCCAAACACTATATTCGTCTGGCAGCAGCAGTCAGATCTGCTTGGCAAAGAGCGCAGCAAAAGCAAGCTCTCGATGCGATTCAACAATCATATGACCGTTTTTTCGAGCGCGTTCCTTTGGGGCTATATCGTCTCGATCCTTCAGGAACAATTTTAGAAGCCAATTCTACTTTAATTAAAACCCTTGGTGGCAGTCGAATCAAAGACTTGTTGGGGCAAAATTTAACAGATTATCATCTCGATCGCGCCGCATATCTTCAGTGGCAACAGCAGCTAACTCAAGCAGATGCCGTAGAAAATTGGGAGGGGCAAATTCGTACTCTCGATAACCGTTCGATCTGGGTCAGTCACAAGGCGATCGCCGTTAAAGACCGAGATGGTGAGATAATTTATTATGAAGGAGCTGTTGCAGATATTACTGCCAGCAAACAAGCACAATTAGAACGCATCGAATTGTTAGCCAGGGAACGTCGGGCAAAAGAAGAAGCGGAGCGATTGAACCGCATTAAAGATGAATTTCTGGCTACTCTCTCCCACGAATTGCGAACCCCCCTCAATGCAGTCATAGGTTGGTCGCAATTGATACGCGCTGGCAAATTGAGCAAATCTCAATCTGCCAAAGCCATAGAGACGATCTATCGCAATGCCCGAGCGCAAAACCAACTAATCGAAGACTTACTAGATGTTTCTCGTATTATTCGCGGGACGATGAATTTAAACCTGCAATCGGGCAATCTTATTGAAGTGCTAAGATCTTCGCTCGATACGGTACGTCCCACCGCAGCAGCCAAACAGATTGAGATCGAGACTCAATTTTTAGATCCAATAAAAGTCAATCTCGATCCAGAACGACTGCAACAGGTGTTTTGGAATCTCCTAATCAATGCTGTTAAATTCACTCCCGTTGGCGGTTTGGTGACGGTAGAAACAATAACCAGTCAAGACACGGTGGCAATTAGAATTACCGATACGGGACAAGGTATTGCTGCCGATACCCTCCCCTATGTCTTCGATCGCTTTAGTCAAGCAGAGACCAAATCTTCAACTCGCACTCAAGGGGGTTTGGGCTTGGGACTGGCAATCGTTCGCCATCTTGTAGAAATTCACGGCGGTCGGGTAATGGCAGATAGTGACGGTTTGGGTCAAGGTGCTACCTTTACAGTCGAGTTACCCTTGTTAAGCGAACCACCGAATAATCTTCAAAATCTTGCTCCGACCCCTACAACTAATGCTCTTCCTTCTCTGGCGGGTTTAACTCTGTTAGTGGTAGAGGATGAAGCCGATGCCCGCGAAATGATAATTTTAATCTTAGAACAGTGTGGTGCTAAAGTTATTGCTGCTGATTCGGTTAAGCAAGCTTGGAGTAAATATCAACAACATCAATTAGATGCTGTTATTAGCGACATTTCCATGCCTTTAGAAGACGGTTACGAACTGATTCGCCAAATTCGCAACAGTGAAACAACCAGACAGATTTCGGCGATCGCTCTTACTGCCTATGCTAGAGAAGAAGACAAACAAAAGGCACTAAAAGCTGGTTTCGATCTTCATTTACCCAAGCCCATCGAACCTTTTGAGTTAGTAAAGTCTTTAGCGCAACTAATTTCGGTCGAGCCAATAGCCGACAACTAATCGAAACTTCGCTCGATACCTAGCATTACTTCGTCAATCAAAACAGTTAAATCTTCAAACAGAAAGGGTTTTGCTAGATAACCATCGTAGCCTGCTGCTATTAGCTTCTCGCGGTCTTCTGGTCTGGCTGCTGCGGTTAAAGCGATCGCTGGTAAATATTTATAAAAATGTCCTAACCATAATGCGTAAGGCTATAACTGCTTGAGATGGATAGTTGTGTTAAATCTGTTGAAGAGGTGATGATGGGAAAATTGAGTGCTGAATCGATTATTGCGCTTAATCAAATATTGCGAAATCGACTTCCCGCTCGATGTTTGACTGGAGCTCGATTCAGGACTTAGGAAGCCTCAAAGACTTGTTCGCCCAGATGGAGTTTTTCCGCCATCTCATAAGTTTGTCCTTGAGAGCGTCTAGTGGGAGCGTGAGCGGCTAAATAGCGTGTAGCAGCAACCAACACGTGAACTCCGGTTTTGGTTTCTCGCAGCCGAGCGTACTGACGAAAAGCGGCTTCTATTTCCTGAATGGTGTGAAAATCTCGGTCTTCACGCAACAGTAATTTTCCCAGCATTGCCAGCAATCGGTCGGGATTCCCTCCACTGTATAGATAGCGAGCGACTAGCTTACCCGCTGCGTCAACTTGTTGCTGACGGTCTAGTAGTTCTGGCAATTGCTTGAGTAACTCTTCTGGCTTAGCGATCGCCGCTCCTGGTTCTGGAAGGCGAGCAGGAGGAACATTTAAAAAGCGATTGAGATAAACGGTCATCGCAGCATCAAAAACTCCCCGTAACAGTAATGGAGAGGGGACTCGCCGCAATCCTGACTCGACGGCATTGGCAAAGGTAAAAGAATGATGCGCCGTATTCCAATCCCTAAAATCATTATTGGTAGAAAATTGGGCAATTCGTAAGGCAGCAGCATAGGTAACAGTAGCAGCTAATTCCTCAAAAGTCGCACCATTTCCTAATGCTTCTAACAAAGAATCGGCGATCGCTTGAGGGTCTTCTCCCAATAATACTTCTACTAGTAGTTCTCGATCGGTCCAACTGCCTTGTTTTTCTCTGCCACTAGCAATCGCTGCGTCTAATCTTGCAAAAGCTTTCTCGACAATGGCAACTAAATCTATGGGATAACGCCAAGCGTTAGACTCTTCTTTCCTTTCGGCACTTGCATAGCCTCGAACCAAACTAGTCAATACCGAAGCGGCATTTTGCCATCCCACAGCATCGAGAGCTTCGAGTGCCTTATTCGTAAAGTCAAGGGTATGTCCGCCATCGAGATAGCGATGATCTGTAACAGCGGCAAACAGCATTTGAGCAATTTGCTGACGCTCGACCCCGAGTTCAATTGCCGAAACCAAACAGCGTTCTGCACCTCTCGAATCGCGGACTTCGATAAACTGACGAAACCAGTTTTCTAATAAAGGTAATTTATCTGCAGTCTGTTCGGATAAAGGTAAAGGCTGCTGTTCGAATCGAGGTGGTTTACCAGCACATTCAGCAGCTACCGCTGCCAAACCATGATACAAGGCGCGGGGTCGGTCTCGTTCATCGAGATAGGGCAGGAGATTTATCATACAGGTATGCATGGTTAAACCAGCACCCCAACCTCGATCACGATAGCGTACGCCAAAATCTAGACCCACTTGAAAAGCTTCTTTAGGTTCTATTCCTTCAGCCAGCAAAGCGAGGACGGACTTACCAATTATCAGAGAAATACTTTGTTGTAAACCGTCGATTAACCTTTGCCTTGCGTGGGTCTTGGCATTGAGATGGTCGGTAAGATCGAGCCACACTTCTCCAGAACGAATTTGGACGGGAAACGAGCGGACATCATCTGCCCAGGGGTCAAAGGTGCCCCCGCTTTCAAGGTCAAAACGAGCATGATGCCAATGACAGGTCAGAATGCAGTTAGAAACTGAGCCTTGGTGTAAGGGAAAGCCCATGTGCGGACAGCGATTATCGATAGCGTAAATTCGATCGTTGTGATTGAATAAAGCAATGGTTCGCCCTTCGACCCGAACTACAAGATGACCTTTTGCTTCAAGATCGCTGGTTTGAGCAACGGGGACATAGTTATGAGTAAGAGCATCCATAATTTTAATCCAATCAATGTATAGGTAAAGCGGCAGAGCCGCAGCTATAAGCTGTAAGCTTATAGCCAATTAGAAGAGGCTTTAACCTCTCCTAATTGTAGACCACCAAACTTCGTTTGCTGGGGGCATTAAACCCGATAGCTATAAGCCCTTCGGGTACTCTTCGAGAAGGCTCCGCCAACGACAGTTTCTTCTTGATGAAGTTGTTCATGGGGGAAACCCCCAAGACCACACTTCATCGCTTTAAGCGGGACAAAGGCCAGGCGTATGGCCGCATCGTACCCCCTAAAGGGTTCAGCAGTGGCTTCAAGCGGGGGAACCCCGCCAACGCCCTGCTTCACCGCCAACGAACTGTCTCACTGTTAGCCGTTTACCAAGCGTAAACTTTAGAGCTTAAAGCTTAAGGCTTAGAGCTTAAAGCTTTTTAAGGTAAAAACATCGCTCGGCTAGCCTGTACGGTTTTTTCTCAATGTCTTTGATTGAAAGCGCGGACAATAGAATCTAAATATCTGTTGGTTTTCGACCGTCAAGATTGCTTCCTCTACTGGTTATTCTGAAAAACCTGGAAAATGCACTCGCATAACCTAGCTTCATGCTATCCGTCTCTCGATCACCGAAGATGCTAGCTACTCTAATAATAACGAACAATATTTCTGTCGGCTCGCTCCTTGTTTTGGCTGAATTTTACTTATCGGGACCCAGACATTATTCAGTCAAAAAGCACTTTGAACCCATACACAACTGACGCGATGAATGGAAGCTCATGTCTCAGTTAATCCTAAATAAACTTGTCCGAAAATGGTATTGTCAAGCTAACTGATACGCTATTAGATAAACTTAATTTGAGATTAGCTAAATCAGGAGAAGTTTCTATGTCTCTTATCAAAGAAGAAATGCCCGTACTTGTCCGCCATGAAGGAGAATGGGTTGGTACTTATACAACCATTGACAATGATGGCAAAATCATCGATAAGAATGAGTCTCATATAACCTGTCGGTTTCCAGAAAATGCAGACTATCCCTACTTCCAAATCAATCGATATAAATGGGCTGATGGTAAGTACCAAGAGTATCAGTTCCCAGGAATATACCAAGACAAAAAACTCTGGTTTGACACAGAACGCATTGATGGGCATGCTTGGGAAGCTAACGATTCCCTGATTATTCTTTACTTTAATTACAAAGACATCGCCAATGCTTATATATATGAAATGATTCATATTAGCCCCTGTAATAATCATCGAGCCCGTACCTGGCATTGGTTCAAGAACGATGAAATTTATCAAAGAACTCTAATTAAGGAAGAAAGGAAGCAATAGAAGTTTTAAAATTTTTTTAGGGAGAGTTGGGAGATAAATAGTGAACCAACTTATTAAAAGAGCATTTTTAGATACGGAAGATGGTCAGATTCTTTACCGTATAGGCGGAGAGGGACAGCCTTTGCTGTTGCTACATATGACTCCTCGCAGTAGTGATGAATTTCGTGAGGTCATGCCTATCCTGGCTCAAAACAGACAGGTCATTGCTATGGATTTAATGGGGCTAGGTGATTCTGACAAGCCTCCCAGAATATATTCAGTTGCAGACTATGCTAAAAATGCGATCGCACTTTTGAATGAATTAGGTATTAAACAAAGCAGTATTCTTGGTAGTCTCACTGGCGGTTATATTGCAGGCGAAGTAGCAGCAGCCTACCCAGAACGAGTCAACAAATTAATTCTCTGCAATGTGCATGGATTTGACCGGGAAGAAACTGACAAGATTGCCCAGAGATATTCTGAAGGATTTCAAATTCAAGCAGATGGCTCCCATCTAATGTCAAGATGGTTAGCCCGTGCTAATTACATTGGCACAGGGGAGTTAAATCATCGTTGTGTTTTGGAAGATTTAAAGTGTTTTAGCTCGCCAATATACACTGGTTTAGCTGTAGCCGACTATTGTCTTGATGCTCCAGAGCGATTTCAATCGATTAAATGTCCTACTCTGAATTTATCTGGAGAAAAGAGTTTAGAACCACTAGAACAAGCTGGTTTAGCTAAAGCAAAGAATCAACTTTGGCTCTCAAAAGCAATTCCTCATAGTCGAAGAGTTGAACTCCAAGGAGGAACTCTCTGGATGATGAATCAGATGCCAAAAGAAATATCAAAACTAATAATCGATTTTTTGGATAATCCTCAGGAGGAAGACGATGGAAAGTGAATTACCACTCATTATCGAATGTCGCTGCAACGAAATAACCTCTCGAGGGGATAATCCGGCGCTTCCTTATAGCCCAAAAGAGATCGTCCGTGAAGCAGTACGTGCATGGGAAGCGGGAGCGTCGATTTTTCATTGGCATGGGCGAGATCCTGAGACTGGTAAGCCTTGCAATGATGTTGAATTATATCTTGAAGTTATACAGGGAATTCGCGAACAGACAGATCTTCTGCTCCATCCAACCCTTGGCTACATAACACAAAATCAGATAGAGGATCGTGTTCGGCATATTTTGGCAGTTAACGATGATCCAGTATTGCGGGTGGATATAGCACCAGTAGATTTTGGCTCCCTTAACGTAGACTTCTGGAATCCACAAGAAAAACAGTTTACTACTTACGACCAAGTTTACATTAATACCCGTGAGAACCTGAAGGAGGTGTTAGAAGTATTTCAAAAGCACAGTGTCCCCGTAAGTTCAGTTTGTTGGGATGTAGGACAGATGCGAACAGCCCGTTGTTTCCAGGAAATGGGACTCTTGCCACAGGATACTCTGTGGGAGTTTGTTTTTACAGGAGAAGTGATGCCAGCAGGTGCTGCTCCAACTATTTCTGGGTTACAGGCATTCATCGCGGAAGTTCCCAGAGATAATCAATGGCTAGTACTCTGTTGGAATGGTGATGTGATGCGGGTAGCATCCTGGGCGATCACCCTCGGTGGACATGTGGCAATTGGGCTAGGCGATTATCATTATTCTCGATTTGGAAAGCCCCATCACGGTGAATTAGTAGAAAAGGTTGTCAAGATGGCACATACTTTAGATCGCGAAGTGGCAACTCCAGCCCAAGCACGGGAACTTTTAAAATTACCCCAGCGATCGCAACTACCGACTAAGGTAGCAGCCTAGGAAAATGATGATTAATTAATTAATAATTGCGCTCGCATGATGAAAAAACAGATTAAAAGAGCCTTTTTAGATACTGAAGATGGACAGATTCTTTATCGAATCGGTGGGGATGGTGAACCTTTGCTGTTACTGCATATGAATCCTCGTAGTAGTGATGAATATCGTGAGTTAATGCCCATTCTGGCTCAACAAAGACGAGTAATCGCAATGGATCTGATTGGTTTTGGTGATTCAGACAAGCCGCCCAGAATGTATACAATTGCCGACTATGCCAAAACTGTTATTGCTCTGTTAAAGGAATTAGATATTGACAAAATAAGTATTTTAGGAAATCATACAGGTGCTTTTGTAGCGACAGAAGTAGCAGCTGCCTACCCTGATCGCGTCGAAAAACTTATCTTAGGTAACGTAGCTGGCTTTGGTGAGGAGGGAAAAGCAAAACTATTAGAGTTATTTGATATAGGATTCAAAATCAAAGAAGACGGTTCCCATTTAATGCAAAGATGGTTGGCACGTTCTCGTTATGTTGGTTCGGCGAAATTAAATCATCGTTGGGTTTTAGACGATCTAAAATGTTTTGATCATCCTTTGTATGCAGTTTGGGCAGTGGGAAACTATTGCCTGGAAGCTGAAGCACGCTTGGGCATGATTAAATGTCCCACACTCATATTATGGGGGTTAGATGACGTGCAAGAATTTGAAAGATTGGGCTTGGCAAAAGCAGAAAACCGTCATTTTGTGGCAAAAGCTATTGCTAATAGCCAGGAGGTTGAATTTGCAGAGGGCACAATCTGTATGATGAACCAAATACCTGAAGAAGTATCAAAAGTAGTAATTGAATTTTTGAACAATCCATCGAAATAATTCAATTCTCCAGGATCGCTGTACATTTAATTTCGACAATTAGTCCTGGAGTAGATAAACCCGTCACCCCTACACCAGTCCAAGTAGGAAATTTATTAGTAAAATAGCGGTCTTTTACTTTGATAAATAGTGGTAAGTGAGGAATAGTCAAGTGTTGTGGTTCGGAAACAGAAGACTCTGGGGAGGCAACAATATTTGCTCCTGTGACATGGTAAGTAATCATCTCTACCACATCATCAAAACTGGCTCCTGCTGCTAAAAGAACTTTTTTCACATTCTCAAAAGCCTGAACAAATTGAGCTTCTGTTTCCTCTACTACCTGTAAATTTTCATCCCGTCCCACCTGTCCTGAGATGTATAATGTACTTCCCACCTTAATACCAGGACAGTAGTGGTACTTTTCATATAGGATTTCCATCCCTTGGGGGATAATTACTTCACGAGTATTGCTCATCGCTAATATCCTTATAAATCCTCTAATTGATAGCTAATCTTCAAGTGCTGTGAAAGCTGATAGAAATTATTTCAGATAAGACCAACAGATAAATGTATTCATTGTGCAGGTGAATTAAGGAAAACGAATAATAAATTTGAGAGAAATGATAAATCTAACTGGTGTTTCAGAAACTCTATTGCTTACCTTCTATGCTAGAGCATAAATTATAAGTATTTAACAGATAAAATCGATTTGAGCATATACTGCGTTTTTTGTTCTCAGCCTCTGATTTCAGTGACAATTGATCGCGCAGCATCGGACAGTAACCAAGCATCAGCAGTAGGTGTCACGAAATCATAGCCCTTAGCGAACAGTTCACGACCTCCTAAGGCATTGCGACTGATGCCCCCAAGCCAACAATCGGGACTAGAGCGGACTATTGCTTCAGCCTCCGTCATCAGTCGGTCAAGTTCAGAATTATCGTAAGCTCCAAACTTTGTTAGTGCCGCAAAATCGTCCGCAATGTCTGCTGTCAGATCACCTGGTCCCAAAAATACCATATCGATACCTTCAACTGCGGCAATTTGCTCAACATTCTCAAACCCCAGTCGTGTTTCGACGATCACGGCTATGAGCAGATTTTCTCGATAATTAGCTGGATACTCTAGCTCTGCTAAGCCCCAGTTAGCAGCTCTGCACTCCGGATAACCAACACCTCGATGTCCGCCGTGAGGTCGATAGCGGGTCGCGGCGACAATTGCTCGCGCTTCATCTGCTGATTCTACGGTTGGAACCAGGAGACCCTCCACGCCAATGTCCAAAACTCGCTTAATATAAACTGGATCGTGAGAGGGAACGCGCAAAATACAGGTAACATCCGTTGCCTGAGCGGCGCGGAGTTGACCCACCAGGACACGCATATCCGAAGCGATATGTTCATGGTCGATAATAAAAGCATCAAACCCGCACAGGGATAAAAGTTCGCTCGAATCACCATCTGAGAAAAAAATCCAACAACCGATTGGTTGGGAAGTGGCTTGAAGCATTTTCTTCAGTCGATTAGGTCTAAACATAATTCGTTTTGCTATCTTTAACTTCTACGTTTTAGAGATTGCATAATTATCCACCCAATCCCTTTCATGATAATCAAGATGGTATTAGAAGCTGATAGCTAAAAAACCATGAATCTGAACAAAAGTAATTCACATCAAGAGTTTTGTAAAAATATTACTCTATCTAAATTTCAACTATTATCCCTTACTGTTTTGGTAAAGTCCAAAAAAAGCGAAAGGAAAGATAATCATCTTGCTTGGTTAATGACTCAAAGCGATCGCCAAAACAAAAATAAAAAGCTCGGGTTCTTTAGTTGGGTTGTTTCGACAACGGTGCTAATTAGTTTTTTCGGTGATATGTCTTTCGGTATTGGTTTACTACCCGCTTTAGCTCAAAGCCAAATTGTTCCTGATAATAGCCTAGGTAACGAAAATTCAACTGTTGTCCCTAATGGTCAGATTGAAGGATTACCAGCAGAATTAATCGAGGGAGGCGCGCAGCGAGGAGCTAACCTATTCCATAGCTTTCAAGAGTTCAATATTGGAGAAGGACAAAGAGTAGACTTTGCTGATCCCGCCGGCATTGATAACATTCTGACTCGAATTACTGGCAGTAATATTTCTAATATCATGGGTACTTTGGGAGTTGATGGTAGTGCCGACTTATTCTTGCTCAATCCCAATGGAATTATTTTCGGTGAGAATGCCAGTCTAGATATCAATGGTTCTTTTGTGGGAACTACAGCCGATGCGATTCAATTTGGCGATCAAGGATTATTTACTGCCACTGAACCAAATACACCACCTTTACTCACGGTTAAACCCTCTGCTTTATTTTTCAATCAAATGAATTCGGGCAGAATTGAGAACAGATCGATCGCTCCTGCTGGATTTGATATTTTAGACACGCCTTTATCTGGTTTGAGAGTTCCTAATGGTGAAAGCTTACTATTAGTTGGTGGAGAAGTAATAATAGATGGGGGTAGCTTGCACGCTCTAAATGGTCGTGTGGAATTATTGGGAATAGAAGGAGAAGAAAGTATAGAATTCAACACCGATGAAAATAGACCAGCCTTAAATTTACCCTCACAACCTCAACTAGCGGATATATCGATTGTTAATGGAGCTTTTATCAATACAAGCGATCGCGGTGGGGGAGCAATTCATTTACGAGGTAAAAATATAAATATAACTGATGAGAGTTTTGTTTTTGCCGACACTTTGGGAGATCTCGATGGTCAAGGCATTTCAATTACAGCCGAAAATTTACTCCTCAATAATGGTTCTCGCGTAACTACAGACATATTAGGTTCTGGAGCGGGAGGGAATATAAGCATTGACACTAGAACGTTGAATATTGAAAATGGCTCTGCTGTATCTAGTAGCTCCTTTGAACAGGGTGATCGAGGCAATAATGGGAACATTGATATCAATGCCATCGAAACTATCTCTCTAAATACTGGTAGTAGTATTATTAACGAAATACGTAGCAATGTAGTAGGTAATGGTGGAAATATTAATCTTGCTACCAAGTCATTATCTCTCAATAATGGCAGTTTAATTTCTACTACCATCTTCGGAAAAGGAAATGGCGGAAATATTAATATTGATGCTACCGAAAAAGTATCCGTGATTGAAGGAGCCTCTTTCAACTCTGATGTAGGTGGTAGTGGTATGGGACAATCTGGTAATATAACCATCACGGGTAATAATATAGTCTTTGATGGCGGTTTTGCCAGAAGCAGATTGGGAACAGGCGGAGAAGGCAGTGCTGGAGATATTCAGATTACTACTGGCTCGCTTTTAGTTACAGGAATCCCTCCTGAATTAACAGGTAATACTGGTCAATTAGTTACTGCCACTTTTGGACAGGGTGATGCTGGTAACTTAACGATAGATGCTACTGAAGACGTTACTTTTGATGGACGTGGAAGTGATGTTTTCAGCCTTATTGGAGGAAATCTAGAAATTCCCAATATTGGCCCAGCAGAAGGAAATGCCGGTGACATTGAAATTAACAGCAAATCTCTATCTATCAACAATCAAGCTCGATTGGTCAGTAGTGTTGAAGGTATTGGAGATGCTGGTAAAATCGACATCAATACCAATACGTTATCTATTACCAATGGTGGAAGTTTATCGACTACAGTTAGTGATACTGGCATAGGTAATGCAGGTAATATTGAAATCGTAACAGGAACACTTGATGTCATTAATGGAGGACTGATAAATTCTGGTACTTCGAGAAGTGGAAATGCTGGCAACATATCAATTACAGCGACCGATTCAGTCATCTTAACCGAAACAGAAGACAATAATCTTGATAATGAATTGCCAAGCACAATAACTACAAGCTTTGGACCTGCCGCTACAGGCAAAGAAGGTAACTTGATAATTACTACTCCAAATTTAGAAATTAGCGATAGGTCAGCAATAATAGCTACTGCTCAGGGACAAGGTAATGGTGGCAATATTCAATTACTTGATTTAGAAATATTGCTGCTACGTAACAATGGTCTTATTTCTACCACTGCTGGCATTGAAGGAACTGGGGGAGATGGTGGAAACATTCATATTGATACTGATGTTTTAGTTGCTTTTCCCTCAGAAAATAGTGATATCATTGCCAATGCTTTTCAAGGGGATGGAGGTAATATTGATATCGATGCACAGGGAATATTTGGCATTGAGCAACGTCGAGCAACTGAAGACAATATAACTAATGACATTGATGCTAGTTCTGAGTTTGGTTTTTCTGGTGAAGTAGAAATCAATATTTATCGGGTCGATCCTAGTCAAGATTCTTTAAGTATCTCCGTTGCACCAGTAGAAGCTAAAGTTGCTCAAATTTGTGAATCAACAACCAATGGTAATCGGAGTGAATTTGTGGTTACTGGGCGGGGTGGTTTACCCGATTCTCCAGAAGCTAATCTCAATGGTGATTTTGGTCTAGAAGATTGGCGAGTAGAAGAAGATAGTTGGCTCTCTGCTTCAAGCTCGAATGAAAGCACATTAAGAGCTGAGGACGAAGAATTTAAACCTATAGTTGAAGCCGATAGTTGGATAGTGAATGATCGAGGAAAAGTTGTACTCATTGCTCATAATGCTCCTAATCCATCTAGCAAATTGGCTCAGCAATCAGCGCCTTGTCAAATAGATTGAACCCACATTCAGCAGCCCCATAGATGAACTCCAAAAGCGACTATGGTAATAGCTCGGCAGTACTCCTAATGGTATTTTTGGTGTAATAAGTTGATTACAGCTCAGTGCTGAAGAGAGCAAATTTTTATATTTAAAATTTCAATTGTAGCCTTTTGCTCCTAGGAGAATTAGCATAAATTGCTAACTGCGATCGATTTCGCAGATTGAGGCTGTTGAGGATATGAGTGACGTGAGCTTTGACTGTCCCTTCTGTAATATAGAGTTGTTCACCAATTTCCCGATTGGTATTGCCCTTACCAATCCAACCCAACACTTCCTGTTCTCTGGGTGTCAACTGAACCAATTTCTGTGGGTTTGGCTCTGCACCTACAGTGTCATTCTCTAAAACGCTCTTAAGCAGCTTTTCCATTAGACCCGGAGCCAATTGTGTATAGCCGCGATGAACAAACAGAATCGCTTGGGCTAGCTCTTCAGAAGGCATATCCTTGAGCAAATAGCCTTTCGCACCCGCTCGTATGGAGTCAGAGATGTATTGGTCGTCATCAAAGGTACTTAAAACTAGGACTTTAGTTGCGGGAAAATGTTTAGTAATCATCCTGGTAGCCTCTCGACCATCCATTATCGGCATCCGCACGTCCATTAACACTACATCTGGTTGAAGAGCTGCCACCTGCTCAATAGCAGTTTGACCATTATTAGCGACTCCTACTACTTCCAAATCCGACTCTAAATTTAGCATTGCTTTTAATCCCTGACAAACAAGTTCTTGATCGTCTACCAGTAGGAGGCGAATCATAAAAACCAACTCCAGCTATAGAAATGAATAAAGCTTAATTTAAGCCGTTAATTATTTCTCAGACTTAAACCTTGATTTTATGCAGAATTTTAGTTTTTGTAAGATTTATTTACAATTAAGAAAATAGTGGGAAACCAAAAATTTGATTAGATTTAGTTTTCAACTGAAGTCTAACCTAGAGGAATTTCTGCCACTATCATTCGGTAACAAGCAAAAAGCGAAAGGGATTGGGTAGAAATTTAAAAAAGGAAGTCATAGAAACAACCAGAGGGAGTGTTCTTTAATTAAACTGCTAAATCCATTCCCAGTATCACCATAAAACTTAAGTTTATGACTTGTGTGGTAATCGCTGGTTTAGCTACAAGACTTTAGTCATAGGAGGATCTACTTAATAGGTCAGCGAAAGTCAGAGAGTAGTTATCACTTTGGTTAAAGCGCGATTCGAGACGTTTGTCAGATGTTTGTCTCTATTTGAATCTCTACGATGAAAAGATAACAAACAGCAATCAAACATACTTTCAATATCAACTTTTCCTAACCTTGGGGGATTGAAACCAATGAATGTGCGATGGAAAAAATTGTTAGCGACAACCACTCTATGGTTAACCACTGAAATTTGGTTCAACTTTTTAGGAATTGATAACTTGGCTGACTATAGCGAGTTTATTTTTGAGAAGAATAAGATTGTGCGATCGCTACATAATTAAATATTAAGAGATAAAATGACTCACATTTTAGTAAGCGATGAAGATCCTGAAAATAAGAACCTTTTAATTAAATGCTTGGAAGCAGCAGGATTTGAGCTGATTGGTGAAGAAAATGGTCTTGTTAGTGTTCAGTTAGCAAATGAGAAATTATCTACTAACACCGAAAGTAAACAATCAAATACTCCTCGATCTATATTTCCTTCCATCCCTCGATTGCGTGAGGTTTTTGAGTTTATCGAATTGAATTACGATCAAAATATTAGACTAAAAGAAGTAGCTCAAGCACTCGGTTATTCCCCGGCTTACTTAACCGACTTAGTGCGAAAACTTACTGGAAAAACGGTCAACAATTGGATTATCGAGCGTCGGATAGCCGAAGCAAGTACCTTACTTTTAGAAACTAATTTCTCCGTTGAACAGATTGCTTTTAATGTAGGCTATCAAAATATTAATCATTTTTATGGACAGTTTCGTAATTACTATCAAACTACTCCTGGAGCTTGGAGAGATAAACAGCGTTGTGAAAAAAGAGTAAACAAACATACAAGAGTTAATAACCATGAAAAATTACCTGGGGCAAAAGCTGTTAACAAGACTCTTGTAAATTATCGTAGCAGTGAGTAATTGCTTCGGTAGTATATCATTGCTGATTTCTAATATTTTTTTCTACATTTATCTATTTTTACTAACTGAATAAACTACAGTTTGTATAGAAAAAATAAATTATCACTACCTAAAAATAATTAATTATTGTTTCTATAAGTACCTAAAAATAGTTAATTATCAATCGAGTTAGAAAAGAATATCTTGGTATTAAGAAAGAGCTAAAGGGTTGGCAAACAAGCTAAACTTTGCATTTCTCCAAAAACTCTATTTCTCAGGAAAAAATTATGACTGCAACACATGATTTCAATTTAGATTCAACAAAGTCTGAGTCGGCTATCGATGAAGCTGTCAGCATTGAACTTGAAACTACTGTTCAACAGAATGAGGTTTCATCTAGTGAGCTTGCAGATCCTTCACCATTAGACTTAGCAACTTTATCTTTAATTGAGGAAGTTTTCAAGATCGTTAATAGTGAACGGGGTCGAGTAGGATTATCGCCACTCAGACTTCATTCGCAATTAACTGCAGCAGCTCAAGCACATTCCGACGATATGGCAAGGCATAATTTTCTGAGCCACATTGGTTCCGATGGTTCATCACCATTCGATCGCATCACGCAATACGGTTACAATTTCCGATGGGCTGGCGAGAATATAGCATCAGGTTATTCCTCACCTCAAGATGTAATGCAAGGTTGGATGAATAGTAGCGGTCATCGTGCAAATATTCTCAATCGTAACTTCCGTGATATTGGTATTGGATATGCTCGCGGAAATCAACCCTATTGGACGCAAACCTTTGGGGGATAGCTATAAGAACTATAAGAACTAATCGACACACGTATCTAAAAGTTCTGGCAATAGAAATTTACAAAAATACAGAGGCTAATAGTCAAATGATAAACAATCAGAATCTAGCAATAGCTGAAAATGAATTAACAGGAAAATATTTGGTTCTGTTCCGTGAAGATGCAGTCACTGAAGGTATGCAAATGTTAAGCGAGCAGAGCCCAAGGTGAAATTGAAGCGGTAGCTGGTTTTAATCCTTCTCACGCTATGGATGAAGTTAGTGAAGTTCAGACAGTAGCGATCGCAGAAGACCTAGAATCACTTCCAGATGCTGCTACCTTAGTATACCTACAGCCAGAAACAGTCTGTGGTGCTGACGATCGCGTTCACGTCACACCTGCAAAGCAATCAGTATTGAAGGCAAGATTACTCAGGTG
Source organism: Pleurocapsa sp. PCC 7319 (assembly GCF_000332195.1). NCBI lineage: Bacteria > Bacillati > Cyanobacteriota > Cyanophyceae > Pleurocapsales > Pleurocapsaceae > Pleurocapsa > Pleurocapsa sp. PCC 7319. Next base: position 1,491,950 of record NZ_KB235922.1, read on the forward strand.
ATGGAAAGTTTTCCTTTGCAATTGATGGTGGAAACTGATAGTGGTCGTTGTTATGTTGCTCTTCTCCCAGAAACCAAGATTACTCGGCAAGAAAAAACAGTGGATTCTAGTAAATTGAATCCCGATCTAAAGGTAAAGATTCATGGTCTGTCTTCGGCAGTAAATCAATTAGCTATGACCGCTCAAGTAATTGAAATCAAAATTTAGCTAACAAGCCTGTCCAAGCAGTAATTTCGTAATTTCATTTTTTGGAGGTTATTTATGACTTGTCAATGCGGAAGATCTTATATTGTTCGGCAAGGAGATATACTCTTTGACATTGCCCAGCGAGAGTTAGGTGATGGTAATCGTTGGCCCGAAATCATGAATGCTGATTGCAGTAAACCTGTTAACGAGACGATTTTTCCAGGTCAAGAATTGTGCATTCCGAATGGTAATGGTAATGCAATAGAGTTAGAAGCTACATTTTACGCCCATGAGAATGTAGGATGTGCTTTCCCAGCCTCAGGTGTATTTGGCATAACATTACGTGCAGCACTTGAAGGAGACTGGAAGCCACGATGCCCCGATATAGGTGAAAATGTTCTGCGCGTACAATGTGCAGTAGCTCGCTCTCAAATTCCCCTGCGTACAAAGTTTACTTTGGTTCTTTGGGATGGCAGGCAAGTTCCCGCAGAAGCCTTAGATGTAGGTACGGCAATTGTAACGGGTAAGATTGATATTCTTGTCGATACTATTTCAGAAGCACTCGAACTAGGTAGAAAGCCTGTCAAAGCAATTTTGTAATTTAATTTTTTGGAGGTAATTTTATGACTTGTCAATGTGGAAGATCTTATGTTGTTCGGCAAGGAGATATACTCTTTGACATTGCCCAGCGAGAGTTAGGTGATGGTAATCGTTGGCGGGACATCATGAATCCTGATTGCAGTAAACCTGTTGACGAGACGATTTTTCCAGGTCAAGAATTGTGTATTCCTAATGGGTCTGAGCCACCTGAACCTCCTGGAAACGGCGGTTTTGCAGATATTGTGTCGCGTCAAATCTATGAATCTATGTTTCCTAATCGTAACGGTTTGTACTCCTATGACAGTTTAGTAAGAGCAACGCAAAGATACCCAAACTTCTGCAATGAAGAACCTGATACACAACGCAAACGCGAGGCAGCAGCGTTCCTAGCCAACATTGCTCACGAAACGGGTAGTCTTCAATACATCGAAGAATTACGCTGCATTCCTAACGGCTGTGGAGATGAATACTGCGATCGCAATAACACCCAGTATCCATGTCAGCCTGGTCGCAGCTATCACGGTCGTGGTCCAATGCAATTATCATGGAACTACAACTACGGTGCAGCAGGTCAAGCTTTAGGTCAAGCTTTACTCACTAACCCTGACTTAGTGAAGTCAGATGGTGTCATCTCATTTTCTACAGCTTTGTGGTTTTGGATGACCCCTCAACCACCAAAGCCTTCTTGCCACGATGTTATGAGTGGTCTTTGGACTCCCTCCCCTGAGGATATAAGCAAAGGACGTCTACCTGGTTTTGGTATGACTATTAATATTATCAACGGCGGTCTCGAATGTAGCATCCCCACGCCTCCTCAAGTTGATAGCCGGGTAGGCTTCTACCAACGTTTTACCCAGATGTTGGGCGTGAGTACGGGCGATAACGTCTACTGCGATCAAATGGCTCATTACTAAATTTACCGTTCAAATCTAAAGGAGAAAATTATGACTAATCATGAATGCAACGAAGAATGCGTCAACAACTTTGATGGATTACTGGCTAGTGACGATGTGCGTACAGGCTCGATCTAGGGAGCCACTTTTAAGAATAAGGTGATTTCCAAGAAAGACCATACCCACTTGCATCCTTCAAATTCAGAATACTGTTGCTTCCTTGTGGGTATAATTATTGCTGGAAATCACCTAAACTCGTTCAGTACTCAGAAACTCCTAGCAATTCTTCCCAACTTACATTCGACTTTCCGACAATTGCTACTGATTCCAATCCACCTCTGATTATGGGATCTGCTGGTGAAATGTTCAGCTTTTCCAAAAGAAAGGAAGATTATACCCTGTCAGAGTCTATATCTCCAGTTGGCGCTGGTCCAGAACCACATATACAAAAAGGTTACGGTGAATTTTTCTATCTTCCAGAAGGAAATGTCAAGTTTTGGGTTGGAGACAAAACTTATCCAGGCGATTCAATACCAGGGAAGAATGCTTCCAAGTCTGATGTGTACTCGATAGTGACCAAACCAGGAGATTTATTATACGTTCCCCCCTACACAGTTCATGGATTTGAATCGCTACTAGCTCCAGATTTGATAACTGAAAGTAATTCCTATAAATTCCTCAACAAATCTTCTTTTATATCAGCCGCCCTAATATTTGGTAGTCTTTCGGCAATTTAAATTCTGAAGCAAAAATCTAAAAACGGCGGTACTAGATAGTTACTTGTCTGAATTTTGTGGGGACAACTCAGAAAATTTCTCTCTCGACAGGATTTAGCTCTAGCTATCAAACCACCAAGGATCGGCAACAGAATTAGTTTTTGCCAAGAAAGCTTTGTTGCGTAAAAATCGCTTTAAACTGGCTGCTCCCATCCGCGAACCTCCTAAACCAGAGTATTTAAAAGAATTTTTTTCCCCTTCATAAATTAAAGCGGTAAGTCCTGCGTCATTGATAGATATCGCACCAGCATCTATCTGTCTAGCAACTGCTATAGCTTCTGACTCTTCTGCTGCAAATACGGCTGCACTGAGTCCGTAAATTGTGTCATTTGCCAAGTTAATAGCTTCCTCTACAGTCACAAAAGGCATTATGGGCATAATCGGTGCAAATGTCTCTTCAGTCATCACTTTCATCGAGTGATTTACTTGAGTCAGCACTGTTGGATAACACCACCATCCACCATCTTTCTCTTCTACTGTTCCACCACAGCGTACCATCGCTCCTTTAGCGATCGCATCTTGTAAATGTTCGCTGATGATTCCTGCTTGTCTCTCGGCAATGATAGGACCAATTTCACCACTTTCGACTGTCGGATAAGCTAATTTTAAACTTTTGGCTTTGGTAACTAGCAGATCTACAAATTGCTCAAAAATAGATTCAGCAACGTAAATCCGCTCAAGAGAAAGACATGACTGACCAGTATTGACAACTGAACCCCACAAAATTGCTGAGGTAGTTAATTCTAAATTAGCGGAGGAGAGTATGATCGCCGGGTCTTTACCGCCTAATTCCAAAAAAGCAGGGATAAAGTTTGCTGCTGCTGCTGCTCCGACTTTGCGTCCGGTGGCGACACTACCTGTAAAACAAATTAGATCCACATATTCAATTAAAGAAGCTCCCGTCTCCCCTCCCCCTTCAATAAAGACTAATATATCTCGCAAATCGGGAACGGTTTTGATTGCCTTCATCAGCGGTGCTATGAAGCGAGGTGCAATCTCACTAGGTTTAACCATTACGGCACAACCAGCCAGTAATGCAGGTATAGTGTCGATGGTAGATAGTAAAAGAGGAAAATTCCAGGGGCTAATTACCCCAACCAAAGAATAGGGAACGAAGGTTTGCTGTAATTTTATGAATGGAATTGCTGTATTTTTTTCCGATTCCTGTAATAATTCAGGAGCTAATTGACACCAGCGATCGATACTAGAGAGAAACGAATCAATTTCCAGTGCCGAAATAGATAATCGTCCCGTGTCTTGAACTAAAGCTTCAGTCAGGCGATCGCGCTGAGATAATACGGCTTGTTTCAACTGCTGTAAGGCTTCGATTCGACCTACAATACCAATTTGCTGCCAATGAATTTGTGCTTGACGCAAGTTCAGACATTGCTGTTCAAGCTGATTCTTAGAGGGGGGGACAATTGTATGGTCAGATATACCAGTACGAGGATTGCGGACTTCTATTGTTTTATTCATCTTAAATAATTCCGAGATCGGTTAAACGGGCGATCGCTTTCTGCTGTGTTTCTAAGAAGTGCTTGCGGTCTATGTTTTTGTCTTGCATAGTATTAGCGGGGTAAAAGTGCGATTGGTTGTAACTAGCTGCATAGAGTTCAAATCGCTGACGCGATAGTAAATTATTTAATCCTGGTCGGCGACGGTAACGACGTAATGCAGCTAAGTCAATTTCAGCAAATGCTGCCATACTCTCTCCCGTAGATGTTTCTGCTAAAACTAATCCTCGATAGTCAACGATTTGAGAGCCACCATCGGCAGAGGCAATAGGAATCGAGATCTTATTAATTCCTGCTGTGTTAGTTGATACTACGTAGGCTATATTTTCTACTGCACGGCTAATTTTAGCTGCATCTTTAGGAGATCGTCCTTTGCCATATATTTCGGAAGTGGAATGTAAAAAAATCTCTGCTCCACGCATCGCTAGACATCTAGCTACTTCTGGATACAGAATTTCTTCTGAAGCAATAGCTGCTAAATTGCCTATCTCAGTTTTGGCAACCGGAAAAACTCCCTCCAAACCATAGCAGTCAAGATACTGATCCCAAACATCGTGAGGTGTGGGGGCAAACATAGAGTTCAACCGGCGATACCGCAGTACGACTGAGCCACTAGGGTCGATGATAAAGCAGGTTTGAAAGTAAAGTTGCGGAAAATTAGGATCTAATTCGTAAGCATTACCAGCTAAAAAGATACGATGTTTCTGGGCAATTTGACCAAGTAATTCATATTCAGCACCAGCCATTTCCAAGCAAGCTTTTTGTGCCCATTCAGGAATAGATTCTCCCAAAGGAAAACCGGTCAGGAAATATTCTGGTAAAACGATTAACCGGCAGTCGGAACCAATAAAAGCAATACTGGCAGCAATTTGTTTTGCTAAGCGAGTGATCGTCTTTTGTATCAGAGAAAAAACTTCAGCGCGATCGCTTGCTTGATTAACCGCATGACAAGTTATTTGCAGTGCTAATGCTCGGTAGGAGTCGATGGAATTAGCGGGAATAGAGTTCACTGTGAGAAACAAATATCATTATCTGTATGCTAATAGATTAGACGCATTCAAGCAGTTTCTTCGATAGGAAAAATTTCTCCCCTTAAATAAGAATCAAAGTGTCGCTTAAAGTATAAGATGCTGGTTGTATTGAGTTCATCACATTCATCTGGGGTGAATTCGTAAATAGGTAATTTTTCCCTAACTAACCTAACTAACTTAGGATCGAGTTCCTCAAAAGTTTCTACTCTCGATATAGTAGTTTCGTATCTCAATCGTGCGGGATGACCATAACCTAATTTCATCCAGGGCATCCAAGGACAATCTCTCGCCCAAGTCGCCGGAGGAATATTCTCGACTCCAGGACGGGAAAAATTTGAGGTGAAATATTCTACCCCTTGAAAAGTTTCTCCAGGGCAATAGTCTCGGAATTTACTCTCTTTGGCTAGAGGATGGGGATATGACAAAGGAATCTCATTAACTTTAGTTATGTATCCTTGACCCTGAGGAATAACTATCTTTCTTTCTCGAAGAGAACCCTGTACCATACGGTTGGCGATATGCACTACTGGAACTTCTGGGCTACCATTTTGTGGTTGCCAATAATGTAAGATTTCTTTGGTTTCTGGATCGCAAAATAAGCCAATCTCTCTATTGAGTCGATATCCAACTTCCCCATATTCAGGATCGGATTTAAGCAAGATTTTGGTGGCGTTCATGCCAATAATCGAGAATAACTTTTCCTTGGGTTTGCCTGGGGCTTCAATCCACCAAATATCTCCCTGCCAACTATAGTAAAGCTGCTTGCCATGGTTATCTCGGTAGAAATTTAAACGGCTAAATTCGTAGTCTGTTGAATAATCTGGCATTTTTAACTCCATTGGAAACTTATACATATACATCTCATCATTAGTTGAAATTTGCAGTATTAATTATTAAAAAATACTCAACAATCTGCTAGGAATAAAGAAGGAAGTTATTGCTAAACAGAGATAGTGTTAGATTTACTGCTGGTTATTGCCCTAGGATTTTTAGGAAGTTTTGGTCATTGTGTGGGTATGTGTGGACCTTTGACGGTAGCTTTTGCTCTGTCTCAGGAAAACCATCCCCAGCCAAAAAATAGCTGGCGGTTTCATCTTCTCTTAAATATTGGCAGAATTATTAGTTACACTCTTGTTGGAGCAGCTTTAGGCGGTTTAGGTTCGACTGTGATTGCTAGTGGACAATTAGCAGGAATAGGGAGTGAGCTGCGGCAGATCATGGCAATTATTACTAGCATAATGCTGATTTGGTTTGGTTTAGGACAAATTAAACCAAACTGGCTGCCTCGCTTACCTTTTTTGCATCCTTTGCAGGGAGCTATCCACAATCGATTGAATACAGGCATGGATCGACTTTCAGCTCAACAACAATGGTGGACACCTGCTTTACTTGGGAGTATTTGGGGCTTAATTCCCTGTGGTTTTCTATATGCAGCTCAGCTAAAAGCTGTAGAAACAGGAGATTTAATCATTGGTGCCTTAACCATGCTCTGTTTCGGCATCGGGACAATGCCTACGATGTTAGGGGTAGGAATATCTGCTTCGAGGTTAAGCGCAGATAAGCGTAGTCAGCTATTTCGCCTCGGTGGCTGGATTACTATTAGTATCGGTATCCTAACTCTCTTACGGACAGATGCCATGATAGATTACACAGGTCATGGTGCCTTGATTTTATTGATGTTAGCTTTGGTTGCTCGTCCGATTAGTTGCGTTTGGGCTGCACCACTTCATTATCGTCGTGTAATTGGTGTGGGTTCTTTTATTCTGGCTTTGGCGCATACCGCCCATATGTTAGATCATTCTTTAAACTGGAATCTCGATGCGATCGCTTTTATGTTACCTCAACATCGTCTTGGTATGGCTGGGGGGTTCTTAAGTCTATTTTTAATGTTTCCTGCGGCAATTACCAGTACCGATCGCTTACAGAAAAATCTCGGTCAACGCTGGCGTAAAATTCATCTTTTAACTGTTCCTGCCTTCGTATTTGCTGTTAGTCATACAGTTTTATTAGGCTCGCATTATTTGGGAGATTTTCAACTAAGCTTCGGCAGTAAGTTGCGAGTAGGGATAGTTATTTTGGTAAGCAGTTTAATTTTAATCCTGCGATCGCCCTTATTTGCCAAGGTTTTGGGGAAATGGTACGTTCCACCTAAAAATTAATATTATTCGATTAGCTGGCTAACGAGAGATCGCGCTTGGGATAATTATTTAACAGCAGCAGTAGCTCGATACAAAAATGGTATTTTGCAGTATTAGTAACCAAATTGAGACGATTATATAACTTTGGTTGTAGAGAAATATACTTAATGATTCGGCAAAAGTTAGATAGTCTTTCTATCTTTCGTTAAGGATAGTTCAAGACGTTTTTCAGATGTTTGTTGTGTTTTCAATCCCTAAGATAAAGACAGTGTTTAAGAGAACGAGCAAGCTTATTGTTCTTGATTGACATCTAAATAAATAACCAATTGACAACTAATCCAAAATGACTCAACAACATCAAGCAATCAAAAATTTTAACTGGTTTGACGACTCAGAAATAGCAACAAGCTCACTATACTCCGAGTCGTTGGCTCTAAATGCTGATGGTAGCGATTCAGCTGAAAACAGTGAACCAATATTACAGACAGCAGAAGCTGAAACACCTTTAACCAATACAATCACGGTAGGCAATCCTGAGGGAACTCAGTTTACTTTTAATTATGCCGAAGATACTCCCCAAGAAGTTATTGATGGAGTCACAGAAGCTGCGGACTATTGGTCATCATTTTTATTAGATGATGTAGATCTGCAGTTCGACTTTACCTTTACACCAGGTGAACCAAACAATTTAGGAGGAACTGCGTCGACTTCTGTGCAACTCCCCTACACTGAGGTAAATCAGGCTTTAGCTGACGACATTACCTCACCTGATGACCAAACCGCAGTTACTTATCTTCCAGAAGGTAGTGTACCTTTTTTAATTAACAATACTAGTGAAAATAACGGCAGCGATACTCCTTATCTGGATAATAATGCTGGTTTGAACAATTCAACTATTGAGTTAACTACAGCTAATGCTAAAGCTTTGGGTTTTAGTTCAGAATATATTGCTGAGGCTATGGAAGATACTCCAGAGGAGAATGTAGATGCCAAAATAAACTTTAGCAGCAATATTGCTTGGGATTTTGATGCTAGTGACGGCATTGCTCCTGACGCCCATGATTTTACTGGCGTAGTATTTCATGAAATTGGTCACGCTTTGGGATTTACAAGTTCTGCTAATTACCTAGATCTGTATGCGAATAAAAGTTTAAATGAGTTAAGCGAAACTTTAGGTGTAGACATCCCTACATTAATTGCTGAGGCAAACGAAGACGGTATTGAAGGTATTGATGATGGAGAAGACATCGTCGATCAATTTATTTCGGACAATGAATATATTCCCTCGTCGCTAGATTTATTCCGCTTTTCTCCTGAGAGCTTTGTCCAGGGTGCAAGAGATTTTACGACAGGTATCCTTGAAGATAAATATTTCTCTATTGATGGAGGTCAAACTCGAATCGCATCTCTTTCTACGGGGGTATATACAGGCGATGGCGAGCAGCTTTCTCATTGGCAAGACAATTTAGGAGATAATCCAAATATTGGCATCCTCGATCCCACTGGTGATACTGGAGAATTCCTGGAGTTCACGAATAACGATTTACTTGCGTTTGATGTGATTGGTTGGGACTTGGCTTAAGAAGTAGTGAGTAGTCCCGTCTTCGCGGGATCGAGATGAGTAGTGAGTGGAGCAACTATGAAGACAATTATTAGAAGTATCGATCGCGTTATTACTGCCGAAGAGATTATTCCTCTATTGAATAAATACGGGATGCTGTCACGGTTGGCTTATGAAGATATCATTGATCGAGCGATCTCCCAGATTGAATGCACTCCCCAAGAAATAGCGATCGCTTCTGGGTTATGGCAACATCAACAAAATAAATCAAAAACTTCCTCTGTAAACAAAGAAGAGTTTCTAGCATCAGCTATCAGAAACTTCAAGATTGAAAAATTTAAGCAACAAAATTTTAGCGATCAGATACCTGCCTATTTTGCTCGTCAAAAAAAGCAACTAGATCAGGTAGTTTATTCAATCGTTAAGACGAAAACAAAGGAAATCGCTAGAGAAATGCACTTTCGCTTAATTGAAGCAGAACAGACTTTTACTGAGTTAGCACAAGAATGTAGGGAAAATCCCCAGATTAAAGCTAGTGAAGCTATTGGCTGGGTAGAATTGGGAACTCTCTCACCTTTAATAGCACAACAGCTATCTACCCTCCCAGCCAATTCTATTTCTTCTCCTATCCTCATTGGGGAATGGTATGTGATCTTGCGTCTGGACAAATATGTTTCCGCACAATGCGATCGCGCTGTGCAGAAGCGTCTGAGGGATGAACTATTTAACCAGTGGATGCAACAACAACTAATGAAACAAAAATATCACCTAGAGAATACTACTTGCGCTGCGCGATGTAGTAAAGAATGACGATAAACTAAAGCAGACATATCTTTGACATAACCATCACCAATAACGCTAGCAACGTGATAACCTCAGACTTTACAGGTGCTTAATACCATTCTTTCCCGGCGATATATGTCCCATTCAAAAGTAGCAGATACCAAGAACTGGCTCTCGGATTACAGTTGAATATATTGTCAATGAAATTAAAGCAGGTGTTACTCCAGAAGAAATCTTAGAAGATAAACCTCATTTAACTCTTGCTGGCATCTATACTGCGATCGCATATTATTATGCTAATAAAGAATTACTAGATACTGAATTTGCTGAATATGATCGAGAATGCGATCGATTGATAGCAGAATATACAACAGGTAAATAGTTGTGAGCCGAATTTGCCTTTATCTAGATGAAGATACGATTAAAAATGCATTAGTTAAAGCTCTGCGAAATGCCGATCTCGATGTAATGACTGTAGCTGATGTAGTACCCTAACAAGTTTGAATTGAGGGGTTTAACTAAAAACTCTTTAGTCTGATAATCTAGCGCCCCAAAATAGGTTTGTAGCTTTCATTGGTCATTGGCACTTCTACTCTTTCATCTGTTCGACCCCAGATATAACAATACGAACTTATATTAGGACACTCGTTACTCGTTACTAGTTACTTACGAGCAATCAAATAAACTTGTCCTAACGTAACTTTGTACGGCTATATAATCACAAAGGTCTCCCCACAGGAGATGACATTCATCTATTACCTAATTTTGGTTGTAATATTCTTCTACCCTGTATTACATGGCTGACCCTATTCTTTAATAGTTCTTCTTTGGCGATCGCAGGTATGTTTTTTTCACAAATCAAATCCGATTGCTATATCATTGATCACCGAAAATTTGGGTCTGAAGCCCTGTCCTTCTTGCTCAATAAGCTCAACGGGGGGAACCCCCGCAACGCTTTTTCGCGCTTTTAGGACGGCTTTATATTTCTTGGTATTCATATGTGATATAATTAATCGTATGAAACAAGTATTGACAATTGTTTGCAAACTCAACCCTTCTAATGAAGTGATTCAAAAAATTGAATCTACATTAAAGGCGTTTGCTAATGCTTGTAACTATGCCAATCAAACTGTAAAGCCAACTATAGCTAACTGAAATAAGTTTGAATCGCTGAAGAATTAAAGCTAAATTGGGATAATAACCCTTAAACAATCGAAAATAAAACCTAAAAATGGCATATTCTTTAGATATGCGGCAACGTGCATTAGACCTGTTAGAAGAAGGCAAAAGCAAAACAGAAATATCAAGAATGCTTGGAGCTAGTAGAACAAGTATTCTTCGATGGGAAAAAAGAGCCTTAAGAGGAGAGCTTGCAGCTATTTACCCCAAAAAAAGAGGTGGGTTTAGAGTAGATGATGAAAAATTAAAAGCTTATGTCGCATTAAATCCCGATGCCTATCAAGCAGAAATAGCAGAAGCGATTAGAGCCAAAGAAAATACCGTATGTCGAGCACTTAAAAGATTGAAGATTAGTCGAAAAAAAAGACACCGCAGTACCGAGAACGGGACCAACAAAGGCGAAACGATTATTTAAAAGAGATAGAACAGTATCCCGAACAACAGAGAGTTTATCTAGATGAGAGTGGGCTATGTCATCGTTTGCAAAGAACTCATGGCTATGCTCTCAAGGGAGAAAAAGTACACGGTCTAACTGATGGCAAAAGACAGGGTAGAACCAATATCATTGGGGCTTGGTCAACAGATAATAAACTTTTTGCCACAAACACTTATGACCATACTGTCAACAAGAAGGTTTTTATGGATTGGATTAAATCTCACCTTCAGGGACATCTCACTCATGGGATGGTTGTTATCATGGATAATGCTCCTTGGCATCGGGGAAATGACATCAAAAATCTCATTGAAAGTACTGGTGCCCAACTGATAAATCTTCCCCCCTATTCTCCAGATCTAAACCCCATCGAACATGCATGGGCTAATCTCAAACATTATGTCAAATCCGCAAAAAAAGACTTTGAGCACTTCTCTGATAATTTGGCTGCACAGCTAAATAAAATGAATCATTCTAAAATCAGTTAGCTATATAACTAGCAAAACTACTATTCAATCTTTGGTTTATCAAACCATAAGAAAAGAATTTGATTTGTCGGCTAACTTGGCAGTTAGGGCTTGCGCGAGGGTCGGTGCTAACAGAAAGACTGCTAAACAAAAGAAAAAGCCTGTCAAAGAATTCAAACCAACATCGGCTGATTACGATGCTCGAATTTTTGCTTTTCGAGAAAAAGACTGGACTGTTAGTTTGACTCTTGTTGGTGGTAGAGAGCATATTCCAATTGTTACTAGTAACTATCAAATTGGAAAACTCAAAGGTAGAAAGCCAACTTCTGCACAGCTTTGCAAGTATAACGATGGTAAGTACTATATTCATATTCAACTTAAAGACGATGCTCCTAAACCAATCAAAGCTAATAATGTAATTGGCATTGACTTGGGAAGGACAGATTTGGCTTATACTTCTCAAGACAAAAAATGGTCTGGCAAAGATATAAAAGACGTGAGAGATAAATACTCTCGACTCAGAGCTTCGAGCCAAAAGAAAGCCTCGAAAGGCACGCGCAGTAGCAGACGTAGATGTCGGCAACTGTTGAAACTGCTGTCGGGGAAAGAGCGAAGGTTTCAGCGTCATATCAACCATGTCATCAGCAAGACAGTAGTAGCTGATGCACTTCAAGCTAACAGCATCATTGCACTTGAAGATCTTACTGGCATTAGAGAAGATACTAATCAACAACCAAGAACTAAGACTGAAAGACGACGCTCTAACTCGTGGGCATTTTTTCAACTTCGACAATTTATCGAGTACAAAGGAATTACTCAAGGAGTTGAAACTTATATTGTTCCACCAGCCTACAGTAGTAAAAGTTGTCATAAATGCCTACACCTTGGTTTAAGAAGTGGAAAGAAATTCAAATGCGCTAATAGTGCGTGTAAATGGTCGGGAGATGCCGATCAAAATGCTAGTCGAGTTCTAGCAATTATTGGAGGGGTTGTAAGCCTCCTTCGAGGTTCGGATTCTTTGTCTTGTACATGGGATTCAGGGCTACTGAAACATTCCACTGACGGCGGAGTGCGAAAGCCCCGTCACTTCAGTGCGGGGTGAGCTTACCTTAAGCAATAATCGATTATCTGCAAGGATATCTTTAGTTTTGCGACCCTAGTAGTTTCTAATCTTAGCCCTAGTCAACTTGACGTAGGTTTTTACCGTTTTGTAAGACATTTGTAGAGATATAACAATTTTGTATCGCCGGTTACTGAAACAATTAAATAATGACTAGTTATTTAATGTGTATTGTGTGTATAATCATGATATGAATAGCCGTGAAGTAATTTCTAGACTAAAGCAAGATGGCTGGCAGCTGGTTAATACTCGTGGCAGTCATGCTCAATATAAACATCCTGATAAACCAAATAAAGTAACAGTTCCCCATCCTAAAAAAGATTTGCCAATTGGTACTTTGAAAAATATTTTTAAACAGGCTGGATGGGACTGGAATTCAAGATAGAGGAAATAGAAAATGTTTTATCCAATTGTTATTCATAAAGATCTAGATACAGCATATGGAGTAACAGTTCCAGATCTCCCTGGTTGTTTTTCTGCTGGAGATACTATGGAAGAAGCTGTTAAAAATGCAGTGGAAGCAATTGAATGCCATGTAGAAGGAATCTTAATTGATAACGAAGATTTACCCATACCTCAAAACATGGAACAACATATTTATCAACCAGAATATCAAGGTGGAACTTGGGCGTTAGTGGAAGTAGATTTGTCTAAACTAGGCGGAAAAACACAGCGAGTTAATATTACTCTTCCTGAAAGAATTTTAAGTAAGGTAGATCGCTTTACTGAAAATACTAATCAATCTCGTTCTGCATTTTTAGCCGATGCTGCCCTGGAATATATAAACTCCCATTCATCAGGAAAAACTGCTGCCTAAAATAAATTTTTATTCTTATTTAAGCAATTAGCGATCGCTCTTTTTTATTTAGGGGGATGGCGATTATCCATTTCTTTTAGTTTTGAGCAGAATAATTACGTCAATTTCTTCATTATTTTCCCCGCATCTCCGCCCGTTTACCGCTCAATTTCTCATAACCCGACGTGCCAACTTCGCATAACTTTTTACCAATCCATAATAGACGGTAAATAAGCGTCGTAGCTCTTGAAATTCTATGGCTCGGGTCGGACTTGAACCGACGACCTAGGGCTTATGAGTCCCAAAGTCGATATCGATTTATCAAGGGTTATGCCGTTTGATATAAAATCTTACCCCAAACTTACCCCAGAAAAACCTATTTTTCAAGGCTATACTGATAGTCTCTACAAAATAGTTGAGGTAGGTAAAATCGAGATATTAAAAGTATTAAAAGCTTTTTCGGTAGCTTTATGTTTTGTTAACCATTGTTTTGATACGAAATCAAAATAGCTAGAGAAATATTTTCTAGCTGGCTGGAGAAATATTTTCTAGCTGGCTGGAGAATGAGGAGCGCAGCTTGTCATTCGGAAGGCAGCAACCCGAAGCGTTAGCGGAAGTAGTTTATCCATTTGTAGCTATAATTGATACGTAAAATTGATCAATACAATGAAATGACAGCTACAGTTAGCATTGATAGTTTGATTGCATCTAGTCCAGATATTTGTGGAGGAAGACCTAGAATTGATGGCTCTCGGATTACAGTTCAATATGTTGTCAATGAAATTAAAGCAGGTGTTACTCCAGAAGAAATCTTAGAAGATAAACCTCATTTAACTCTTGCTGGCATCTATACTGCGATCGCATATTATTATGCTAATAAAGAATTACTAGATACTGAATTTGCTGAATATGATCGAGAATGCGACCGATTGATAGCAGAATATACAACAGGTAAATAGTTGTGAGCCGAATTTGCCTTTATCTAGATGAAGATACGATTAAAAATGCATTAGTTAAAGCTCTGCGAAATGCCGATCTCGATGTTATGACTGTAGCTGATATAGGGATGTTGGGCTATTCCGATGAAGAACAATTAATCTGGTCAACAGAACAGAAACGAGTGATTTACAGTTTCAATATCGGCGATTTTTGTAGATTACATCACGATTATATGATTCAAGGCAAAACTCATACGGGAATTATTCTGGCACCACAACAGCGATATTCAATTGGTCAACAGGTAACAGGATTGCTCAAGTTAGTAACTGCTATATCCGCTGAAGATATGACAAATCAACTGATATTTTTAAATTCTTATTTGAAAAATTAGTCATCTAAAAAAGCGATCGCAATCCGAATAAAATCATCAAAAAAGCGACCGCTCTAATCTTCAAGCAAATTCTTTAAGAGAACGAATCATACCAGAAGACTTATCAAATAAAACTTCTGCTTTTCCTGTATTTCCGTGTCTTGCTTTTGCCAAAATTAACTCTAGAATTCCTGGCTGCGAACGGGGATTTCGCAGGTTGAGGAATAAAGATAGGGTATTAAAATGAAGAGTTAAAATAACCTCTGAATGGATATCCAAGTTAAAAACTTAGACCACCTAGGTATAGTAGCAGGAATCGTTGACCAAATAGGATTAGTTGAAGAAATAGATAAGCAAATAGAGCAACATCCCCAACAAATCATCAGCACAGGACAAGTGGTGAAAGCTATGATTCTCAATGGATTAGGGTTTGTCAGTGCACCGCTGTACTTATTTAGTGAGTTTTTCGTTGGCAAAGCAACGGAACATCTTTTAGGAGAGGGGATTAAACCAGAACATCTGAATGATGACCGAATTGGAAGAGCTTTGGATAGCTTGTCGAATCAAGGATTAACGACCTTATTCACTAGCATTGCGATGTTAGCCCATCAAAGATTTAACCTTTTGACCAAGAGTCTACATCTAGATTCGAGTAGCTTTAGTTTGGAGGGAAGCTATGAAATAGAAACCGCAGATGAATCAACCGAATCAACCGAATCAATCGAATCCGTCAAGATAACTTACGGCTACTCCAAAGATCATCGACCAGATTTAAAACAATTCATGATGGATGTTATCTGTACAGGAGATGGAGATGTCCCCCTGTTTGTGAGGATAGGAAATGGAAACGAATCCGACCGTGCTGTTTTTGCTCAATTGATCGAGCAATTTAAACAGGAATGGAATCTGGATAGTATCTACGTTGCTGACAGTGCGCTTTACAGTTCAG
The DNA here is from genome assembly GCF_000332195.1 of Pleurocapsa sp. PCC 7319. Classification (NCBI taxonomy): domain Bacteria; kingdom Bacillati; phylum Cyanobacteriota; class Cyanophyceae; order Pleurocapsales; family Pleurocapsaceae; genus Pleurocapsa; species Pleurocapsa sp. PCC 7319. Next base: position 1,507,685 of record NZ_KB235922.1, read on the forward strand.
CAAATATTCAACAACTGGGAGAGTTAAACTGGATTACCCTTGTCCCTCGAAGTATAAAAACCGCCAAAATCTTAGCTGAATCAATCGAAGGCGAGGTGTTGGTTGAGAGCAAAATTCCAGGTTATCGTATTGCATCATGTTGTTGCGATTATGGAGGAGTTCATCAACGTTGGCTAATTATTGAAAGTGAAAAGCGTCTTAATAGCGATCTCAAGCAACTCGAAAAGCGACTAACAAAACAACTTAAAATAGCGACAAGTGAACTTAAGTCACTGATGAGACAAGATTTTGCCTGTGCTGCCGATGCCAAAAAAGCGGCGGAAAAACTTAGCCGCAACTGGAAATATCATTCCTTAGAATTAATCGACATTGAGACTGATGCTCACTACACAAAGGCAGGACGACCTAGGAAAAATCAGTCTCCTGAACATTTTACCTATCGTATCAAGGCTCAAGTTGTTCCTGTAGATGAGGTAATTGAGATTGCCAGAAGACAAGCAGGAAGGTTTGTTCTCGCTACTAATGTTCTCGATGAGAAGATTCTGACTAATGATGAGATTTTAACTGAATATAAAGGTCAGCAAAGTTCGGAAAGGGGTTTCCGATTCTTGAAAGATCCTCTGTTTTTTACTTCGAGTGTCTTTTTGAATACTCCTCGGCGAGTGGCAGCCCTGGCAATGGTTATGGGTTTGTGTTTGCTAGTTTATACTCTCGGTCAACGTCAATTAAGACAAGTCTTAGCTCATTCCGAGCAGACTATTCCCAACCAACTCAAGAAACCCACCTCTACTCCTACACTAAGATGGGTATTTCAGTGTTTTCAGGCGGTTCATCTTGTTCATTTGAATCATCAAATACAAGTTTCTAATCTTACTGACACCCGACTGAAGATCTTACGGTTTTTTGGAAACCCTTGCCAAAAATATTATTTAATCTGCTGACTGACCTGCAAAATGTCCGATTCAAATCCATTGCCAAGAGATGGTTTTGGCGATCTAAGTCCCAATCATGTCATCGCGAGAAATCAAAAATATTTCAAGGCAATGGTTTTGAATGAAATTCATTAGAAGTATAATGCAACTCGCGAAATGTGGGCTGCGAAGTACCTGGATCGTAATATTCATCGCGATAGGCAAAGATGATATTATCTGCCACCATCTCCAGAATCCCAGACTGAGAAAGATCTGACATCATCGGACGCTTATTCTGTCTGCCCTCTACTCCCCTGTTAACTTGAGATAGAGCTAAAACTGGGACATTCAATTCTCCTGCTAATTGATACAGTCCTCTGCCGACATCACCCAATTCATAACTGCGATTACCACCGTTATCTGATGCCATCATTTGTAGATAGTCTACGATTACTAAACCAAGTCTCCCTTCTCGTGCTTTAACCTGACGACATTCTGAAGCAATCCCAGCTACATTTATTCCCCGATTATCATTCATGTATAGAGGTAACTCTACGGCAACCTGAACAATTTTAGAGATACTGTCCATTTCTTCTTCATTGAGAGAAGACAATCCTGCGCGATGTTGACGAATGCGCTCGACGTGAATCGGGGTCAAACCTAAATGCTGATAACAATCCATCCGACTCATTAAACTCCAAAGTCGATACTCTAACTGACTCTTATACATCTCCAAGGAAAAGATAATTACAGGTAACTGATGCTGAATCATCTGCTGAAGAGCCAGATAGAGAGAAATTGCGCTTTTGCCCATTGATGGTCTAGCAGCCAGAATAGTCAGGCTTCCTGGCTCAAATCCCATCATCAGTTGATCCAGTTCTTTAATTCCAGTAGGATAAATCGGATTATTTTCTTCCAGCTGATTAAAAGCAGACATTGCAATCTCGCTATTGTTATCAGTATCTGATTTTATCCTTTGCTGTGTGACACTGAATATTTCTTGTTCGGATTCGTTTAAAAGCTGTTTTAGTTCAAGACTTAAATCATATCCAAGGTTGACGATTTTATTTCCTGCTTCAATAATTTTACGTCGTTGGTATTTATCCATGACCAAATCGACATAGCGCTCGATGTTTACCGCTGAAACTATGCGATTTAATAATTGAGCTAATTTAGCTGTTCCGCCAACTCGATCTAATCTGTCTCTATCATCCAGATATGTACTGAGTGCCATAAAATCGGTGGGATTGCCTTGATGATGGAGTTTCAAAGCGGTTTGATAAATTTCTTGATGGGAAGAAACAAAAAAAGCTTTGGGATTTAGTTTGGCTTCAATGTAAGAAATTGCTTTGGGGTCAAATAAAATTCCGCCTAAAATTGCTTCTTCTGCTTCAATATTTGCTGGAGGTAAGTTGGGTTCTGTCATGCTACACCTACCTGGACTGCTTGATTAGCAAAATGGCTTTTCATTCTCAAGTTTCGCAATTGTTCGTAGCCATCAGCAATTCGTTTTCCTAAAGGTTGAGAAATTGGTTTCGATTGACTTTCAAGTTGATTGATTCTTTTGAGCTTGTGCTCGGGATTATTCAGGAATCGGTCAAATTTCTCTTTATCTTGTCTATTCTCAATCTTGACCCGCCCTGACCTTTGCTGTTTTAACTGTTCTTGAAATTTAGCGATCGCCTTTTTTTTGTCTTCATCAGGAATTGAACTTGAATGAGAGTCGAGTTTACGAGCTTTTTTTTCCTCTTGATACTTGTGATAATAAACTTCCCAGCGATTCTGCCCAGCTTTTGTCTTACTGGCTAACCAAGCTTCAAGATCATTTACTGGTTGACTGAAGTTTTGAATTGCCTTTTTGACAAACTTGAAAAAATTCTCGCTCTCGCCTTCTGAGAGAGTCTTTTTAAAGTCTATATAAGTCTTAGAGATCTTAGGAGTTTGAAACCTTATCTCTAACTTGGTTTCAGGCGACGGTGGCGACACTGGTGACGCTAAAGTGACATGGGTGTCGTCTAGGCGATCCTGAGGTCGCTCAAACGATCCTGGTGTCGCCGAGACGATCTCAGTGTCGTCTGACGATCCTGGTGTCACCACCTCGGATTTATCTTTAATTTGAGGGCAATGAGCATTTTCAGATACTGATTTAGATTTCATCTGATACTTAAATTTGTTAATTACCAGTTCGATTAAGTTCTCTTTCTGCAACTTAACCAAAGCTCGCTGAACCGTGCGACGGCTAATTCCCAAATCTTTAGCAATTTCATGGGTATTGGCTTCGATTAGCTTTCCCCCAAAAGGATCGTTGGTTTTCAGCCATAGATAAACCGAAAGCTCTGACTGAGTAAGAATTTGATTGAGTTTCAGAAACTCTTGATGCTGAAGTGGATAAAACTTTCCAGATATTTTTTTGGTAGACATGACTGAGTGAAGAATATTAATGTAGGGAATCTGTGCCTCTTGAAATGATTTAAGAGGCACAGCTTTCTTCTGAGAATGAAGAATTATTTGGACTTACGACTACGTTTCTTCTGCTGATTAGAGAGCAGAGATGCTAAGTAAGCTTCAATGCCTCTCTGATGAGCTGTTGGATCGCAAATATTAGCAAACCAATCTCGCAAAAGTCCCTCATGATACCTGATAGTTCGTGAATTCAAGTACTGATAATGGATTCCTAAAGTCCAGTATCTTTTGCGGTAAAGCTTTAAAGTATGAGTTGAAATTGCAAATATTTTGGCAGCCGCATCTTTGTTTATCCAGTCTTTATGAGCCTCGGATACTATTTTTTGTGCCTCGGAAGTTTTCATGTTGGTATTCTCTTAATTATTGATACGCCGAGATATATAAACACTGACTCTCTTGAGGTAGCTGCTTCACCAAGCCGAGTTACATTTCACTAAGGTCGAGTAAAATATAAGTAGCGCAGCGAAAGCTGTCAATAGAGAGTCGAGATTTGAAGGGAACTTTTACTTTGGACGGTAAACCCTATTTACCTCGGCTCTTTTAACTTTATCGTAAAATATTACAAAAAGCCATAAAAGACTCAAAAAAAATGTAATATTAGGAATATGCTAAGATATTAGTCCTTATGTATATCAACTGTAACTAGCTCAACATTGTCAGATAAACCACTATCAGAACTAATCAAAAGAGCAAGAGACCGCAATAATCTTACTCAAACTGCTTTTGGTAAGTTTTTTGAACCTTCTATAGCTCAACCTACAATAGCTAGATGGGAAAAGGGAGACCTCTTACCAAATAGAAAGCATTTTCCCAAAATAGCTTCATTATTAGATATTACACTGGAGGAATTTTTAGAACTTGTTAGTAAGCAGTTGAGTGAAGAGGGAATTATTATTCCTAATTTAGATAATGATACATATGTTCCTAATAAGCGACATCTTAATGTTCTAAATAAAGGGGTAAAGTCTTGGAATCGCTGGAGAGAAAAAAATTATAGAATCATACCTCAATTAGCTGGTGTAAAACCAAAAGAAGATTACTTGGATGAAATTGATCTTTATCATGCTGATTTACGGGGTTCATATCTAGAGAACAAATCTCTAAGAGCCTCAAACCTGAGAGGAATAGACCTCAGCGGAGCAAATTTGAGTAATGCAGATTTAAGCGATGCCGATCTTTTAGGAGCAAACATTAGTGGAGCAAATTTAACTGGGATAGATTTGACAAATGCCAACTTATGGGGAGCGAATTTGAGTGAGGCAATTCTGGTAGATGCTATTTTATGTAATGCGAATTTTAAAGAAGCAAATTTGAGTAACGCAGATCTTACTCATGCTGACATGAGAGGTGCAATTTTAAATCAAGCAAATTTTGAATATGCGATTCTTAAATATTGTTTTGTTTACGGAATATCTGATTGGAATACGAATCTGAATGGTGCAGTTCAGAAAAAACTTTATATTTGTCCATACAAAACGTACTCCATTTATGTCAATTGCTTAGAGAATGCACGTCTCAAATTGATGGAAATGAATAATCGTGATGTCCCCAAAATATCTAAATTGGCAAATGAATTACAAGTTGCTAATGAAGAGAATAAAGCTAGCTTCAAAGAGAAATTAAATAAATTACAAAATTCAGAAGTAGTTGATAGTGAACCTTAGTATGAGAGCCATTCCTGGAAAAATAAGTATAGAAAAATCTAACGAATATAAGATTTCAAGATGTATTTATTACTTTGACCCATCATTTAATCTTTATTGTTTGCTCAGAATATTTGAGTTTCAGTCAAAGACTATAGTAATTGCCAGTCAATTAAATGGTGCTATTCTTTGGGACAATTATTTGATCAAATATGTCATGGAAGATTTTGAATTAAATCATGAAAATATATTATATTGGATAAATCATATTGGTTTATTTGATAATTGCATACCAGTCAAGGAGAAGTTTCTTCATACTACTTTTTCTTATAAAAAAGATTTAATATTTTCCCAGAAGACAGTTGATCTGAAAGAAGAGAATGAAATTAATATTGAATCAGTTGAAAATTTAATAGAGTCTTCCTTAGAGCCAGTTGAGTTTTGGTTAGGACTCGATCCTAAAGCTAACAATGATTTTAAAAGGAAAAGAGAAGAGAAAATCATCAAATTATTGCATCTTTATCTTCAAGATAATCTAAAATATCTGTCTGAGCATGAAAAAACAATAAAAGTCGTATCTCAATCATTACCTGGTGCTATTTTCTTTTATCCACATCCAGATAAGTATATTGAATTTATCGAATATTCAGAAATTGAAACTAGTAATGATAAGCTAACAAAAAAAGCATTAAAATACATAAATAAATCTTTTCCAGATCGAGATTTAGTAATTTGTGTTTGTATTAAAGACTATGCTCCATTTTGTATAATTCTTCCTAAAGAAGATTTTATAAACAGGATTGAGATTAGCTTTGATTCATTAAAAAAATCAATTTACTATGAACTAGAAATGTCTAATATAACAAAGTTGAATTTTATTGAACATCAAGAACAAGAAAAACTAGAAAAAGTAAGAATACAGAGTTTACTTGAATTCTATTTAAAACCTAATCTTGCTTACTTAATATCAAGATTTGAAAAGGACAAATTATTTTTTGAATCAGAATTAGAAACTGTACGTGGTGCGCTTTTTTATTACCCAAAACACAACTATTGTGAATTTTCTCCTCTTAAGGAATTTATTAACAATTCTGAGAAATCAGCCATACCATATATAAATAAATACAACGTTAAAACTGAGGTTGTAATTTGCGTTTGCTTTGATGATGAACAAAGCATTTGTAGTATTTTTCCTAAATGATCAATCTTCAACTATGTTGCGCCACTGTTGCTGAATAGTTTCATCCCTTTGACTCTTAGCCATAACCACAGATGAAATAAATCTTCTAGCACAGGCAGGGAATTTCTTCACTTTCACCTTAACCAACGCAGTAGGTTCACTAGCAATTTTCAAATAGCCTTTGAGTTTGGGTAAATCTTGCAATTGGGAGGGCATAACAGCGTAACTCTCTCTTAATTGCTCATTCAGCGAGACAGTTCTTCCGTTTCCATTTCTTCCTGCCTGATGAGAACGACTTTGGTTTTTAGCGGTGTAAATAAACTCTTGCTTGCCAATAATATTAGCCATCGTCTCTGCTGTTTGAGGGTCAGCACAATTTAGAATTAGCTTAGTTTTAGTTCCCTGCAAAATTATGCGAGTATCCTCTTTGCCATAAATCTTAGTAATCTGGGCTTCTGTTTGAGTGCCTAAAATGGGACACCCCAGATACTTGCGACTTTCACTAAGTAAGCGATTGAGACTGGGCAATTGATTTAAGGCACCTAATTCATCAATTACAATTGCCGTCTTTCTAGTTCGTTGTTCATTGGACAGCAAACCATTAAGCATCAATTCAAAAATCAGACTGTAAAGCGGTTTTAGTAATTCTGAATCATTTTCCCTCAAGGTGATAAAAATCCACCTTCGACTATTACTTGCCGCCCAGTCATAAAAACTGAGAGCATTATTCTGTGGCTGAGTTAGGCAAGAGTAAAACTGACAGTAGTTTGAGGCAGTAGAAAGTATAGAAGTTGCCATCCTTTCTTCTCCCAAATATCTAGCAGCTAATGTTCCTGAAAGAAATGAACTTAAGGCTGGGATATCACTCCGAAGCAATGACCATAACTCTTGATTACTAGTTGTTTGACGAAATAACTCTGCCATAACCACTCTTCCAGCTTTAGAGAAAAAAGGCTCAGATGATGATTCCATTGGAATCAATCCTGCTGCCATGGTGTCAGGTTTGGCTGCTTCATGAGCGTGACTCCAATGAACACTACGAGCATCAAAAGGATTAAAAATTAAATCTCTTCGGGGATCGTAGAATTTCTCAAGCATCTCTCCATTGCGGTCAAATACTATCCCCCGAAAATCACTTCGCTGTTTTAGAATATCTACCATTTGACTAATAGCTTGAGTTTTGCCACTTCCAGGAGAACCAAACATAAAGAAACCAAGATTTTCATACTCGGCAGGAATGGGCATACCTGCTATTTCTAGTTGAGGTTGCTTTCTGAATTTGGGCTGTTTTTTGAGTATTGCTTTGAGTTGGCGATTAGTTACTATCTTGGCACCACGAACTACATGGTTATTATTATGGGAACTGAGCAACAAATATGACAAGATGAAAGTTGTCAATAACACCCCAGAGATAAGCTTGAAAAGACCAACTTGTTCTACTAAGTAGGGCAGGATTAATCTCGGACGCTTCATCAGCATTAAAGCGACTTCGGTATTTTTAGTACCCCAGAGAAGTAATAAGAGTATGGCAATAAGAAAGATTTGTCCTACTAAAGAAGAATTGGGGTTGGTTCGATTCATTATCTGCTGATTGACCTTGAATGTATTTGAGTACGGCTAAGTTTATGGTGCTGCTGCATCTCGTTTGTTCTAGCTTTGACTTGATAGTTGGTTTGGCTACGGGAAAAGCTGTTTTTGACTGTGGCATTGTCTCGTAGATTGAACTTTAATTCCTGACCGTGTTGAGTAATTGTTAAATAATCTTGGCTATGTCTAATTACTGTGCCATCGATAGACTGGTAAATTTTTTCCTGAGGAAATGAAGAATTAAAATGTCCTTGATGCTCTACTAAATATTTGGCTGTGATTAATAGTTGGAATTCTTCTTCTCTCGATGGAGTTAATCTTTGTTGGTTAAGCGTCTGCTTCATAACAAGAGGAATCGCATTTTCCTGCGCTCTTGATTTTGCGACAGATAGTCCCAAAGCCTTAGTACTGGAAGTGTAGATCTGGAATTCCTGTTTGGCTCTAGAAGCAGCGACATAGAAGCTTTCTCTTCCTACGGTCAAAGATTTTCCCGAACCCGCAGCATAGATACAATAGTTAGCTGTTTGACCCTGGCTACTGTGGACTGTATCAACATAGCGGTAATCGGAATACAAGAGGGCATCGGGGTTAACGGTTTTAGTTTTACCCTTAGTCTTTATTTTTATTTGCCCATTGTCATCAAAACCCAAGACTGCAAACTGTTGTCCATTAATTTGCTTCTGCTGATTCCGATAATGGTTGCGGGTAAACTTCATCTGTTCTCCAAAACGCAATTCGCGGATTTGAGATTGAAATACCGAGCGGTCTTTGTAGCAATTGAGTTTTAAACTCTGTCGATCGCCAAAGCTATTTCTGAGGGTTAAGGTTTTTGTGCTGCTATCTACAGCATCAACTCGGTAATAAAGATCTTTATTAAACTTGACTGTGGTATGACCGAACTTAATTACGTCTCCCACCTCGTAGCTGCTGGCTTGAGTCAGACTGAATTGATCTAAATCTTTGGCTTTGAGTATGTTAATTTGCTGAGATTCCTGACTCAGTTGACCCTGCTTAATTAGCCCTTGGCGTATCTGGTTGGTAATGGCTGATTTTTCTTTATTTGTACCTGCCAGAATGAGAGTCTGTGCTTGGGTTGTACCATCCCGTTCTAAGTAGTCATTGACCACCGCTTTTAGTCTCAGACTATCAATGGGTATCTGTTTAATGCGACCTTGTTCGTTAAGCTTTTGATATCCCTGTTTGATTTCTCCTTTGGACAATAGAGCTACAACTTCTCTTAGTTGAAAATTCTGCTGTCGAACATTTTGATTGATTCCAATTGTGGGTAGCTGAGCTTGTTCTTGAAGCAATTTAAAAGGTGAACCTGCCTGTACCGCAGCTAATTGTTTGGTATCGCCAATAAGGAGTATGCGGGAATTAGTTTGTTTGCCCTTTTCCAGCAAATTCTGCATTTGGCTACTGCCGATCATTCCTGCTTCATCAACGACAATTAATTCGTTTTTGGGTAGAGATTTTAGAGGAATATTGAGATAGGCATCAAGGGTTTGACAGTTAATATCGGCTCCTTTATTTAGTTCTTTAGCAGCCGCCGCACTAGGAGCTAAACCCCGCATCTTGATATCAGAAGACATAGTTGCTTTTAAAGCTTTAACGGTATAAGTTTTGCCTACTCCTGCATCCCCTTGACAGAGCATTACACCATCGCAATTATTGGCAAAATGATTGAGAGCATTTGCTTGAGCTTGGTTGAGTCCTAGTATTTTGGCTTGTTGATGAGCTGTTTCTGTATTGGCTAGAGGAGAATATTTATCTTTACCGCTGATTGCTAAATTAAGAATTTGTTTTTCTCTGTCGATCGCAGCTAATGTTGTTAGTCTTCCATCTTGAGTTTTAAGCAGATTTTGACTGTGATCGATTTCTTTTTCTAAGTCTTCAAGGCTATAGTTTCCTTGAGATTGTCGCAGTGTTTCTTTGAGAAGTATATGCTTGGGAAAAGCTACTTGTTTCTCCGTAACTATTTCTATAGCTTGATTCACTAGCTCTTTCCGTTTTTCAGCATTCTGAAGATAATAACCCTGGCTTAGTTGATGAATAATAGGTTCGGGATGACTAATTCGGGCTAACTCAGCTTGTTGTTGCCAAGTCTGCCGAAGAGTTTTCCTTTCTTCAGGAGCTTTGTGTAATTTATCTTTACGAGTAGTCGTACAGGCTCTAGCTTTATTTGCTGCACTGGCTTCATGACCTACAGCATTTTCTATCTCCTGTTTGCGAGTGCTAAACTCCTTTAACTGTGACTGGCTATAACCCCGAACATCAAACGTGCCATCGCGATTCCAGTCCAATTCATATCCTAGAGTTTGAAGTCTTCTACCAAGATCATGATGATAGACCATGCCAATAGTCATCTTCTGCTGGTAGAGTTGACGGTTATCCATAGAACGCCATTTGCCATCTGTTCCTTGTGTCTGATTAAAAGTCACACAATGGCTATGAAGTTGAGGATCTTGATTGCGATTATCATCATGTTGAAAGACAGCGAACAAGGCATTATCTGTCTGAATTTGATTAGCTCCTCCTTTCCCCGTTCTGGTAAAGATGCAGTTTTTCTCTATATAAGAGAGAGTAGTTTGTACAGCTTCTTGATGAGCCTCTATGACTGCTTTGTCTTCTTTGACTAAACCCAATAGCGAAACCGATTTAGGAGCAGAAAGGGTAATATCTCTGCCTGGATTATATTTTTTTCCCGACTGTCTTTGACGTAAAGGATTTCCTAAAGTATCTAATCCCTGATAGGCATTGTTATATTCTTCTATTGAAACTTGACCATTAAGACCAAGTATTTCTGCACCTTGCCCATACCAGTGACTATTCTCTAATCCTTGGTTTTGAGTGTAGTAATTGTCTTGAGCATAGTCGTTTACCTTGGCGTAGAGTCTACCAATCGAGCAAACCATTTTGAATTGTTTTGTTTGATTTATCTATTTTGATAGTGACATTTTTCATTGTTTAAAACTACTATTTAAAAGCTGGTTTACATATCTTATTATTGATGTTTAAAAATAGTCAAAAATACCTTATCTATATTTATTTGAAAAACCAGCAGAATTTATTTTGTTCTCACTAAGGGTGCATCAGGTGTGGGATATCAACCAGTATAAAACTAGTGTTGTTAAACAAAATCTGTCACACTGAAAGTGAATCTTTTTTAATTCAAGCTATTGTTTAATTGATAAAATATCTGGCAGAATAATATCAGAGTTATTGCTACAAACAGAAAATGAATCAGTCTGAACTAAGTCCTTTGGAAAAAGCGATCGCGAAAAGGATAGATAAGACCAAAGATAAGGCATCAAAACCAGGATATTTAAGAACGCTAGTTGCTAAGTTGCACTTGAGGATTGAGGCAGCCTTAGCTAGAGGATGTGAATATGATGATTTGGCGGAATCAATTACGGAATCAGGAGTCAAGATCAGTACGGCTACCCTGAAGCAATATCACACTGAGTATCGTCGTTCTTTGAATGAAGAGGCGGAAGAAAAATCTAATACCGTTGGCTCAATATTGCCTCCCGAACAGCCAGAGGAAATCAAGCAGCAAGTTAATACACCAGATAGAAAGCAGTCGGTAGTAAATAAGTTATTTGCAAGTAAGTAATGAAAGTTAAGACCGAAACAAAAGAATCAGCGTCAAAATTAATTGTCACCCGTCCAGGTATTCAGATTTCTAACTGTAAGAAAGGCGGTGTAGGTAAGACACTACTATCTAAATTAAAGGCTGCTTACTGTTTAGAATCGGAGCTGGATTTTTATGCGGTAGATGCAGATAGACAAGAGAGTTTTTTGAAAGCTTATCCTGAGTTTGCCCTGCCAACACGATTTAGTGAGTTGGATAAGAATCTAAAGATACCAGATCGCATTTTGGATTTGGCTCTTGAAAAATTAGTGTTAGTTGATTTGCCAGGAAATGTAGAAGAAGCATTTAATCATTGGCTAACGGCTAGCGATATTTTAGAAGCATCAAAGGATCTTGGTGTCGAGATTCAGAACTGGTATGTGCTTGATGATTCGACTGAGTGCTATGAAGGGTTTTTGAGAACGCTGGAGTTTGTCAAAGACAATGCGACTCATATATTGGTCAGAAATTTAGGCAGATGTGAGGACTGGGAAAGTTTTGATCAGTTTATTACTCCTGGGTTGATCGCTGAATATAAGTTGACGGTGATTGACCTACCAAAGCTGAGGCTAGATACAGCGACGACGGTGTATAAAAATGCCCTCAGTTTTACTGAAGCCAGGAGACATTCAGAGTTTAGTACGGCTCAGTTGGCTGGTTTACGTGGATATATGCGACGAGTCTACAAGGTATTTGATGATGCTGGTTTCAATATTGAAAGTTTGAGGTTGGATTAGTGACTTATTTAAAGAAGCCAACTTTACTTCAACAACAGCAAGAACTTCAGAAATTGATAGATGAGAGATTAGGAAATGAAGAAGTAAAGATTCGTCAGCGAGTATATCAGTGGTTGAGTGACAATCAGTATTTTGTTGATGATGAGTTGTTTGATTTTTATTTCTGTGTGGCTCAGAACATAGCTGCTGTTGAGGTGTTGGGTAGCTCTGGGGAGAAGATTTTAATAGCCGAGAAGGAGCTTGAGAAATCTGCGGAAGCTTATAAAAATCAAGTGGTTGATACTTCTAATTGGATACACGAGCAATTGGAAAGACAGTTACAAAGCATTCTGGAAAATCAGCAGAAGCTAGACCAAACAATTATTCAAGTGCTGGAAGGATTGACAAGAGAGCATGAGAATCTAAAAGCCGTCTCAACTGGTTTGGTTAACTCTATTTCGATTTTATTGAAGAAGCAGAGACAGATGTTGGTTCAAACTGAAGCTGCTAGAAAATTTGCTTTTAACTCAATAGTTTTGGCTTGGGCAATTCCTGTTATGGCTTTGCTGGGATGGATAGCCATTTTACTCTTAAATAACAAATTGTAAAAATCTGACTCAAAGTACGAATTAAAATAACAAAGAGGCGAGGTGATTGGTTCACTATATATGCTAAAAAATATTATCTAAAATCAGCAATGCCGTATTTTTAAAACCAGGTTAGAACTTAAACATAATTCAAAACTTGAAAGTAACTTGGTATTTAAGCAATTAACATAATTAATGACTCAATTAAGTATTTCCAACATAAATAACGATATTTCAGATATTTTGCCAGTAGAGCCTATTTTTGCTCGCCATGAAACTTTTCACCCAAGGTTTGGCTGGCTTAAAAAAGGATTCGATTTAGCAGAGAAGGATTCGGGTGTTTTTGTACAACCTGATGCGCCAGTTCGCCTGGGGGTGGGAAAGAATATGGTGCGTTCTATTCGCTATTGGTGTAGAACTTTTAAGGTCTTGCAAGAAGATTGTCCAAGCAAATTCGGGAGGCAGCTTTTTTCTGATCAAGGGTGGGACACATTTCTTGAAGATCCAGCTTCTCTGTGGTTATTACATTGGAATCTACTCAAGCCCACCTGTGAAGCTGCTGCTTGGTATTTTACTTTTTATATTTTTAGAAAAGTTGAATTTACTTCAGATGAATTACTAACTGAATTAAGTGAGTGGCAAAATACTCTAGGCAAAAAGGTAGTAGAATCTTCTCTCAAGAAAGATATTTCCTGTATTTTGCGAATGTATGGCATGGAAGAGGGTAAAAAAAATTTTCAAGAAGATTCCATTGATTGCCCTTTTTTATTGAAGCAGCAGGAATGGGATTGGCATCACGACCTAATCTACAAAGATGGTTAGAAATTCAAGATTTAATTGCTGATGCTAACTATCTCGATTCAGATAGTCTTAGAGTATTAAAAACTATTGGAATTTTAAACTTGGTTACTATTACAGGCACAACTAGGGCGACTCGTAATTTAGTCACTCTAGCAATGTGCGATCGCCCTAATGATAGTGAGAGTCTTAAATACTGGGGTCACGTTGTTGATAAGTTGTTGCAAAGAGGTTTAATTACCCATCGTCGCCAATTAGATGAACTGCGTATTTGGCAAGGCTCTGATTTTAATGTAGATAGCGAATTGTCACGATATCTTGAAGAAGAGCGATCTCCTTTATACAGCTTGTTGTCCTCAATTCGACCTCTAAAACCTTTAGTAGCGCAGCGTCATAGTTATCAAACAGGAACTTTACGTTATTTCGAGCGTAGCTATCTAGATGGTTCTAGTAATTTAAAAGATTTATCTTGTTCTCATCATGACAGTGATGGAATGATTGGTTATTGGGTAAATGAAGATTTACCCACTTCTGTTACTCAATCTACTGTCGATGGCAAACCGTTAATTATATTGTGTGCTGCTCAATTAGATTTGTTACGTATCCGAGCTAGAGAATATGCTGCACTGAAGAAAATTCAAATTAACGCTTCAGAATTACAAACCGATGGTGTAGCTAGAAGAGAAGTTCGCTATCGATTAGCAGAAGCAGAAAAATTACTTTATGAAAGTCTACAATACGCTTTTGAGCTAACCAATGACAGCAATATTTGCTGGATTCAAGGGCAACAAGTAACTATTAGCAGCATTACTGACTTTAACGCTGAACTTTCGCGAGTTTGTGATCGCGTTTATCAAAAGAGTCCCAGGATTTGGAATGAACTAATAAACCGTCGAGTTCTTACTTCTCAAGGGGCTAAAGCGAGGCGAGAATTGATTGAAGCAATGATTGAACGCTCTGACCTAGCAAAATTAGGTTTAGAAGGATATGGTCCCGAAGTCACAATATATCATTCAATACTCGGTGAAACAGGCATTCATAAAGAAAAGGATGGGTACTGGGATTTTTATCCACCTGACAAAGAATCAGGAGTATGGAGAGTATGGCAAGCTATTGATGAATTTTGTTTGGCTGCTACAGATCAACCTAGAACTTTAGATCGGCTTTATGAAGTTTTAGCTACTCCTCCCTATGGAATAAAGCAGGGTTCAATTCCTATCTTATTAGCTGCTGTATTGCTCTATCACATTGATGATTTAGGAGTTTATCAAGATGGTACTTTTATTCCTATTTTAGGCGCAGAGCATTTTGAGTTACTACTGAAAGCTCCATCTCGTTTTGCAATTAAGTATTTTGAAGTTGTCGGACTGCGATCGCAGGTATTTAAAGAACTTGAAGCTATTTTACGTAGCCCTAAAGCTCAAAAATCTGGTAATCTGCGTAATGCTACTCTTTTAACAGTAGTTACACCGTTATATCAGTTTGTTGGTAAACTTCCTAAATATACAAAGCAAACTAAGCGATTGAGTAAGGAAGCAGTAGCTATTATACAAGCTCTACAACAAACAGTAGAACCAGATGAACTTTTATTTACAGGTTTGCCCCAAGCTTGTGGTTTGCCTTCTATCGGTACAGATAAAGCTGATGATGGCACGATTGCGAAAAACTTACGGTTAAAACTGATTCAAGTTCTCCGCGAACTTAATACTGCTTATGACAGTTTGTTAAGCGATTGTCAAAGTTTACTTCAGGATGCTTTTGGGGTTCGCAGAGGCAAACAAAAGCTACGGGAAGATTTACGAGTCAGAGCTAATTATTTGGTAGAAAAATGTATTGAACCTACTTTAAAACGTTTCGCTAAAGCTGCGATCGATGAGAAACCTGGAAACAAACATTAATCAAAGCTGTATAGTTCAAATATTTTAAAAATCAAGTTTATATTCCATACCAGGAATTGAAAATTTAGAAACAATCTTACTCAATTTCCGTTTTGAATCAGCACTAAGTCGAATAAAAGGCTGATTCTTTTGATTTTTTAAAATACTTCCACAAAGATCAAAACGAGATTCAAGCAACGCAGCTAAAAATTCTACTTCGTTATCAGAAAAAGCCATTGTATAAAAATTAGCTGAACCACTTGAACAACCATCATCACAAAACCAAACAGCCAGGGCAAATTTTGTTAAATATTTTTTAATAAGCTTTTCAGGAATAACTTTTGCTTCTGAATACCATTGTGAATGTAACTCGGTTAGAACTGGATGCACTTTAGTTCTTAACCACCAACCTTGATATCTTTTTCCTGTTTTTGTATGGGGTGAAGATATACGTTCATTAAAAGAACAAGAAAAATATTGACTGATAAATTTATATTTCCATTCTAAATATTTTTGATTACTTCCACCTTCTGCATATCGAGCGTTCCGTTTACTCGAACGTCTTTCTAGACAACCATCACCCAACAAAGAACCTGTTAAAAATTCATATAATTCTTTGTCAGGTTTTTTCCCTTTATAGTTTAAATAGTGTGACCTTCCTGCTGCTTCTTTTCCTCGTTGTTGCTGTATCCGAGAATTAAGCACGGGAAAATTAGGATACAGTATTTTATATTCTTTAGTTGTCAACCCATGTGTTCTTAAGTGGCTATAGCCAATCATTTCAAATTGTTGGTTACACACCGCACAAGTTACCAAATCGATATCTTGTTCTTTGAGTTGTTCGATTCGATTGCGTTGGCGACAATAATCAGCTTTGACAGCAAGCTGTTTTTTATAAATAGCCTGACATTCTGGACTTCCACAGGTACGACGACAAGCAGGATGAACTAAATTAGGCTCAACTTTTTTACTACAAACCAGACAATTAAAAGGTTGCACCATAGATTCTAACTTGAATTATTTTGTTATCATAAATGCTAACTTTACTCAAATATTTTGTTGTTTTAAAAGTTAACAACAATTACAATCTGCTCTGCCATAATTGAAACTATGGGAAAAGCAGGTCAAGCATTAAGACAGGTATTAGAGGCGTACGACATCAACCAAAGCGCACTAGCAACAGGTTTAGGTGTTGAGCGTTCGATTGTTTTTCGTTGGTATCATGAACAAACAGACCCAACGGCTGAAACAGTGGCTCAAATTGTCCAAGCCTTACAAATCATCAATATATCTGCTGCAAAAGACTTTATACAAGTTTATTTAGGCGATTTAACACAAACAGTTAATGCAACTATCAGCCAAGATTTACCACCATCAGATCGAGTTAATGTCTCGGTTTTATCACAAATCTTTGATAAGACTACTAATTCTTATAAATATCTTTTCTTCCTTTCACTTTTGGATATTCTTAAAAGAAGAAACTTCGATACTTTATCACCCGTTACTTTTCAAGAAATTATTATCGAGATTATAGCTAATGCTTGGTATCCCCATAATTATTTCAAATTGTCTTTTGGAACACAAGACCAGATTGCTAATAAATTAGATTCTCTTGATTTAGTAATTAGCGAACCAATATTACAATTTAGAGATGCAGATAAAAAACTTTTAAGAAAAACAATTCAAGGTCAGAACCTTGATGATATTGTCAAAGATATTGGGCGATACGTTCCATTTCGTCTAATTCGTCCATTTTTTACCCATAAAACTAGGGGATTAAAAGATTATGACGTTAATCCCAGTGTATGCGAGCTTGCTAATAATCAATTTGAAGTAACTAAACCGCTTTATTGTTTTGATTCAACATCATACAAAGACTGTACGGCGATTATTTTGCATCAGGACTGGATAGAATATATTGCTGAAAATTATTCTATTGTTCGGGGTTGGGTATCTTGGGAATGGTTGAATTATATGCAATCAAAAAATATTAATATTCCTAATATAGTTAGTAAATTATTTATTCCACAACAGAGAGATTCTTTAAGTAAACAGACAAAATATTGGAAGCTAATTTTAAATCATCAAAAAATTAAATGTATATATTCTCAAATTGAATTAGACAAAAATAGTATTTCATTAGATCATTATTTACCTTGGTCGTTTGTAGCTCATGACCAATTATGGAATTTAATCCCTACAACTCCATCTGTTAACTCTTCTAAATCTAATAATATTCCTGCGGAAAAATATTTTACTGATTTTGTAAAATTACAGCATCAAGGTTTAACAATTTACGCTCAAAATAACTCGGAAAGAAAATGGCATAACTATGCAGAAGATTACATCGCAGAATTGAAAGTAAATAAAGCTGATGATTTATTAAATATTGATATTCTTAATAATGCTTATCAAGCTACACTACAGCCTTTAGTTTCTTTAGCAGCAATTCAAGGCTTTAAACAAAATTGGATTTATCAGAGCAACCAAAACTAATTTATTTAGTCCACAACAATCGTATTTTTTTAGCGAATCCGCCTTTTTCTTTTCGCTTTTGTTCTTGTCTAGCTAAAACTAAATCTTTATCTATTTTTAAGTTAGTCAGTATTCCATCTATAACTTCATAAATATCGGCTAATTCTTCTACTAAATTATCTGGTTTAGCCTCTGCTGCTTCTTTAGCTTCTTCTATCAGCTTATCTAGTAAAGCTTGATAATACTCCGACTGTGACATTGTTTTTACTTCATATTCTCGTCCAGCTTGACGGATAATTTCAGGGATGCGATCGCGAATGAGTTTACTATGTTTTTGGCGCATAATTAATATGACAACTACATTTGGTAATGCTAGCAGTACAGACCATATCTACGGCGACGAAGCAGCAAAAGCCTTATCCAAAGCTCGCTGTCAAGTTGCTGAATTAGTCGGCGCATCATCAAAAGAAGTGATTTTTACCTCTGGGGCAACAGAAAGCATTAACTTAGCTATTCAAGGAACTATATTTAAGCATATTGATAACAAAAATCAACCTTGCATTGCTTTCTCCCCACTGGAACACAAAGCAGTATTAGATACCTGTCAGGCGATCTCCAAAAAAAGACTAGCCAATCTTATTTTTTTTCAAGTTGACTCCTTTGGGAGATTAGACCTTGAACATCTCGAACAAGTTTGTAAACAAGGGCTTTCATTGCTATGTGTGATGGCAGCTAACAACGAAATCGGCAATATTTACCCAGTTCGAGAAATTGGTGAGATAGCTCAAAAATATCAGATTCCTTTTCTTTGTGATGCTTCCCAAGCAGTAGGAAAAATACCAATCGATTTTGAACAGTGGGGAATAACTTATCTAGCCATCTCTGGTCATAAATTCTATGCACCCAAAGGAGTTGGAGGATTAATTGTTAGAAAAGGACATCATCTAGAACCGATTATCTTTGGTGGTGGTCATCAAAAAGGATTGCGATCGGGAACGCTTAATGTTCCTGGGATTGTTGGTTTAGGAGAAGCTTGTCGATTAAGACAATTAGAAATGGAAAAAGATGAACAGGCGATCGCCACACTTCGAGATAAATTACAGAAGTTGCTACAAGACAAAATACCTAACTTAATTGTCAACGGAGATATTAATTCACGACTAGCAGGCAACCTCCATATTTCCATTCCTGGGATTCCTAATAGTGCCATTATTGCTAGAGTACCTAACCAATTAGCAATTTCTACTGGTTCTGCCTGTTCTTCTGGAGTAGCAGCACCATCTCATGTTCTGCGAGCCATGAATTTATCCGATGACGAGATCGAAGGCTCACTAAGAATCGGACTAGGCAAATTTACCACTGACAAAGAGATAGAAACATCAGCAGAAATTCTTTCTCATGTAGTCGATTTAATCTTGCAATCAATGGTAATTTGACTATTTTGTTCCCTCTCGCTTTTTTGCTTAATTTATTTAAATTTGCTTTGTCCACGATTAATTCATTAAAGCAGAAATTTTAAATCTTGCTAGGCAATTAAGGCATTTGGAAATTAGCTTTAACTTGTGTCGATCATATTTATAAAAAGAGCAATCGTGCTATTCTTGAATTAGGCACAACAAATATATTGTACTTTGACAAACCATCGAAAACAAATCAATATGCTACCCCCATTTGATGAAAGGGGTAATCTTCCTCCTGGTGTCTATGAAATAAACTGGACTGAATTTTGCGTTCGCTTTGGGTTCAATTCTCACAGACAAAACATCCTTGTAGGTTTACAAATGGCTCTCCAATTTCTAGCTCAAGCAAACTGTCAGCGAGTTTATATAGGAGGGAGTTTCGTCACCAGCAAAGAATATCCCAATGATTTTGATGGTTGCTACGATGACATGGGTGTAGATTACGATCTGCTCGATCCCATATTTGATGAAGAGCTATTTGTTCAAAAAGAAAGATTTAGTGGAGAATTATTCGCCGATCCTATATTTCAAGGCTTTTTACAGACAGACAGAGATGGTAGTCCCAAGGGAATAATCGCTCTAGACCCCAGAGAATTACTTAAATGAGAGGAAAATAGCAGTGATTCAAAACGAACATCAGTATAAAGTAACTCAAAATAAACTCAAAGACTTAGAACAAGCATTAGTAGAACTGTTACAAATTAAAGATACTTTGCGTCCTCGCCAGTTTTCATCACGTAAGAATGGCTTACAATTAATGATTGGCAATTTAAGCAAGGAAATTGAAGAATATAACGCTTTAAAACAACAACAGACACCGATCAAGATTGCATCAATTCAAGAATTGCCATTAGCTCTGATTAGAGCGCGAATTGCAATGGGCATGACTCAAAAAGAACTAGCAGAGAAAATGGGAGTCAAGGAGCAACAAGTTCAAAGGGATGAAGCTAATCAATATAGTTCGGCTGGATTTCAGCGTATATCAGCAGTAGCAGAAGCTCTAGATATTAAAATTCAAGAGACTAGTGTTTTGCTGAAGTCTTAACTTTAAATATTTTAATCAAGTAAATTATTGGTAGAAAATTGGTAGATAAAGTTATTGATAACAACTAAAAACTAATTGTAGATAGCTATTCAAGAATTATTTGCTCACTTTGGGGTAGTGGGGAGATGATAATAGGTCGAATTCCAGCTTTTAAAAACTTCTCAATCTTTACTATTTTATACCTATCAATTTTTATCTAAATTAAAATTCAGGAACGAATAACTCCCGCTTAGTTCCTGCATAATGGCGATAGATAATTTCTGGTGAGTTGCCTACTAGGCGAGCAACATCCTTAGCATCAAGACCATGTTCTAAAGCTAATGTAATAAAAGTATGCCGAGTATTGTATTGAGGCAAATATTTCTCTAGCTTTCGCTCTTTAACTAGTGCCTTAATCACAGGTTTCCAAATACGATTTGAAAAATTGTGCGTGTCCAAAATCCGCCCTCTTGGGCTGGGGAAAACTAACAAATCTGATAATAACTTCTCAGGCTTGATGCTTAGTAAGAAACTCTGAAGTTTTGGATTACAAGGAAAAATTCTAGTTTTTTTGTTTTTAGTCGCTCCTCTAATTCCAGTGTCACAGGGAATTGCTTCTATAAAGTGAATCTTGCTACAGTCAATGGTGATATGTTTCCATTGAAGTGCAACTGCTTCTTCAGGTCGGCACCCAGTCATAAAAAGAAAATTGACATAGGGAGCATAGTAAGAATGAGAGAAAGGAGAATATTTTGAGGAATATGTATTGTTTTCTAAAGCTGCTATGATCGCGTCTCTCTCTCCAGAACTAAATGGCTCTCTACTACTATCTCTAACAGTTTTTTTTATGTCCCCAGCCATTCCTTCAAAAAAATTTTCATCAATTAAGCCTGACTTGACTCCCCATTTAAAACAAGCATTAAGTTGAACTAAAGTACGGCGTGCAACTTCACTACTATATTTACTTAGTAACCAATCTCTAGCACTTATCCCATCTTCTATATTTTTGGGCATAAGCTTCAGTCGCTTGGCAATCTTGCCATAATCTCTAGTGAGGGTACTAGCTGAAACTTGAGGAGCTTTATATTTGGTATATTTTTCCCAAAGATCCGTAAATGAAAATGAAACTTTTGGGGTAGATATTGGGGTAAGAGTATCGATCGCAGTTTGGGGTCTATATTTTGCTAAGGAAGGGTCAAACCGCTCGTAAGCGATATCAGCCTCAATAACCTTAGCCTTAGCCTCTGCTGCTTTGCGGTTTAGCTTACTATCTGGTAAGCCTAGTGAAAGGTAGTGACGCTTACCACTATATGAGAAGACAAGCTGTAATCGACTATTGGAAACTTTAATGCGGACAGAACCTTTGGGGGCTTTGCTTTTTGAGCTTTTGGCGTACATCGAGTAGATCTATATTTTTTGTTGGGGAAACACTCATGCTCTAATTAGAATTTACCCCAAACTTACCCCAATTTTCAATCTAAACTACTCTAAAATTACCCAATAAAAAACGTAGGAGTAACGCAATTAAAGCTTGTATGCCTTGAAATGGTTATGGCTCGGGTCGGACTTGAACCGACGACCTAGGGCTTATGAGTCCCCCGCTCTAACCAACTGAGCCACCGAGCCTTTTTTGTAACCCCTCTATTTTACAATAAACTATATCTTTTTAAAAGATAAATTTTTAATTAACTGGAGTGTAGGTTGGCATCAAGATTGAGTTATTTGATGACGATCTGAACAAATATTAAAAATATAAAGAAAACATTAATATACAATATTAATAGTGAATAGACGAGTGTAGCCTACTAAAGCCAATGCCTCTATTAATCCTAATTGCTGAAGATGACCCAGGAATTCGCTTGTCTGTTAGCGATTATTTAGAATTGTCTGGGTATTCAGTCATTACAGCAGAAAATGGCATCAAGGCCCTATCGATGTTAGACAAGTATCATCCTCATCTCTTAATTTCTGATATTAAAATGCCAGAAAAGGATGGTTATGAGTTAGTAAAAAATATTCGTCAACTGCCCCAATATCGTTTGTTACCAGTAGTTCTGTTAACCGAATGTAGAGGAACTCCAAACCGTATTCGTGGTTATCAGGTTGGATGTGATGTTTACTTACCCAAACCATTTGAAATGGAAGAATTAGGAGCCGTAATTCGTAACTTATTAGAGAGATCGCAAATTGTTCACTCTGAATTACGATTTTCTCGTCGTCATAGCTACGATGTAGAAACTCATTCAGACTTGTCAACTGATAGCCAAAAAGCCAAAACTCAATTTGACACTTTAGAACTCCAAGAAAAATTAGAGCTAACTCCAAGAGAACAAGAGGTTCTCCATCTGTTGATGAATGGTCACTCTAACATTGAAATCGGTCAGAGACTACACTTGTCTCACCGCACTATTGAAAAATATGTCAGCAGTTTATTACGTAAATCTGAAAGTAATAATCGTATAGAGTTAACTCGATTTGCCTTGGAACATAATTTACTTCAATAATTAACTGTACAAAATTCAACTTCTTCACCAATCGGATTGAGGGAAGTAGTAGTTATGGATGACGTTTTTGATGCCATTGCCAAGCATGAGTAATAATATCTTCTAAGCCCGGATATTGTGGTTTCCATCCTAAAATTTGCTTTGCCTTTTCTCCACTACCAACTAAAATTGGTGGATCTCCTGCACGGCGATCGCATTCAGTAGCCTTAATCTCTTTTTGTGTTACTTGACGAGCTGTTTCAATTACCTGTTTAACGGAAAAACCATTGCCATTACCCAAGTTAAACATATCTGAACTCCCACCATTTAACAGGTATTTCAAGGCTAGTATATGAGCCTGAGCCAGATCTGTTACGTGGATATAGTCTCTGATACAGCTACCATCGGTCGTATCATAATCAATGCCATATATGGAAATTGATTCACGATGACCTAAAGCAGTTTGTAGTACTAATGGTATTAAATGCGTTTCTGGTGTGTGATCTTCCCCCAGCATTCCTTCGGGATCAGCCCCAGCAGCATTAAAATAACGCAGACATACCGAACGAAAATTATAAGCCAGATCAAAGTCTTGTAAAATTTGCTCTACCATTAATTTGGTTTTACCGTAAGGATTAATGGGGTTTTGGGGTTGCTCTTCTATAATGGGAACTGTTTCGGGAACTCCATAGGTGGCACAGGTGGATGAGAAAACAAACTTATTGATATCCGCTTCTACCATTGCTTCTAACAGAGTTAATGTACCAACAACATTGTTTTGATAGTACTTAGCAGGTTGGGTAACTGATTCTCCTACATAAGCATAGGCAGCAAAGTGCATCACTGCATCGATTTGATGATTGTTAAATATCTGTTGTAATAAAGAGCGATCGCTCGTATCTCCAACAATCAATTTAGTTTTTAATACTTTTTCTACTATGTCTTGATGACCGTATACCAGATTATCGAGAATGATAACTTCATATCCTGCTTGTTGTAATGCCAGAACGGAGTGAGATCCTATATATCCTGCTCCTCCAGTTACCAAAATTGTCATATTTGGAAAATTATGCCTCTTCTATTTTGAAGCTAATATACCAGTAAATTTGATTTAAATATGTTCTTTATCAGCCAGCAATTATGATTGCTCAGATCAATTTACTGAGGTTGAAGTCTTTTTCCATTCTCGCTGTAGATAACTAAACCACTTAGCTGCTAAAGAAATATCTGTAAAAGGTATTTGTAATGATTTTTCTGGCTCACTCAAGTTAAATTCCAGGGCCACTTTACCTTTGCGAGGAAGATGATCCAACTCCACCGGGCGATCGCTTACTAATAAGTTAATTTCTTTGACGTTGTCTAGAGAAAAACTTTCTAAATTGATCATGCCCTTACGACTAGGTTTACCCCAAGTGATTTCTCGCTCTTTTTTGCCCAACACAGCATAGATATCAAACTTGGCATTATCAAAATCTTCCGCCCATATTTTATAAGCTTCAAGTTTGTGATATTCATTCCAACCACTCCACGCCAACCAAATAAAGGCTATTAATAATGGTAGCCACAATAATCCTCTTGCCATTCTTCCTCTTGCTCTTAATGTACGTCAAAGATCGTCTGAAAAAATATTGCTATTAGCTATTAACTATTAGCTATCAACTTCAATTATTCCACCACCAAGAACCATTTCGCCGTTATATAAAACTGCTGCTTGACCAGGAGTGACTCCAAATTGATGCTCATCAAACATAATTTTGCTCCGGGAGTTACCCAGGGGAATTATCTGTGCCGAGACAGGTTGAGAACGATAGCGAATTTTTACTTCAGCCTGGATCGGCGATGAAGGTTCAGCAATAGAAACCCAGTTCATTCGAGATACAGTACATGACAACCGTCCACCAGCATGGCGATCGCCCACTATGACACGATTCATTACCGCATCTAATTTGACTACATATAGGGGGTGCGAGGCAGCAATCCCCAATCCTCTTCTTTGTCCAATGGTGTAATGGTGAATTCCTGTATGTTTACCTAGGATATTCCCCGCCATATCAACGATATCTCCCTCTTTTTGGTCGATATAACGGTCTAAAAAGGTTTGCATCGAGCCATGAGCTTCAATTAAACATAGATCTTGACTTTCAGGTTTATCTGCGGTCGATAGACCAAATTCACTGGCAACTCGCCGAGTTTCTTCTTTAGTTTGATTCCCTAAAGGAAAAATTGAGCCTGCCAGTAATTCTTGAGTCAGATCATAGAGAAAATAAGACTGATCTTTGTGGCGATCTACTGCTTTTAATAGTTGATAGCGATCGCCAACTTGATCGTAACGAATTCGAGCATAATGACCAGTGGCAATTTTATCCGTACTCAACTCTTTTCGAGCATAGTCCAACATCGGAGAAAATTTGACTGCGCGATTACATTGAGAACATGGTAGAGGAGTAATACCAGCTTCATAACCATTAACTAAATAGTCAACAATATTTTCTTGGAAGACATCTCGGCTATCAACAATATGATGGGGAATGTTTAATTCTTCACAAAGACGAGCTGCATCCACCATCCCGTCTGAGCAGCATTGCCCCTTACCCTTCATTAACCAGAGGGTAAGACCAATTACTTCGTAACCTTGATGGTGTAGAGTGGCAGCAGCAACTGAGCTGTCAACGCCACCAGATAAGCCGACAACGACCTTATTCATGGAACTAGTTGACTAATGTTAACTTCTATAAATATTAGGGGTATTTTTCAATAGTAGATTAGTCCTATATCTTATGACAACTAAATTTGGTGTTGATCTGGATAATATTAATGACATTCCATACCACTCATTATCTTAATTTGAGTAGCAGTCTGATTAATCATCAGATCGAGCCAGACATAAGCTAATAACGACGACAATTTATAAGATAATAAAATTAATTATTTTGTAGTGGTCTATTTACTTAATTACTTCAATTTTCTCCTATAGTTTTTCTTTAATCTTGAATTATGAGTAAGATTTCGTCTCATTATTACTTATTTATTTTAGTTAGCCAGTTAATGGTTGTAGCCACTTCCACAACAGCCAATGCCCAAATTTTCAACCATATGGAGCGATATCAACACGATTCTTATCAATCTAATTCAGTATCCTCTTTTTATCTGAGCAAGAACCATCCAGACTCTAATCAAAACTCCAATAAACGAGAATATACGTTTAAAGCACCTGCTAACAGTAGTACTCTCATCGATACAGCTCAATCCAGCACAATTAGCGGCTACAAAGTAGAAGTCTATGGCAGCGACGAAGAACTTTTACGACAAGTCAGAGCTATCGAACCAAGAGCATTTATCAAAGGTCATATTATCCAGGTAGGAATTTTTAGTGAACAGGACAATGCTGAAGATTTAGTTCGTAAACTTGCTGTTGCTGGGTATTGGGCTAGAATCACTCCTGAATAAGTCAGTTTCTAGCAAGATAGTTGTTGAAGTCTCCTAAATGAGAATGTCTTCAAACACAAGTTGGCCAAGTAACTTCTTAAGTTAGTTCAAGATTCCTACTCGTTTGAATTGACGACTTGAAGCTGATCAACACGAATTTGGATTTTCTCTGGAGTTGGATCTTTTACTGCTTCATCTGGATGCTCAGATTCAAAATCAACTATTCCCGAGATTTCAACGGTCGTATTAGAATTGAAGGGATAATTGTCATCTTCAAGTTCAATCGTAATCTCATTCGTGTTGTCAGTAAACGTATAGTCTGTTTCATTTTGTTGATGTCCAATAATTTTGCCCCGAAGGATAACTTTTTGTCCATCAACAGGATTATCTAAAATAGATGAAACAGTAGTAGTATTTGTTTGACTTACAGCATTAGCACACACTATAAAGTTAAGAGCTATTAAAGTTAAAACTGTATTAATTTTTGGCATATTTCTCCTCAAATCCACTATCTTAACAGGTTAATTGTAACCGGTTGGAGAATTGGGGGTGGTTGGGATGAACTTCTTAAATAGCAATAACATAGTGAGTAAGAAATCCTAAAAAATGTCTAATCATATCAGATGAGAATTTTATTGATAGACGATGATGAATCATTAATGGAGGTTTTAGCTGATAACCTGATCAAACAGCACTATGCAGTAGATATTGCTAATGACGGAGAAATGGGTTGGGAGTTTATTTTGCTCTTTAATTATGACCTAGTAGTTCTGGACTGGATGTTACCCGACGTTGAAGGTGTAAGTCTTTGTCAGAGAATTAGGACTAAAGGGTACAAAATGCCTATTTTACTACTAACAGCTCGCGATCGCGCTAATGATAAGGTTATGGGGTTAGACGCCGGGGCAGATGACTATGTAGTCAAACCCTTCGATTTTGAAGAGCTGACAGCAAGAATTCGCGCTCTACTGCGAAGAGATATTCACGTTGCTTCATCAATTTTAAAATGGCAAAATCTCAGCCTCAATCCCAAAACGCACGAAGTCAGTCACCAAGACCAATTACTGCCCCTAACTCCCAAAGAATATGGTCTGATTGAGTTATTTATACGTCATCCACAACAGGTATTCAGTCCTGGAGCAATTATTAACAATCTCTGGGCAGGAGAAGACCCACCAGGAGAAGAAGCAGTAAGAACTCATATCAAGGGATTACGTCAAAAGTTGAAAGCTGCCGGTATGACCAAAGATACCATTCAAACTGTATATGGTGTCGGTTATCGACTCAAAGCCATTGAGAAAACAGAGTCTCACTCAGTAAAGTCTAACCAATCCGATATTTCCGAGAGAATCAAGGCAGCTTGGGCAACATTTAAAAATGTAACCCAGGAAAGAATAACAGTTCTGGAACAACTAACTGGCGCAATATCTCAAAATCAAGTAAACCGAGAAATTCATGACAGCGCGAAAAGTGCTGCCCATAAACTGGCTGGTTCTTTAGGTGGCTTTGGCTTTCCCCAGGGATCAATCATAGCTAAAGAAATAGAAAACTTATTAGCTAACGATCTTACCGATCAAATTCAAGAACAACAGTTGATTCGTCTCGTCAATTCGTTGCAAATTGAAATACAACATCAACCTTTTGTTGACCATGCCATTAATTCACTAGGTAAAACTATCTCATTGTTATTGATTGAGCGTGAAATTATCTCCGAAAATTTATCTTTGACTAAGAGGTTGATTAAAGATGCTGAGCAATGGGGGATAAAAATCCAGACTGCCGCTCGATTTAAGCGCGCTAGGGAGATAATTGCTGCTAATCCTCCGACCATCATCCTGCTACAAATTGTTTTTCCGGATGGAGAAGATCTGGCATTTTTAGAGGAAATACATCAACAAATACCATTGTTGCCGATCGCAGTTGTCATTAACAATGCGCAGTTTAATGATCGTCTAGAGTTAGTAAGACGTGGTGCTAGTCTAGTCTTACAGCATTCCTTAGCAACCAGTGAAATTTTCACCTCTCTTACCCAAATGGTTAAAAATCTGGGTTCGGAAACCAAAATTATGATTGTCGATGACGATCCTCAGATTTTACTGTCATTGAAAATCTCGCTTCAACCTTGGGGATTTATAATCAAAACTCTGGAACAACCTGAAGAATTTTGGGAGATCTTAGAAAGTTTTAACCCAGATCTACTCGTACTAGATATTGAAATGCCTGAAGTTAATGGCATCGAGATTTGTCAAGTATTAAGAAGCGATCACCGCTGGCAACAATTGCCTGTATTATTTCTGACTGTACATCACGATCAAAAAACGCAACACCAAGCTTTTGCAGTTGGTGCAGACGATTATATTTATAAACCCATATTGGGGGCAGAACTAGCAAATAGAATAATTAATCGGCTCCAAAGAAGTCGGATTTTAAAGTCAGGAGGTCTAGCAGTTTCTGATTCAGACTTCTGACTTCTTTAAGCCATATTCTGAGGACAGTAGCCTAATCGAGCAACAATTGCCTCTCGGAAGATTTCAATCTCTTCTTTTGCTGGTAGACCGTATGCTACCACTACTACTTGATAGCGGTTCATGATCTTAGTAGGAGATTCTCCTGCCTCTAATCTTTCCAAAGCTGTAGCGATCAGTTTTGATGGTTGGTAAGGAATACCCATTTCGCAGAAAAAAGCTCTAATATCTTCTCTTAGTTGGCTGGGTAAGGAATGTTTAAAGTGGAATTTTACTATCCAGCGGTCAATAGTATTAAGAACTGTTACCGAATTTAACGGTAATTGTCGTCTGCGCAAAAAATCTATAACTCGCAGTGTTACGCTGGCATTATTAAAGGAGTAAATATAGTCAATATTAATCTTCATAATATTTTTGCTCAAACTGTTTCCAACCACTCAAATGTACGATCTAGTTGTTCTAAGTTCAGCAGTCCATACTGCCAAAGAATAATTGGCAGAGTATGTAGCTCGGCATGAGGATTTTTTTCTGCCAGAGAAATTGCTGCTGTAGAAATTCCTAACTCTGTTCGCCAAAATTCAGTTAGTCTTTTTATCATGGTATGTATTCTCGATACTTCTGACTGGGAAAATCTCACTAGAATTGATGATTAAAAAAAATTTAGCTCAATATTCTGAGGAAATTGTGAAGAAGTACAACAGTAGGGGGAGAAAAGAGCTAGAAACAAAAGCATCTTATATTTTAGTTACATAAAATTCTCGACTTCGGAATTTTGACCAGAGCTGACGTTCTTCTCACTCCCGATCCTTTCTTTGACTCTAGTTACTATGCAGCAGCCTAAGAAATCGCCCGCTCGACTTAAGTTAGAGCAGATAATTGAACCTAACCCTGTCATCGTGACACCAAAAACTGTATTGTCAGTAGCGATCGCTGCGATGGATAGTGCTGGCACAAAGTATGCTCTGGTTGTAGATCAAAGAAAAGTAGTGGGTCTTTTTACCGCTGAAGAGCTAGTAAAGTTAGTAGCAACTAAAATCGATTTCTCAACTACCAAGATTGGTTCGGTAGTAACTCAACCTGTCAAAACTATGGAGGAATTGCAATGTCAGGATATCTTCTCAGTTTGGTCATTTTTGCGACGGCATTCCTTAGCTTACGTCCCTATATTAAGTGATCGCCAAGAATTACTGGGAGTTGTGGAGCAAGAGCATCTACTAAAGCTTTTGGAGTCCGATGAATTTAACTTTTGTTTAGAGTTTTATGGGACAGGGAATGTTAATCCCTGCCAACGAGTAGAAGACGAACTCGAACGCTTTTTTAACATTACTCCTAGTCTGCTTTGTCTTGCTGGTTTTGATGGCTATTTCAAACGTTTAAACCCCAGTTTTAGACAGATTCTGGGTTTTACGAATGAAGAGTTGCAAGCCGAACCTTTTATTAACTTTGTTCATCCAGAAGATCGGGCCGCAACTATAGCTGAAGTAGAGGGTTTAATTCAAGGTAAAACTACTATTGCCTTTGAAAATCGCTATCGGACTAAAGATGGTAGTTATCGTTGGTTGTTATGGACAGCTTCTTCATATGTGGAAGAACAAGTCATCTATGCAGCAGCCAGGGATATTAGCGATCGCAAACAAACAGAAATACAACTCCAGCAAGAACGTGATTTTACCGGTGCAATCCTAGATACAGTTGGTGCTTTAGTCACGGTTCTCAATCGCCAGGGGCAAATTGTCAGTTTTAATCGCACCTGTGAACAAATTGCTGGCTATTCCTGGGCAGAAGTTGCGGGTAGACCAATCTGGGATTTATTGATTGTACCTGAGGAAAAATTAACTGTCAGAGCCATTTTTGAGAGATTATTAGCCGGACAATTATCTAACAATTATGAGAATCACTGGTTAGCGAAAAACGGTAGCCGTCATTTAATATCTTGGTCAAATACAGCTTTATTTGATGCCCAGGGAAAGGTTGAGTTTGTAATTTCCACGGGAATTGATGTAACTCAACAGCGTCAGGTTCGGAATAAATTAGAACATCAGTTTCGACAAACCCAGTTACTAGCAGAAGTAACTCGTAAGATTCGGATGTTAATCGGCTTAGATGAAATCTTACAAACTACCGTTACCGAGGTGCAACATCTATTAGCTTGCGATCGCGTGATGATCGTCGAACTAAGGTCTAATCAAACAGCAGTACCGATTAGTGAGGCGATTCTGAGGGATTACCCTCCCATGTTGGGTTACGAACTTGCCGATCCTTTATTAGTGGGAAAATATGTAGAGCGGTATCGCCAGGGAAAAATTTTAGCCATTAACGATCTCCAAACTGCGGCAATTGATCTAGATATCAAACAGCTACTACTACAATTTGCGATTCAAGCCAAACTAGTCGTGCCAATTCTCAGTCAAAACCAACTCAAAGGTTTGCTGGTAGCACATCAATGTTCTAATCCCCGTCAATGGCAAGATAGTGAAATCGAACTATTGAAACAGTTAGCTGACCAAATTGGAGTAGCTCTATCTCAGGCACAGTTACTAAATAATTTAGAAGAAGCGGTTGCTGAACGTACTAACGAACTCAGTGTAACCAATCAGCGCTTACAGTTGGAAATTACGGAACGCCAACAAACGGAAACTGCCCTGAGAGAAAATCAGCAAATGTTAGCGGGAATTTTAGAATATGCTGATGAAGCAATTATTTCTATTGACGAACAGTACAAAATTTTACTTTTTAATCAGGGTGCAGAAAAGATCTTTGGTTATCAAGCCAGAGAAATCATGGGACAGTCTTTAGATATTTTATTGCCCAAGGAATTTCGTCATATACATCGACAGCACATCGATCAATTTAGCGGCTCGATAGAACAAGCTCGCTCTATGACGGTGCGTAGCAGTAATGTATATGGTCTGCGTAAGGACGGTAAGAAGTTCCCTGCCGAAGCTTCAATTTCCAAATTACATACCCACGAGGGTTTAATATTTACGGTAATGCTCCAAGATATTACGGAGCGTCAACGGACTGAAGAAAAACTTCAGGCTTCGCAAAGATTATTAGCTAAAGCTGAGAAAATAGCTTGTATTGGCAGTTGGGAATACAATATTGTCACTCAAAAACTAACTTGGTCAGAGGAATTATTTAATATCTTGGGTCTTAATCAAGAGCGAACAATTCCTAATTGTGCAGTAATCTTTGACTCTATTCATCCTGACGATCGCTCATTGGTCAGAAATACTCTTAAACAAGGGCATATTGAGGGACAACCCTGGCAATTTAACTATCGTTTGGTGATGCCTAATGGCTCACTTAAATATTTAGAAACTAGAGGCGAACCGACTATTGATTCCTCAGAAAAAGTGGTTAAAGTTTCTGGAACGATTATGGATATCAGCGATCGCGTTCAGGCAGAAATATCTCTGCGTCGTAGCGAAGATCGGTTGCAACTAATTACTAATTCTTTACCAGTATTGATTGCTTACATTGATAATCAACATCGATACCGCTACAATAATCGCACCTATGAAATTTGGTTTGGTAAGTCTCGAACAGATTTAATTGGACTTCATGTTCGAGAACTTCTAGGTAAAGAGAATTATCAACAAATGCTGCCCTATATCAAAACTGCGTTATCGGGGCAAGCAGTTACTTTTGAAAATCTACATCAAAATGAGCGTGGCGGTAATTATTGGATTAGTGCGATCTATGTCCCTGATTTTGACTCCGAAGGTAAGGTACAAGGGTTCTTTTCTATGATCGATGACATTACGGAGCGGAAAGCAATTCAGCAGATGCAAAGCGAGTTTGTTTCTGTTGCCAGTCATGAAATGAGAACCCCCCTAACTTCTATTCACGGGGTTTTGAAATTGCTTTGTGCCGAGCGCCTGGGCGATCTTTCAACCTCAGGGAAAGAAATGGTCAATATTGCCCTGAGAAATACTGATCGCTTGGTACGTTTAATTAATGATGTTCTCGATCTAGAGCGCATGGAGTCGGGTCGAGAAAAATTAGAAAAACAACTATGTAATAGTGCCGATCTAATTCAGTACGCCATAGAAACTATGCACTCCCTGGCTCAACAACAGCAGGTCAAAATAGAAACCGATACCAACTCTGTCGAATTATGGGTAGATAGCGATCGCATTCTGCAAACTCTTACCAATTTACTGAGTAACGCCATTAAATTTTCTCCCAACAATAGTACAGTCTGGATAAGTTGCGAACAACAGGAGAATCAAGCGTTATTTATGGTCAAGGATCGAGGAAGAGGTATTCCCAGAGAGAAACAAGAAACTGTATTTAACCGTTTTCAGCAAGTAGACGCTTCTGACTCTCGCAAAAAAGGCGGAACAGGTCTAGGATTATCTATCTGTCGTCATATTGTTGAACAACATGGGGGTAAAATTTGGGTAGAAAGTGTTGTAGATCAAGGGAGTACGTTTTTCTTCACCTTACCCCTATAGGTTAGAGATTCTAGGAACCAAATTAGGTTAAGATTAGTTCTTTAATATATTATAGTTATCTGAAAATGAAAACCTAAATAGTCTGAAATACATTTAAAAGTAATATTTACAAGCATTTTATAGTTACAAAAGTCGAAACGATTTACTTGTAAATGTTTCAGCAATTTTGACTGGTTATTTTTTGACTAGTCTATTCTGGTTTGATTTTTTAAAACTTCAATTTTGTTCAGCCAAATTGATTAACATGAGTGCCAAACGTATTTTATTTATCGATGATGAGGAAGATATAAAAACTTTAGCTCGTTTCTGTATCGAGTTAGAATCGGATTGGCAATTAATCACTGCTTCTAGCGGGGCTGAAGGCATTGCTATTGCCGAAACTGAACAACCAGATGCGATTCTGTTAGATGTGATGATGCCAGAACTAGATGGTTTACAAACCCTGGAAAAACTTCAGCTAAACCCCAAAACCAAAAAAATTCCCACAATCTTCATAACTGCCAAAGCTCAAGCAAGCGATCGCCGCCGTTTCTATGCTGCAGGTGCTAAAGGAGTCATTAATAAACCCTTCGATTCTTTGACTTTAGCCAGTCAAATTGCTGGATTTTTAGCATGGTAAATTTTAGTTTCTCTTTCTCACTAAACTTCTCTTACTCTTCTTCACAACTTCCCTGGATTTTAGCTTTAAACTCTAGCTCAAAGAGATGAGAGTATTAAAAATTCTAATGTATTTACAATCGGTGCTCACTAAACTAGATGTCCAGCCGATAAATCTCCGCCCGAAATATAAATCTAAGTTCCCAAAACCCAAGCAAGTCTTGCTGCTGAGCAATACCCAAGACTTGGGAAGAATTGTGCAACTCAGTTTGGAAGAGATTGCCAGTTGGCAAGTCATTACTGTAGATATTAGTTTTCAAAGCATAAACCAAGCTGCAATTCATCAGCCAGATGTTTTAGTGTTAGATACAATCTTGCCAGATGTAGCGGGACTAGATACGTTACAGATTATTCATGACAACTCTCGCCTCAAAACTATTCCTCTAATTCTTCTCACAGAAAGAATGCAATCGAGCGATCGCAAATTATATGCCAGTTTTGATGTGGATGCGGCGATCGCTAAACCCTTTGATATATTGGATTTAGTAGAGCTAATTAATAGGCATTCCTAGCACAGAGCGGAAACTGATTCTAAATTCTTGATTTTATTTTATGACTACTTAAATATTATTTGGCTTTCCTCACAAGTTCTTCAAGTTTTGAGGCTAGTCTTGAAATCGGGTTGAAGTGAAGTTAACCAAAAAAACTATGCCACAGATTTCTAAAACACTGACGACAGAGCCTAAAACAAATATCCTTTGCTATCATTACAATTCTTCTAATCAAATACAAATAATACAATTTGTTAAAAGTAATATAGAGTATTCCAGTAAAATTATCTTTCCTGGGCAAAGAATTATGTTTGAAGCTGAACCTGATAGTCAGATAGAAATTTTGCTCAATGGAAAAGGTGATACTTCTTTTAGTCGACTTGTAAATTGTCAGGATCTACAAGTAAATTCGCAATTCTAGGGCAAGCTAATTTTATTTCATAAGCTCCTTACTAAGTATTCTCTAACTAGCGAAATTTGATTTTATACCTTTAATAGAAATATTCCCGAAAAAACCGAGTTGACCTAGCTATGAAAATTAATCCTACCTGCCCTTGTTGCTCCAATGTAATGCTGCACCACATTGACAATAAAAGAGAATACTGGTTTTGCCGCTATTGCTGGCAAGAAATGCCAGATTTAAGAAAAGTAGATAATCTCCAGAAAAACCGTCGACCTCAAATCGTTACTTTATCAGCTAATCTGGAAAAATTAATGCCACTGATTTCTGTCTAAGCAGATCATTTCAGCCTTCTTCGAGACATAGGCAGTATTGAACAATATAAAATCTGTAGGATAAGATTGCTATTCTATATCCGATTATCAGAATTTTATGTCATCCGATCGCCAGTGGCACATTGAACGTAGTCAAAAAATCCTCCAAGATCATCCCGAGATTAAACAGTATTTTGGCAACTATCCCTTATCTATTATTCCCATTATCGTTCTGGCTTCTCTTCAGTGGACTGTAGCTTGGTTAGTAAAAGATCTATCTTGGTGGATGATTGGCTTAATTTCCCTCTTGGTTGGTCAATTTATTCTACATTCGTTAGCCGTATTTGTGCATGAAGCGGCTCATAATCTAGTTTTAAAAGGGAAATTTGGTTCTACTTTCACCTTGTTTCTCATTGAGTTAGGTTCACTTTCTTTTGGCAAATCTATAACCTATATTGGTATTCACGGCAAATCCCACCATCGACATCTCAATGACTATCAACAAGACTATGAGTGGTGGGATAAAAAACAATCGCGCTTTCTGACTTTAAATCCTTATTGGCGGTCAGCAGAAGCTATTATTCAACTGCTTCCTGGCGGTGTAGCTATTACAGACTTAGTAATGGCGCAAATGATTCCCGCCGAGTCTCGTCACATCCAATCAGCTTATACATCTAAATTTTTGCAAATATTTCTAACATCTACCAGTTTATTTTTATATGCTCTAGCATGGTATTTATTGAGCTGGCAAGCTTCTTTATATTTATTTTGGAGCTTGACTTTTATGGTAAGTAATTGGGGCATAACTTTTAAAGGTCAATCGATCGCCGAACACCATATTTATCAAGAAGGTAAAACCTACTCAACTTATCAATGGACTAATATCCCCTTTTTTAATACTGGCTATCACGATGAACACCATACCTTCGCCAATGTAGCCTGGATACATCTACCAAAAATCAAAAAAATTGCTCCCGAATATTTCACCAACGATAATCCCTATTCCTACTTTCATATCTGGTGGCTGTGGGCAAAATCTTTTTTTGAACCCGTTCATTTTAACCGCTATATTCCTGAGTCGAATAAGTCAATAAGCTCTAAGCTCTAAGCTCTAAGCTCTAAGCTCTAAGCTAGTAGTTCTGAACTAATTTCCATAGGTTTTTAATGGCTCTTTGATAAAGCGAATATAGAAATGTTTAAAAGTTGAGCGCAGAACACGAGGTAATCCAAAATCAATGGGTGTGAGAGCATCGGGTAGTTTCCAATCAGATACCTGTAAGTCTGCGGGTTTGCAGTAGGGAAATTCGATTTCCGCAATTTCGGCACAAAGTCCCTGTTTAAATTGAGTTGCTAAAGTGGGTACAACCAGAGGATCGACATTCAAGATTTCAATCATGGCTCGGTCTAAAGCAAAGACATTAGTAGACGCACCTAAAACGCCTAGTTCTCTAGGTTCACCACCGCTAGGACCATTACCTTCATGACCAACAATACCGTCAATGATGGTTAAATCTGGAGCGATCGCCTTAGCTGTTTCCACTAGCATTTCACCAAAGCGAGCGGCATCTTTCCCTGCTTCCATGTGCCACCAAGCTTTCATTTTTCCAGGAACACAACCAAAGAGGTTTTTTACACCCAAGGTCATAGTTAGCTGCATATGAGATTTTACTTTGGGTAAGTTAATGACGACATCAGCATTCATTGCCTCTTTAGATAGGCGTAAGTGCTGAAAATTGGCGTTTTCTGTGGTGTAACGTTGTCCTTTAAATTCGATGATTGGTAAATTTAATTCGGCGCATAGAGGTAAATAACCATTAGCCTTGGCTACTCCCTTCGCACTACCAAAAGCGGGACTGTCTCCTAAAAAAGGTTTTCCTCCTGCTTCTTGTACTAATTGAGCCACACAGTATACTATCTCAGGACGCGTAATACATTCTTTGGTGGGACGACTACCAGTTAGTAAATTGGGTTTTAATAAAACGCGATCGCCTGGTTGGACAATGGCTTGGATTCCCCCCAAAGGTTCGAGTAAATATTCAAGACGCGATTTTATTTTTTTTAGCTCGTAGGACTGAGCGCGGATTAGACTTACTGTATACATTTTTAAGTTTAGATCTGAATATCTGCCTCTAAAATATCAAAAAACTCTAAATATAGCGGTTCTCATTTATTTAAAAACAAGCTATTTGATAAAAATCAACCTTAATAGTATATATGTACTAGCTCATTAAAATATAACTCCAAGAAGAAAATAAATGGCAAATTGCAAATTTTTGAATTATGTTTTATTGATTAAAGAAACAATCTGTTGAATAAACTCCTGATGATTAACCACTGGTTTAGAAATATAGCCATCGGCACCACTTTGTTTAAGAAAGTTTTCGCGATCGCCCTCCATAGCGTGAGCGGTAACTAAAATTATCGGTAAATGAGCTGTTTTTGGGTCTGATTTGAGCATTTGAGTAATTTTTATGCCATCAACTGGTTTTCCTTCATAAATACTATTGGCAAGAGCAATATCCATTAGAATTACATCTACCTCTCCAGATTGAGCTAATTGTAAAACTTCTTCGACAATTTCTGTCCCTTGGACTTGCAATCCACCCTTTTTTGTTAGTATTTTGGAAAAAACCCGATAATTTATAGGGTCATCTTCTACAATCAATACCGTTGTCATAGATGTTACTTTGAAAAGTTTTTTTACTTAGAGAAACTTGATGCTAAGAATAACGTGAACAAATAAGATTATTAGATTAAGAAAACATACTTCTAATTTTGGCTCAAAAAAGTCAGATAGCAAAGCTAATTAGTTTTATTACCTACAAGGTCGAATTGCGCTAAATTTTTATACTCTTAATTATTTGTTAGTTATTTTCCCCAAGGCTCGATTGTATTTTTGGCGGCATATTCCTCACAACTCTTGGAGATTTTTTGAATGGCACAACAGCTAAACTTGTTAGGAAATGGTCAAATCATTCCTACTCCTCTTCACCAAGAAATGGAGAGGTCATATCTCGAATATGCAATGAGTGTAATTGTTGGGAGAGCTTTACCCGACGTAAGAGATGGGCTCAAACCAGTTCATCGACGTATTCTCTATGCCATGTATGAGCTAGGGTTGACTCCAGACCGTCCTTATCGTAAGTGCGCCCGCGTAGTGGGAGATGTATTAGGTAAATATCATCCTCACGGCGACCAATCAGTTTACGATGCCTTAGTGCGTTTAGTACAAAGCTTTTCGACTAGATATCCTCTCTTAGATGGTCATGGTAACTTTGGGTCAGTAGATAATGATCCTCCGGCAGCGATGCGCTACACGGAAACCAGGCTGGCTCCAGTTGCCCATGAAGCAATGCTGACAGAGATTGGAGAAGCAACGGTTAACTTCAGCAGTAACTTTGATAATTCTCAAACTGAACCGATTGTTCTACCTGTTCAACTACCGATTTTACTCCTCAATGGTTGTTCAGGAATTGCAGTAGGAATGGCAACCAATATTCCTCCCCATAACCTGGGAGAGGTGGTCGATGGTTTAATTGCCTTAATTGATCGCCCAAATATAGCAGAGGAAAAACTCTGGGAGTTAATTCCTGGTCCTGATTTTCCTACCGGTGGAGAAATTGTTGAAATCAAAGGAATTCAGGATGCTTATCGTACTGGTAGGGGGAGCATTAAAATGCGTGGTATTGCCCAAATCGAGAGGTTGATTTCGGGCAAAAAACGACGCCGAGAAAAACGGGCAATTATCATTACGGAGCTACCTTATCAAGTTAATAAAGCTAGCTGGATTGAAAAAGTTGCTGATTTAGTGAACCAGGGCAGAATCGAGGGGATTTCTGATATTCGAGATGAGAGCGATCGCAATGGAATGCGAGTAGTAATAGAACTTAAAAAGGATGCTACTCCGCAAAAGGTTTTGCACCAACTCTACCGTCAGACAGCATTACAGAGCAATTTTGGGGCAATTATGCTGGCACTAGTAGACAATAAGCCAGTTCAGCTGCCTCTACGTGGGGTCCTAGAAGAATTTCTTAAATTCCGGGAACATACCCTAAGAAGACAATACACTCATGAACTAGAACAAGCTAATCAACGGCTACATTTAGTAGAAGGTTTGTTACTGGCTCTAAATCAAATTGATGCTGTAATTGAAATTTTGCGTCATGCTCCTGATGGCACTTCAGCTAAGTTACGTCTCCAAGAAGAGTTAGACTTATCGCCAACTCAGGGAGATTCTATTTTGGCGATGCCCATGCGTCGCTTAACAGGTTTAGAAAAGCAAAAGCTAGAGACTGAATTAACAGATCTACAAGAGCGCATTGCTAACTTAGATCGAGTCTTAGGCGATCGCCATGAGTTAATGAAGTCCCTGAAAAAAGAACTACGCTCTCTAAAGCGTAAGTTTGGCGATCAACGTCGTACTCGTATCCCCAACGTTTTAGTTGATGAATCAGCTAATCAACCAGAAACTGAACCAAAATCTTCTAGTAAGAAAAAAACTCCGAAGAAAGATCCTGCTTTAGCGGTATCTCCTAGCCTTACTTTTGAACGTTCTCCCCAAGCCACTCTCAAAGTAACTAATTCTGGCTGTATATACTGGCAAAATCCTGTTTCAGATAAAACTGCGACTAAATCTACTCCCAATAAAGGACAAGACTTTCTGGTTAAAGAAGAATCTATTGGCGATCGGGATAAACTAATTGTAGTTACCGATAGTGGCAAAGCTTACCCTGTTCCGGTTGAAGAAGTTCCTTCTAGTTTGGAAAGTACTGAATTAAAAGCTGTAGAACTCTTATCGTCAGCTGCCCAGAGAGATGCTAATGGTACGGTGGCGCATTTCTTCCTACCTAAAAATTATCACAATCTAGATTTAGTATTCCTCACAGAAAAAGGTATTATTAAACGCCTCGAATCTACTGAGCTAGATGCTTTAGGTAACAGGGGGTTAGTCTTAGTCAAACTCAAGGAAAAAGATATTTTAAAATACTTTTGTTTTACTGAGAAAAAGCATGAAATGGTAATTGCGACTACAGGAGGACGTATATTACGCTTACCAGTGAACGATGCTCAAATTCCCATAATGGGAAGGAATGCTCAAGGAAATCGAGTCATGCGCTTGAGATTGAAAGAATCTCTAGTGGGTTGTTGTGCTGTTAAACCTAATGATTCCATCGCGGTAATTTCTCAGCTAGGATTTGGTAAACGAATTTCTGTTGGTTCTCTCAGGTTGGCTAATCGAGGGGATATTGGAACTCAAGCGATTCAATTCACAGCTAAAGAAGATATGTTAGCAGGAATTATTGCTACTACTGACAAAGAAAATATTACTCTAACTACTAGCATCAATCGACGGTTAGTACTACCAATTAGTAGTCTTAAGTTAGCTGAAAAAAATAGTCCTGGAGCAAAAATTGGCAAACTTAAGCCGAATGAAATTATTACTGGTGTTTATCCATTTGTGTGACTTCTCTTACACTGACACGCTTCGCGTTACAGATGTAGAGCCTTGTTTTATTGGTTCGTGCGCAGGACCAACTATTAATTTCGGCTAATGAGAAACAAAGCCCGTTACCAACAAGGGTAATAAAATCAGGACAGAGATAATTAAAACAATCGTACCTGCGTCGATATTCAGGGTGTTTTTTGGTGTTTTTTTCATTACTACCTACTTTCTTTAAACAAGAAGAAAATTATTTAAATTGAGCAAAGGCAATCAAAGAATTATCAGTCTCTATTAATTGCTGAAGCTCTTGTGATGCTTTTGATGGTTGGCGAACTACTGTATCAATAAATAAACTAGTTGCAGAAGCTATTATTGAGCGGATTTTGTTTTCTGGTTGAGTGGGAGGGAAATCTAAAGCAGTGGCTTCGACTGTCAAATCAAGATACTCGGCGATCGCAAAATGATTTGCCCCTTCAAGAACAATCAAATAAGTATCATTTCGCCCTCCAGAAATAGCCTCGTTGAAGGTGCGGATAACAGGAGTGGCTGGAGTTTTCCATTCTCTAACGCCATAGCGATGACTATTTTTGGCAATGACTCCATCGCGAGTACCCGCCATCAAAAGCATTGGTACCGAGGAAGGTAAAGGTGAAATAGTTCCTGGACTGCATCCTAATTGGATTGCAGTAGCAGAATGAGCACCATAACTAAAAGCAGCGGAGACTTGGCTGAAAAACTTCGGACTAGCATTTTCTAAAGCTATCCTGCCACCAGCAGAATGACCTCCCAAAATGATTTTTTGGAGATCTAGCATACCTGCTAGTATGCTTTCTGACTGCAAATACTCTAATTCGGCTAACAGTAAAGGCAAAGCAGAAGCAGAAGGAATAGTACCATAGACATCAGGTGAAAAAGCAGCCAGATCGACACCAGGAGTGAGCGCAATGCTCCCAGGAATATTTTCTGCCAGCCAATCAAACAAAACTACTACCAACCCACGAGCAGCTAACTTGAAAGCCAACCATTGATACATAATCAAACTACAATTGATCCCACTGAAGAAAATGACTACTGGAAAAGGAGCTAGGGTAGAATCAACAGAGGAAGTAGATCTTGGCTGTTGAGGATCTATATCTAGAGCGGGATACAGCACCTTGAGGTTGATAGTATCGTATGGAAATGAAGCATTTTTAACTTTAGTGACTCTCCAAAAAGCTTTAACAGTCATCACCAACGATTTTGCACTACACCCCAAGTATAGAATAGATCAGCAAACTTTTAGAGCAATTTAATAGCAGTGAATACTCTGTTCATGACGCTGCGCTTTATGGCTTGTAGGACAATAGAAAAGAGAGTAAATTTTTTAAGTTTGATAAGATCATGCGATCGCCTTTAAATCTTCTTACCATCGAAGAATACCTCAATTTAGAGCAAGACGCTGAAATACGTCATGAATACGTGGCGGGACAAATCTATGCTATGGCTGGTGCTAGCGAAGCACATAACTTGATTGTAGGCAACATTTTCGCTTTGTTACGTCCTCATTTACGAGGTAGTTACTGTCGTGCTTTCGTTTCTGATATGAAAGTCAAAGTTAAGGCACAAAAGGCGGATATATTTTATTATCCAGATCTTCTAGTCACTTGCGATCCCAATGACAATAAAAAATACTTTAAAACCAATCCAAATCTGATTGTAGAAGTTCTCTCTGATTCTACCGAAACTACGGATAAACGGGAAAAACGAATTAATTATCAAACTATTGATAGCCTGAAAGAATACGTTTTGGTTTCTCAAGATAAAATTAAAGTAGAAATTTATCGCCAAGATAATAATGGGAATTGGACAGTAGAAATTTTGAGTAAAGATGATAAGTTATCACTAGATTCAGTTGGATTGACTTTAACAATGGCAGATATTTATGAAGATATTTTTAATCTTTAAATCTGGTTGTGTTGTAAATAGTAAAGATTAGTGTAATCAAGGTGTTGTTTAAAGTCGAAAGGCTTATGTTGCAGTTGATTGAGAAATAATCTCAAAAAGCTTTAAGCTAACTTCTTCCTTAAATTGTCTTAACCCGAACTGAAGTTACTTATCCAAAGCATCAGGGTACTAATACTAAATCCGCTTGTTAAGAGTAGTGTTTAGTTTTTTACCAAATGTTGTTTCAACTCATTACTCGTTACCAAAAAGCTATAAGCTCTAAGCCTTAAGCTATAAGCTCTAAAGTTTACGCTTTGTAAACGGCTAACAGCTTATAGCTATTGGGCGGGCGGAAGCTTGAGGTAACCTCAAGCTGTCCGTTGCCCGCCGCATTCCGCGGTTTAATGCCCCCAGCAAACAAAGTTTGGTGGTCTTCAATTAGGAGGGGTTAAAGCCCCTTCTAATTGGCTTATAGCTTATAGCTTATAGCTTATAGCTGCGGCTTTGCCGCTTTACTTGTTACTCATTACTTAATTTTTTAAGTAACCTATACGAAACGGATTTAGTATAATGTGCTTTACCTTGAATTTCTGCCTCAGACCTTAAAATTCGGCATTCAAGGGAGTTCTAGGGAAGGGAATCACATCTCGAATATTGGTCATTCCTGTCATAAACTGCACCAGTCGTTCAAAGCCCAAGCCAAAACCAGCATGGGGTACAGTTCCATAACGGCGTAAGTCTAAGTACCACCACAGATCATCTGCTTCGATGCTCATTTCTTTAATTCTTCTTTCTAAAACATCTAATCGTTCTTCCCGTTGAGAACCACCGATAATTTCACCAATTCCAGGAGCTAATACATCCATAGCAGAGACAGTTTTTTCGCCATCGTCAAGACGCATATAAAAGGCTTTAATATCTTTAGGATAATTCGTAACAATGACGGGTTTTTTAAACAAATCTTCTGCTAAATAGCGCTCGTGTTCGGACTGTAAGTCGATTCCCCATTCTACGGGAAATTCAAATTTTTTCTTGGCTTTCTCCAGCAAAGTAATAGCTTCGGTATAGGTGACTCGTTCAAACTCATTACTAATGATATTATCGGCAGTAGCTAGCACTGACTTGTCAACCCATTTATTGAAAAATTCCATGTCGTCAGCACAATGATCCAATACATATTGAAAAATGTATTTCAGGAATTCTTCTGCTAGGTTTTGATCTCCTTCCAGGTCGCAAAAAGCCATTTCTGGTTCAACCATCCAGAATTCCGCCAAGTGACGAGAAGTATTAGAATTTTCGGCACGGAAAGTAGGACCAAATGTATAAACATTTTGAAACGCCATTGCCATCACTTCCGCTTGTAACTGTCCACTAACAGTTAAATAGGCAGGTTTACCAAAAAAGTCTTGACTGTAATCAATCTCGCCCTGATCGTTTTTGGGCAGGTTGTTTAAATCTAAGTTAGTAACGGTAAATAATTCTCCCGCCCCTTCACAATCGCTGGCAGTGATAATTGGGCTATGTATCCATAAAAAGTCTTTTTCTTGAAAAAACTGATGGATCGCTGTGGCACAAGCATTTCGTACCCGAAAAACTGCTCCCAAAGTATTAGTCCGCGATCGCAAATGGCTAATGGTGCGTAAAAACTCAAAAGAGTGACGCTTCTTTTGTAAGGGATAGGTTTCCGAGTCAGCTTCACCATATACGGTTATAGACTCTGCTTTCATCTCAATTTTTTGCCCTTTACCTGGAGACTCGACTAACTTTCCGGTAATTTCGACAGCAGCTCCAGTACCTAGTTGTTTGAGAATAGTTTCGTAATTTGGTATGTCGGCATCCAGAACAGCTTGCAAACCTGACAGTGATGAACCATCATTGACTTCTACAAAGGAAAATCCTTTTAATTCCCTTTTGGTACGGACCCAACCTTGAATGGTTACGGATTCATCTGGTTGACCATTTTTTAGAATGTCTGCAACTCGTCTAGTTA
This sequence comes from Pleurocapsa sp. PCC 7319, assembly GCF_000332195.1. Lineage (NCBI taxonomy): Bacteria > Bacillati > Cyanobacteriota > Cyanophyceae > Pleurocapsales > Pleurocapsaceae > Pleurocapsa > Pleurocapsa sp. PCC 7319. The sequence continues at coordinate 1,552,092 of NZ_KB235922.1, forward strand.
CCATATAGCCTCAAATTCATGCTAGATATTTGAATTATTTTATCGAATAAATCTCTTGGCAGATTATTAATAGCCATCCAGTAAATCAGTGTTAATCATTACTTGACGTATTGCAACATTGCAACACTTCTCGATAACTGTCACTTTTTGGGGATTTCAACTTGAATCTGACATCCTTTGCCATATTCACTCATAATTCTCAAGCTACCTTGTAATGCTGTCGTCCGTTCCTGTATTCCCTGTAACCCAAACCCGGTAGTATTATCTTGAGGATTAAAACCACAACCATTATCCTTAATTGAGAGTGAGACTTTCTCTGCTGCTGCTTCTAAGTTTAGGTTTACTTGAGTTGCTTGACTGTGTCTAGTGATGTTAGTCAATGCTTCTTGAACAATACGATAAAGTGCCGTACTAACTTCTGGAGCTAAAGCTGATACTTGACCAACGGTCACAGCAGGCCCCGTCGTTTCACGGCGGGGTAATCTGTGACTCATCTTAAAGGCGATCGCTATGTTCGTATTCGATTCAAATTCAGCGATCAGTTCCTCTAACATGACTTTCAGCGATCGCTCTTCTAGAGAGTTGTTTCTGAGAGCTGCTACCGAGGAACGAATATTAGCCAGTGCTTCTTTTCCTAACTGTCTTGCTTTGGCTAAATGACCAGATGCTTTAGCTGGATCTTGAGCTAAAAATAAAGCGGTATTTTCTAACTGAATACTTTGAGCCGTTAGGTAATGACCAACAGAATCGTGTATTTCGCGAGCTATACGATTTCTTTCCTGTAATGTTGCTTGGGCTTCAATTTGCAGTGCATACTGACCCAAGCGACGATGAGCCTTAACCAACTTAGCTCTGCTTTCATGTTCTGCTAATACTGCACCAACTAATAAGAGGACAAAAACTAAGACAAAAGCAAAAAATAATGCTGAATTAAAAGCCAAACCAAATAAAATTCGGCGTAATTCTTCTGATGGCAAACGTCTTAAAATAGGGGGAAATCTTCTACCCAAGGGAATACCAAAAGGATTAATCCTCATTAAAGACATTATTTGCACAGCAAGAAAGGAAATATAGGCCAAAATAGCGACGAATATTCTGCCACTCCAAGAAAATAATAAACAAGCACGAATTAATACGATTAAAAGTAAAGCAGGAAAAACTCTTTCTCCTCTTCCAATAAGCAATATCGTCAGCCAACTGAAAATAAATCCGCCACCAATATAAATTTGCTGCAATAATTTGGAATTGCTAGGTAGCCTCAAACCCATCAAGCCTAAAGTAGCAATACATAAAATTCCTGCCAAATTAAACAATGCTGGATGTGCTGGGTGATAGACTAAGTGATGACGATGATGAGGAATTACTAAACTAAATGCTGCGAGTAGAGCAATTCCCAGTAATACCCATTCTAGATATAGGAGTAATCGAAAAGAGTGCTTTTGCCACATATCAGCCCTTGATTATCTTGTTTTTCACCAATATATTTAAGATAAGGTCAATTTTCGCTCCTCAAGTTTTGATGCCAATTGTCGATATATAAAATCAGTTGGGGAAAAAATTGTTGGAAATCCTGCTCCAATTCAGCGTAATTTCGCGTTAATTCTTGTTTAGCGGGAGTTAGGTCGAACTGCCGGTTCCTGCGCCGACTTAGTTTCCAAGATATTCTGCGTAAAGTATATTCAATCCCCTCTAAACTACTAGAGGAACTAAGCCAATCTTCTGCTATTAATCGCCGAATAACCCCCTGAGCATAGGCAGGCAAATAATCGAGCTGATCTGCCCAGGAAGCATAGACCGTAGTAGTAAATTTAGTTAAAGGTATATCTGAGTAGTCTTGCCAATGATTAGCCAAAATATAATCGTAAAAAACATCAATTAAAATTCCTGCATAGCGACGATATTTCTCGTTAATTCTCTTTTTGCTGCGCTTAACTATTAGATGCTTATCAGTAAAAATGTCGATCGCCTGATGGCATTGTAATCCCCGTTGCAAACTAGGAGCCAGAGATTTTCGCTCCACACCTTTAACTAGATCCCCTAACAAGTTCCCCAAACGACTTTCGGGATTATCCTCGGCTAATAATAAATGAGCTAGCCAATTCATCATTTACCAGAAAACTACTAGCTCGTATTCTAAATCGTATTCGTTTTTTTTACTTGGATCTGTTATCTACAAAGGTGCATACTGAAGTGTTGAGGTCTTTATATTACAATTCGTTATAAATGTATTTTTTCCTTTGCCTTTCATCTTTATATTTGTAAACTTAATCAAAGTTTATTTGAATTAAAGCAAGAAGTCTATTTTGTCAGCAGGCAGAATTTAAGGGTTTTTATTAGACTAGATTAATTTGAATATATTTCTAGATTAACTTATATCAGTTAGTTAAAAATCAATGACATTCATTTGTACTGTCTCATCGCTTTTATTTGACAGTGAATACTGTATTTTCTCCGAAATCAATAATTGACCAACGGTCAGAGCACAAAGCACGTGAGGCACTCTGGGGTTTTACCCCCATATGCAATCACCTAAGAAGGCGATTGGTTCGCAAGGCACTGTCCGAGGAGGAAACCTTATCGGCTTGTATGCCTCGCCCCATGTGTCCGTTGTTGCAGGACGGAGTAATTTTTGACCAAAGAGAAGATTATCAGCTTTTAGAGACAAATCAAAGAATTTCTTGATAACCAATCATAATAAACAATAACTAAGAATAAATATGACCAAAAAAAAGTTTAGCTTTAAACCTAAAGCCAGTTTGCGAAATTCTCAACGTCAGGAATTGGAAGTTGACTTCCTACTGTTGTTGATTTTGGCAGCCGCTATTTTTATCATTACCTATGCCGTGATCGGGATTGTGCCAGCGGTAAGGCAATCTTATATTGGGATTTTGCTGTTTGAAAGAGGTTTTATCCAAGCCATAGTAGTTGCTCTGGCTGCTTTAGTAGTTGCTACAACTATTTTGAAATTTTTGACTCTTAGAAGTGAACATCAGACATTAGGTAAAATTTGGATTGCCGATCATATTCCTCTAGACCAGCCTGATGCTCATGAAGTGGCATACTTCCAAGAAAGATTAATGAAGGACGGAAGTCTGATAGCAGTACGCTGTGGACGTATTCTCAGAGCTTACATCAAAAGTGGCGATCGCACTGTAGCGAATGATTTTGCTCTCGATGATTCTTCTTTTTATATGAGTGCGTCAGAAGCTTCTTATTCGGTACCGCGAATCTTAGTTTGGGCAATTCCTCTCTTAGGGTTTATTGGGACAGTTGTTGGTATTAGTGGTGCCGTCAGTGGTTTTTCGGGATTTTTGGAAAATTCAGGGGATGTAGAACAAATTAAAGAGGGTATTGGTCAAGTTACCAGTAACCTAGGTTTGGCTTTTGATACTACTCTGTTGGCACTGTTTCTTAGTGTATTGGTGATGATTCCCCTGGTATTAGTAGAACGCTATGAATCAAAATTACTGCTCGGTATTGATGTCTTTATCAACGACAAGCTATTACCCCGATTAAAGAAGAAAAATGAACAGCTCAACGAAGAAGCTATTTATCAATCGGTAGAAGGAGCAATTAGAGAGCATTTCCCCAATCCTCAGGATCTAATCCAGCCCGCCCATAGTTATGCCGAACAGGCTGCCAAAAGCTTATCCGCAGGATTTTTAACAGAAGTAGGCAAAGTACAGGATATTAGTTCTCAGATAATCGCCCAAGCCAACGAGGCAAGACAGTCAGCTAACCGCGATCGCCAAGAATTTCTCAACTTTTTTGCGCAGCAACAGCAAGCTAATCAAGAGTTGGTAGGGCAAATCAGATCGATTGTCGATGAGATTAGAAGCAGAAATCTCTCCGCAGCTAACGATCTCAACATCCAGACTAAGCAGATTAGCCACCAGCTAGAGAAAGCAGCTCGGGTTTTGGAAAATCGAGTTAATTCCCTAGAGGTTGCTACCCAAAAAATGTCGGATTTTCAAAAGATACAGCAAGGGTTAGAACAGAGTTTTGCTTCCCTAGAAAAAACTGCTTTACTAGAAAATGTTTTGACTGGTGTTAGAGATAACCTGGCTCAGCTTCAACCTGTTCTCAAACAACTCAACAAACCTCGTCGGATTACTATTGTAGAACAGGACAACAACAAAAATTCTTAACCATCAGAGCAAAGTATTTTCTTCATGTCTAGGCGCAACATTTATCGTAAACAACAAACAGAGATAGAACTATTTCCGTTCCTTTCTGTTTTAGCCTGCACCATCGGCACGCTAATTTTGTTAATTATTGTCTTAACTACCCAAGCTCTGGAACCGCAAGAAGCAATTGTAGTTGCTAAGACAGAAGAAGACAGTAAGGGAGCTAACCAAAATAAAATTCCAGTTTATATTGAATGTCGTGAGGATGGTTTTGTATTACATCCCAGCAAAGAGTTTGCTCCTCGAGCAGATTTATATGACGAAAAATCTCCCCTCAGAAAATTGGTTGCCGAATTAAAAACACTAAAAGAAGAAAAATATCTCATAGTTATTTTGCGGCCTGACGGTTTAGAAATGTTTAACAAGATTCGGGAGCTAGTCACCAAAGAAGAGATAGATATTGGCTATGAACCACTAGAATTTGGCTTAGAACTCAAAATAGAAAGCTAAATAACGTGAGTTCGAAGTTTGAAGTTCGAAGTTTGGAGTTCGGAATTCGGAATTCGGAGTTATAGGTTATAGGTTATAGGTTAGTTCGAAGTACTCGCTAAGTTAAAAGTAATTAAATTAAGAATAATCAATGAGAAGTAGAGCTAGACGCAAAAACATTAGTTTAAGCCAAAATTTAGATTCTTTTTTGGATATTTTGACTAATACCGTCGGGGTGCTAATGTTCATTAGTCTTTTTGTCACCCTGATTGCTACGGGTAGTAGACCTAAAACCCAAGTGACTATTCAAACTCCTTTATCCTCTCCGACTGAAAAAGAATCTCTCTGGTTCGAGATTAAAAATAATCGAGTGAGCTATTTGGATCTTAGACAGGTCAGAAAAAAAGAACTGGAGTTATCAGGCAACCTGCCCAACTGTAATAAGCCCCGAGATAATGTCAGCGCCGCAGAGGCAATTATCAGTCAAAGTAACTATCAGTCTTGTTTATCGAGCATTTTAGGTCGTCAGAGTAATTTTAGAGTCAATACCAAAAACTACGAAGTGAAGGCAGTAGACAATGGGGTATCTCTGACCTTTGACCCTTTGTCCCCCAATGTTGGAGAAACAACAAATCAATTGACCTCTAAAGACTCTCAATTTAATCAGGTTTTGGCTAAGTCTAATTCCAACAAAGATTACCTAGTATTTATTGTCAGACCAGATAGTTTTGAGGCTTTTCGTACAGCTAGAAAACAGGCTTGGGCAGCCGGTTACGAGGTGGGCTGGGAGCCTCATCCCCAAGATGCACCGATTAAAATTCGGACTATAATCGGTTCGGAACTTCCAGGTGGGAAGTCTATTGGAGTACAGTAGCATTTAAGTTGCTCCAAAATTAGAGCGATGAAGAATTAATATAAATGTATGGAGCCAGAGTTATACATATCTCGAACCAAAAACTGCTCAAACTATGACGCTAACTACTTATAAATGGTCAGTTGAAGAGTATCACCTGATGATCAAAGCTGGACTATTAGAAGGTAAATCTGTTGAGTTGTTAAATGGTCAAATAATTGAAATGAGTCCAGAACGAGAAGAACATACTTATGCTAATGATGATGTAGCTCAGTTACTGAGAGAAAAACTACAAGGACTGGCTAAAATACGCGAATCTCATCCGATTACTTTAGATAATTCTGAACCAGAACCTGATATAGCAGTAGTTAGATTACCCAAAACTATTTATTCTCATCATCATCCTTATTCCCAAGATATTTACTGGTTAATTGAAATATCAAACGAGACTCTCAGTCAAGATTTGGCAGAAAAATCTCTTATTTATGCCCGAAATTATATTCTTGAATATTGGGTCGTAGACCTGGCAAACAATAAGTTAATTGTCCATACTCACCCTAAAAATAATAGCTATTCTCAAATTGTTGAGTATATTAGTGGTACGATTTCTCCCCTAGCTTTTCCGGATATTAAGATTGCTCTAGAACAACTTTTATTATTTTAATTATTGCTAATCATGAAAGCACTCGCTGGCTTATTAAATTCTTTACTCTTAGCAACTTGGGTTATCGCGATCGCCATATTTTCGATCCAAAATATTCAAGATGTTTCGGTAAAGTTTTTGACTTTGGAATCGATTACTGTGCCCGTTGGAGTTTTATTAGCTTTTTGTAGTGGTATTGGTATGATTCTGGGTTGGGTAATTCCCCTGTTGTTTGTGAGCAAAAGAAAAAGTCGTCGTAGTTATTAGAACTTGCTTCGCTCAAACAAGCTATCAGCTATCAGCTATCGGCTATAGGTGAGCTGGCATCTGCTCAATTCCCCCAGTACTCTCCAGGAAGATCGTTTTTTTCAACAGTAACCCTGCCAACTTTCTTACCTGACATTCTCAATAATTCATCACCTGAAAATTCGAAACCAAGCTTTAGTGCTATTTGCGCAACTTCATCTGCAGTTGAGGAAGCGAGCACCTCATTTTTAAGTGCAGGTTCAGACTGCATTTTCTTTAAAAATGCCTCGAGTTGATCTAAAGCCATATTTGAAACTCCTATTCTTCCTAGCTACTCATCATACCATTCCCACACTTTCCTGAGGCACCACCTAATTAATAATTGACCGTTTACGTACTTAAATAGTTACAATAAAGAAAAAATCGCCACTATAATTATGGATGCAATTACTTATACTCAAGCACGCAAAAACTTCACTACGGTAATGAACCAAGTGTGTGAGGATCATGCACCAATTATCATTACTCGTCAATCAGAAAGCCCAGTGGTCATGATGTCTTTAGAAGACTATAGTGCTATTGAAGAAACCATGTACTTACTAAGAAGTCCCAAAAACGCCCAACGACTTTACAAAGCATTAGAGCAATTAAAAGAGGGGAAATACCAACAACGGGAATTGATTGAAGTTGAGGGACGCGTCGCCGAAGGGCGCAAGTCCAATCGACTTGTTGAAGAAGACAAGACTGCTGAAGGGCGCAAGTCCAATCGACCTGTTGAAGAAGATACCCTAAAGGATACACCTTCGGATAAGGCTGCTGAAGTCTAAATCTATGGACATAACGTTTTTAGATGACGCTTGGCAAGATTATTTATATTGGCTGAAGACAGATAAAAAAATACTCAAACGCATCAATCAATTAATCAAGGATACTCAAAGAACCCCCTTTGAAGGCATTGGCAAACCAGAACCTCTAAAGTTTGATATGTCGGGGCTTTGGTCGCGCCGAATCAACCAAGAACTTCGCTTGATTTACCAAGTTCAGGATGAATGTATCATCATTGTTCAGTGCCGTTATCATTACTGATACAGATGTATAGCAATACGAACTTTTATTAGGACACTCATTACTCGTTACTCGTTACTCATTACTTACGAGTAATCAAATAAACTTGTCCTAACGTAACTTTGTACGGCTATATTTGCCGATGTTAGCGATCGCTCATCAGGACGGGAGGTGAATTTTTGACTAACATATTAATCTCTAAGACTTAATACCAAATTCTCAATATCTTTTACTTGAGTTGGCAACTCTGCTGTTAAAACTTCCGCACCAGAATTAGTTACTAAAACGTCATCTTCAATTCTGATTCCTCGGACATCTTGAAACATTGCCAAACGCTCCCAATTAACTACATCTTGATATTTGGTGCGAAAATCAGGATTGTTTAAAATTGCTGGCACTTGATAAAAACCTGGTTCAATAGTGACTAACATTCCTGGTTCCAATGGGCGGTTTAATCTTAAATAACCCAAGCCAAAGCGATCGCTCCTCGTTCTCCCTGGTTCATATCCTGCTAAATCTCCCAAATCTTCCATATCATGAACATCTAAACCCAGTAAATGTCCAATCCCATGAGGAAAAAATAAAGCATGGGCATCCATAGCTACTAAATCTTCGGGATTACCTTTGAGGATTCCTAAATCAACTAAACCCTCAGCAATTACTTGAGCTGCCAATAAATGAATATCCTGATATTCCACTCCTGGGTAAATCTGAGCAATACAGCGATCGTGGGCAGCCAAAACTATCTCATAAATATCTTTTTGGGTGCTGGTAAACTTCCCTGAAACTGACCAGGTGCGGGTAATATCTGCTGCCCAGCCGTTAGAAGTTTCTGCTCCGACATCAGCGAGCAATAGATCCTGTGGTTCAAGTTGATGATGATAGGATTCATTGTGCAAAACTTCTCCATGGACAGTAACGATACTGTTATAGGCGCAATGCATATTATGAGCAAGAATTACTCCTTCCATTGCTCCACGAATTTGTGCTTCAGTTTTTGCCTGGAGAGTTGCTTGCATTCCTGCTAGATGCGCTTCGACTGATACGGCAGCAGCTTGGCGTAATTCCTGTAATGCTAGATCGTCGTGGTGCGATCGCAATTTAACAATAGCTTGAGCTAACTCCAAATCAATTCCTTCAATTTGATTAGCAAATGCTATAGAGCGGTTTAATAATTGACATTGCTGCTGATAAGTTTTCCAATCCTGTACAGCTATGGTAGCTGCATGATCTGTCTTAGCTGACAATTCAGCTAATGGATAAACACAATCTGCACCAATTGTGGCACCGATGTCTTCGCGTTGAGGAGTTTCACCGTGCCACAAAGTCGCCTGGGGTGGCGGATTATCCATGAATAATTCTAACTTCCCCCTATCTAAGCGAATAGCAGCATTGATCAAAGGCAGTCCCGCAAAATACAAAAAGTGACTACTGGCACGAAAGGGAAATGTATTGGCGACAAAGTTTCTACTAATAGCATTACCAGACCACAAGATAACCGGATGTTCAATTAGTTTTCCTAACTCAACTCTTCTTTGCTTGAGAGAGGCGGCAAGATTTTGGTCATTATCTGCTACAAGTATAGTCATGAATAATACTATTGATAGCCAATACAGTTAGTATAGATATTTAGACTAGCATTAGCATTATTGGGAATTCCCATTAATCAACTAATAATTACCGAATTTTAAGCTTTCCCACGACAATTTGCGACTATTAATCGTTCATTATCTCTCATTAATTTCCCAAAACTATGGAGTCTCGATATTGGTCAATAGATCGCTTGCCTGGACTGATGCTCCGAGAACAAGAGTTGCTGAAGAGGAATAATATTACTGATACCAAAGAACTGTTAAACCAAACCAGTACACCTAATTCTCGACTGGCTCTAGCGAATCAGCTAAAAATGAATCTGAAGCAGATTAATAAATTAGTAGCGTTAGCCGATTTAGCCCGCTTACCTAGCGTTGGCTATCGATATTGCGGGCTACTTTTACATGCTGGCATGATTTCAGTAACCCAGGTTGCTCAAACTCCTTTTCATCGTCTACATCGTCAAATTGTTAGATTACAGGTAGCTACTCTTCAGAGAAAAGATCTATCGCCTCCCGTCGAGGAAGTAAGAAGATGGGTTGAAGAGGCAAGATTACTGAAATAGTTTTAGGTCTAAATATTAATCAGTAGATACTAGTTAATGAATTATGCTGTTAATAGTTACGCGATAGATTATTATCACGACGATAGTTACCACCACCGCTACGATTATTTTCGCGAGGTCTGGCTTTATTGACTTTTAATTCTCTGCCCATCCATTCTGCGCCATCTAAGCTTTCAATTGCTTTAGCTTCTTCGTCCTCACTCCCCATTTCTACGAAACCAAAACCTCTGGGACGACCAGTTTCGCGATCTGAAGGCAAGGATACTCTGGAAACAGTACCATATTCCTCAAAAACGGTCGTAAGATCTTCTCTAGTGACCTCATAAGATAAGTTGCCTACATAGACTGACATTGATTGTCTCCTAAAAACGAAAATTATTTTGAGATAAATATTTCGGAAGGAAGTCTGCCAATCTAGAAGTAGCCAAGAGGTCATAAAAAATTGAAACAAACACGCTTGCCGAATCGAAATCTCTATTTCCTAGTAGGTTAACACAGCCGGATTGAAAGGATTAATCTCAAGATTGAAAACAATGTTAAAAAATACAAAAATGTATAGTAGCTAATAATTTATTGATAACTAAATTACATTATTTAGATTGATTTAAATAACAATAAGTCTGTATTATGGGATGTAATGTATGATACAAAATAGAGTTAAACATAATGAACTAAGACAGTTAGTTCGCTCACAATTAGAATTATTGTTAGATAGTGGTAATTTAGAAGGGGCAAAATCGCTTTTAATTCCTGTACAACCAGTAGATATAGCTGAAGCGATCGAAGGTTTACCACAATCAAGTCAATTAATTGCCTTTCGTTTACTATCTAAAGCGGAGGCGATCGAAGTATACGAATATCTCAATAGTGAAGTTCAACAGTCTTTGATTCAAGAATTTAAGCGTCAAGATGTTTTGGATATCGTAGATAAAATGTCTCCCGATGATCGCGCTAGAATGTTTGACGAACTACCAGCTAAAATTGTACGTCGTCTATTGTCCCAATTAAGTCCAGGAGAACGTCAAGCCACAGCTATTTTACTAGGTTACGGAGAAGATACTGCGGGGCGTATTATGACTCCCGAGTATATCTCATTGAAAGAGAATTTAACTGTCACCCAAACTTTAGAAAGAATAAGAAGTCTGGCTAATGCTTCGGAAGTTGTTTACTATCTCTATGTCACTAATGCATCTCGTCAACTTAGGGGAATTGTCTCTCTAAGAGATCTGGTAATTACTCCGCCTGATACGACTCTGGGAGAAATTATGGCTCGTGATGTGGTTTTTGTCCATACCGATACAGATCAAGAAGAAGTAGCTAAAACTATTCAACGTTACGATCTTTTGGCATTACCCGTAGTTGATAGTGAGGAAAGATTAGTTGGGGTCGTTACTGTGGATGATGTCATTGATATTATTGAGCAAGAAGCCACCGAAGATATTTATGCCTTGGGAGGAGTTCAGTCTGATGGTGATAATTATTTTCAAACCAATTTATTAACTGTTGCCCGCAAAAGAGTCGTCTGGTTATTTGTGTTGCTACTTACTAACACAGTTACTGGCGCAATTATTCGTTCTCAAGAAGAACTATTACAACAAGCAGTAATCTTGGCAGCTTTTATTCCTTTATTAACTGGCACAGGAGGAAACGTGGGAGCGCAGTCTTCTACAGTGGTTATTCGTGGTTTAAACACCGAAGAAATTGACAATATGGGCACAGGAAAAGTCGTTTTTCGCGAAGCTAGTGCAGGTATTTTGTTAGGTTTAATACTGGGTACGATAGCAACAGTATGGGCTTATTTTCTTCAGGGCAGTTTAGCGGTGGCAATGTCTGTTGGTATTAGTTTAGTGGCGATCGCTCTTTTAGCTTCAGTTGCTGGTTCTGCCTTGCCATTTTTATTTCGTTCTTTTGGCTTAGATCCTGCCTTAATGTCTGCACCTTTTATTACTACTGCTGTTGATGTTTTAGGTGTGCTAATTTACTTTAATATTGCCAGAATTATTTTGGGCTTGTAATGATAAATCATTGAAGTTCATTTCAATGATTTCAAGGATGAATAGTCCCATCTGGCATGACAGTACCTTTCCAATTAATGCTACTCAAGATGCTACTTTTAAGGTTAACTCCTCTCAGATTAGCTCCTCGCAGATACACATCAACTAAACTGGCATTTTGTAGATTAGCTTTTTCTAGGTTGGTTTTGAATAATAACGCAAATCTAAAGTTAGCGTTTTGTAGATTTCCCTCTGCTAAATTAGCTCCAATAAGATTAGCAGAACAAAAATCAATTTTATTACCTTTTGCCGAGTTAGTTAAGCTCAACTGAGATATAGTTGCCATACTACTATTTCCTGTATCGGTATCTTTCAGAACTGCCCCAGCTAGTACAGCACTACGTAAATTAGCACTACGTAAATTAGCACCTTGTAGGGTTGCTTGTTCTAGATTCGATTGGCGTAAACTACTACCACTTAAATCAGCTTTGTTAAAATTGGCAGAAGTTAAATCGGCATTACTCAAATCAGCTTCGCTTAAGTCAGCTCGACTGAAATCAGCACCACTTAAGTCTACTCCTGTAAGATTAGCTCCAGCGAGATTTGCTCGACTAAGATTAGCTCCAGCAAGATTGGCGCGGCTCAGATTAACATTACTTAAATCGGCATCAGAAAGATCTGCGTCACGAAAAAAAGATTGGCTCAGATTAGCATTACTTAAATCTACTCGCGCTAATGAAGCATTTTCTAAATTAGCCCAGCTCAAGTCCGCATTTGTCAGATCAGCACTAGTTAGATTTGCTCTAGCTAAATTACTTTTGATTAATCGAGCGTTACTCAAATTAGCGCGATTCAAATTAGCTCCAGTAAGATTTGTACCACTAAAATTTGCCCAATCTAGTTCAGTTCTGCTGAAATCAATATTTTCCAGATCAACTTGCATAATCTGGATCTGACTGAGATTAGCGCGACTAAAATCCCTGTCACCCTTTTGATAAAGCGATAATAGCTCTACTCCATCCATTTATTTAAATTGCTGTTTTTATTTAGCTTGAGGAATATGTTTTTATAATTCCCGATCGCAACTCAAAAATAACAAGAGTTCGGAGTTCGGAGTTCGGAGTTCGGAGTTCGGAGTTTGGAGTTCGGAGTTCGGAGTTCGGAGTTTGGAGTTCGGAGTTCGGAGTTCGGAGTTTGGAGTTCGGAGTTCGGAGTTTGGAGTTCGGAATTTAGAATTAATTTTCTTAGCAACTCTCTTTTTCTAAAATTAGAGTTACTGGACCATCATTTTCGATGTTGATTTCCATCATCGCACCAAATTTACCTGTAGCTATCGATAAACCACTTTGTTTGAGTTTGGCAACAAATTCATCGTACAAGGGTTCTGCCAGACTAGGAGATGCTGAAGCACTAAAGGAAGGACGGCGACCTTTACGACAGTCACCGTACAGTGTAAATTGACTCACTACTAAGATTTCTCCTTGGATATCCACCACTGATTTACTCCAGGCTTTATCCGCAGATAGATCGGGAAATAATCTTAATTCTAAGCATTTACGCGTCATCCAGTCGAGTTCTGTTTCTGTGTCCGTCGGTGAGATTCCCACTAACAAGTTTAACCCTTGACCAATTTTACCGATTGTTTTGCCACCTACTATGACCGAAGATGATTTAACTCGCTGGACAACTACACGCATTTAGTTACACACCAGAATATTAAGGAATTGGCTTTGTTCAAATTAACTTTTTTAGCTATCAGCCATTAGCTATTAGCTATCAGCTATCAGCATTATTAATTCTCACTAGGCTTCAAGTTTTAATTTATAATTATTTCCCAAAACCTTTGCCGCGATCGCCTGTTGGTAAACAAACACAGTTTTCGATTTGTTTGCGAAGTGTTTCTTTATCTAAGTTTTGACCAATGAGGACAAGCTGATTTTTCTTGTCTCCCTGCCATTCTTCATCTTCGAGAGAAAAACGCTTGCCACTGAGGTGGAAGATATGACGTTTAGGACTTTCATCAAACCAAAGAATACCTTTAGCACGAAAAACACTTTCGGGTAGTTGGTTATCTAAGAAATATTGAAATTTACGAATTGCCAAAGGCTTATCAAACTGGAAGGAAATAGAAGAAAAACCGTCATTTTCTAAGTGATGGGAATGGTCATGGTGGTGATGATGGTGTTCATGGTGATCGTGTTCATGGGAATGATCGTGTTCATGATCGTGGTTATGATCTTTTGATTCTGCTTGCTCGAAGTATTTATCTGACTCAAATAAACCAACACTCAAGATCAAGGGGAGAGATACTTGAGACTTTTGAGTCCGCAGGATACGGGCATCTTTTTTCATGTCCCTAAGTCTGACTTCCAAAGCATCAACATCGGCCTCGTCGACTAAGTCAGTTTTATTAAGCACAATCACATCACCGTATTGAATCTGACTTTGTGCTGCTTCACTATTAAATAGATCGAGGCTGAAGTTAGCACAGTCGACCATAGTGACGATTGAGTCGAGGCGGGTCATATCCCGCAATTCTGTGCCTAAAAAGGTTAAGGCTACTGGGAGAGGATCAGCTAGTCCAGTTGTTTCTACTACTAAATAGTCAATCTTGTCATCTCTTTCGAGGATTTTATAGACAGCGTCAACTAAATCTTCGTTAATAGTGCAGCAAATACAGCCATTGTTCAACTCAACCATACTTTCGTCGGTGGAGATAATTAATTCATTATCAATACCGATTTCGCCAAACTCGTTCACTAAAACGGCAGTTTTAACTCCGTCTTGATTAGTCAGAATATGATTGAGCAGTGTGGTTTTACCGCTACCGAGAAACCCCGTGATGATAGTAACGGGCAAACCTTTTTTGGATACATCCATTGCAGAAGATGTTGTAGCTTGTTCAACAGTAGTCATAGCGATCGCTTTTCTAAAATTGTCTGACTGAGAAAATTATCTTTTTTATTCTAGTTTTTATTCTAGATTTATAGTCGTGTATACGGACTTCAATCAACCTATGCCTCAAATCCAACAGCTAGAAGCTGTGGTAGTAGGTCAAGATATATTTCTAGTCTTGTTTTTGGCTTAAAATTAATATTAGCAAGGTCTAGTAATCGTCAAGAGGTTTAACTATGGTCAAAACAGCTTCCACAATGTTGTCCCTAGGCACTGTTGCCCCAGAATTTAAATTACCCGATGTTGTATCTGGAGAACATATTTCTTTAGCTACTTTTGCCGATAGTCAGGCTTTACTGATGATGTTTATTTGCCAGCATTGTCCTTTTGTTAAGCACGTTCAGCAAGAATTAGGTCAGATTGGTCAAGATTACAGCCAGCAGCCTTTGGGAATTGTGGCAATTAGTGCTAACGATGTGGCGAATTATCCTGATGACTCTCCCGCAAAACTTAAGCAGATGGCAGAAGCATTGAACTTCAATTTTCCCCTTTGCTACGATGAAACCCAAGAAGTAAGTAAAGCTTACACTGCCGCTTGTACTCCTGATTTTTTTCTCTTTGATGCCAACCAAAAACTAGTTTACCGTGGTCAACTAGATGATAGCCGCCCAGGTAATAATATCCCCGTTACCGGTCAGGATTTACGACGAGCGATCGATGCTGTATTGCAAGGTAACGCTGTTGATTTTGAGCAAAAACCGAGTATTGGTTGCAATATCAAGTGGAAACCGGGAAACGAACCAGAATATTTTGGCTAAACTCTAACTTGATTTTTTTCTTGGGTTTTTGCTCAAGACTCTGTGTATCAACACGCTTAAAAGAAAATTGTGAAAAATGAGAAAAGATTTAAAATTCTTTATATTGTGATTCGCTCATAAATTACTATCCGTAGGATAATAAGAAGTCATTGACACTATACGTCTTTACTAAAACGCATATCTTTAAAACTAAAGATACTTACTTACACACTCATTTTTTTGATTAAAGGAGAAAATATTTGGTTTTTAAAACTTCCTTTAAAACGGCTAATTCAGAAGAGATTTTTAGTGCTGCTCAGAAGTTAATGCCTGGTGGCGTTAGCTCACCAGTGAGAGCTTTTAAATCTGTTGGCGGTCAACCAATTGTATTTGACCATGTTAAGGGTGCTTATATTTGGGATGTCGATGGTAATCAATATATTGATTATGTGGGCACTTGGGGACCCGCAATTTGTGGTCATGCCCATCCTGAAGTTATTCAAGCTCTTCACGAAGCTCTGGAAAAAGGCACGAGCTTTGGCGCTCCTTGCGCTTTAGAGAATGTCTTGGCGGAAATGGTAATTGACGCTGTTCCTAGTATTGATGTTGTGCGTTTCGTAAACTCGGGAACAGAAGCTTGTATGTCTGTCTTGCGTTTAATGAGAGCGTTCACTGGTAGAGACAAAATTGTCAAGTTTGAAGGCTGTTATCATGGTCACGCAGATATGTTTTTGGTCAAGGCTGGCTCTGGAGTAGCAACTCTTGGTTTACCAGATTCACCAGGAGTACCTAAATCGGCAACCAATAACACTTTAACTGCTCCATATAACGACTTAGAAACAGTAAAAAAACTCTTTGCCAATAATCCCGGGCAAATTGCTGGGGTGATTCTGGAACCTGTGGTAGGGAACTCAGGATTTGTCACTCCTGATGCTGGATTTCTAGAAGGCTTGCGAGAAATAACTAAAGAGCATGATGCATTGCTAGTTTTTGACGAAGTAATGACTGGTTTTCGCATTGCTTATGGTGGCGCACAAGAAAAATTTGGTGTAACTCCAGATCTAACTACCTTAGGCAAAGTTATTGGTGGTGGTCTGCCTGTGGGTGCTTATGGTGGACGCGCTGATATTATGTCTATGGTTGCACCAGCAGGTCCTATGTATCAAGCAGGAACTCTCTCTGGTAATCCCTTGGCAATGACTGCGGGGATCAAAACTTTGGAATTACTTAGAAAACCAGGTGCTTATGAACAGCTAGACCGTATTACTAAGAAGCTGTCGACTGGCTTATTAAAGGTGGCTCAAGAAGCTGGTCATGAAGTTACCGGTGGTAGCATTAGTGCCATGTTTGGTATGTTCTTTACAGGCACAGAAGTTCATAACTACGATGATGCGAAAACTTCAGATATGAAGAAATTTGCTCGCTTTCATCGCGGTATGTTGGAAAGTGGAATTTATCTTGCTCCTTCACAATTTGAGGCAGGATTTACCTCTTTGGCTCATACTGATGAGGATATTGATAAAACTTTGGCAGCAGCAAAAGAAGTTTTATCTGCAATCTAGATCTTCGTGCGGGTAAATTAAATCTTTGATATAGACGGGTCTTATCCCGTCTTTTTTAATTTATATGAAAATAGCTAATGGCTGATAGCGAGTAGTTTTGCTCCTTTAACTCTATGCTAAATGCTGCACTACCCACAAGCCTGCTTGAGTGCGATCGCGAACATCTATAGTCATTCCAAATGAAAATCATACGATTGTGTAAGGTCGAATTGCGATTAGCCCCTACGATAATTAGTTAGGGTTTGCTGAATAACTTGACAACCTTGAGCCAATAAAGGTTATAAGGATTTTAGGCGCAGAAAAAAGTTAAGTAAAAATGGCGAAAAACCCCTAAAATTGGTAAAAGACCCTTGCACTTATCTGAGCAAGAACAAATGTACCGTAAAACTAGCCAGTCGGAGCTTACCCCAGAAAATTTTGAATTACCCTTTGAAAGTAAGTTGTCATCAGAAAACCGATGGGTAATTATGGCAGAGTTAATTCCTTGGTCAGATTTTGAGTCAGAATATGCAGAAAATTTCTCAGAAACAATGGGAGCAATAGCCAAACCATTTCGGATGGCATTGGGGGCATTAATTATTAAAGAAAAATTAGGAATAAGCGATAGAGAAACTGTAGAGCAAATAAGGGAAAATCCTTATTTACAGTATTTTCTAGGGATGTCAGACTATAGCAATCAAGCCCCATTTGATGCCTCAATGATGGTTTATTTTAGAGAAAGAATAGACCTGGATTTAGTTAATAAAATCAATATAAAAATGGTAAATAATCTCCGAGAGAAAGAGGAGGAAGAAACAGAAAAAAAAACGAAAAAGAAGAAGTTAAATCAATTAAAAATCAAGGAAAGTTAATATTAGATGCTACTTGCGCTCCTGGGGATATAAGTTATCCCAATGATTTGGGAATATTAAATCAAGCCAGACGACAAACCGAAAAAATTCTAGATTCTCTTTATAAAACTTGTCAAACAAAGAAAGTAAAAAAGCCAAGGACTTATAGAAAGAAAGCGAGAAAAGATTATTTGAAAGTTGCGAAGAAACGTCGTCCATCTCGACAAGAAAGAAGCTCGGCAGTCGCCAAACAATTACAATACATCAAAAGAAATTTATCTCACATAGAGAATTTAGTTAATTCCGAGGCTGATTTAAGTAGTCTATCTCCAAGCCAATATAAAATGTTGTTGGTAGTTACAGAAGTTTATCGTCAACAATTGTGGATGTATGAGAATCAATCCAACAGAATTGACGATAGAATCGTCAGTATAACTCAACCTCATATCCGTCCTATCGTCAGAGGAAAAGCAGGAAAAACTGTGGAATTCGGAGCAAAAATTTCAGTAAGCTGTTTTGACCAATATGTATTTTTAGATCATTTGAGTTGGGATAACTTTAATGAATCAGGGGATTTAAAAACACAAGTAGAAGCCTATAAAAACTTCACTGGCTACTATCCATCCTCAGTTCATGTAGATAAAATTTATCGCAATAGAGAGAATCGAACTTGGTGTAAAGACCGAGGTATTAGAATCAGTGGACCACCATTGGGAAGACCACCTAAAAATGTTAGTAAATCAACTAAAAAACAAGCTAGAGATGATGAAAGATTTCGTAATGCTATTGAGGGAAAATTCGGACAAGCAAAACGACGTTATGGACTTAACTGTATCATGGCAAAACTCTCAAAGACAGCAGAAACTTCTATTGCCGTTACTTTTTTAGTTATCAATCTTTCCACCCTGCTCAGGCAGGTTAGCTGTCTTTTTTTGTCTTTATTTCTGAATACCTATAAATTCGGCTCGATTACTGACTTTTTTATTATTAAAACTGATATTAAAGTCAAATTACTAACATAAAAACTTATTTTTTAAACAAGCTGATTCTTGTCAATTTTTCCGATTACTTTTTCAGCAAACTCTAATTAATCTCAACAAAAGATGGAAACTCAAAATCAGCTTTGAATCGGATGAAGATAAGGAAGAACAGATTGTTTATTTGAAAAATAAACAAAAAATACTTATTGGTGATGATAGTCTAAACGCTATTTTCTGCCCTGGAGATGAAATAAGAGGCTATTTGCAAAGAAAAGGGAATCGTCTTCATTTGATTCCTTTTAAAAGCCAGCCAGTTTTTTATCGCGAACAAGAAGTGAAAAAAGCTATAGCCGTAGAATCTAATAGTTTTAGACTCAATTGCCCTTTCAGAAATAAAAACTTCAATCTTGCTATTAAATTAATTAAATAAAACTATGAATATTAAACCTGAAGCTCAAAGTCAGAAAATTAGACGCACTATCTGTATTGGATTAGGAGGAACAGGGAAAGATGTTTTGATGCGTATTCGTCGTCTGATTGTGGATAAATATAGCAATTTAGATGCGCTACCTGTAGTTAGTTTTGTTCATATAGATACGGATAAAGCAAGTAGTAATGTTACAGGATTACGAACGGGAAATTTTTATCACGGGGTCGATTTACGTCTTAGTGATGCCGAAAAAGTTGCATCCACAATGAGCAGAGTTGAGGTTAATAACTTCGTTCAAGAAATGAATCGTAAGTCGAGTAATTATGAAGGCTCACCAGGGGTTTATAAAAATATTGAATGCTGGTTTCCACCACAACTATTAAAAGATCTAAAAGCTATTGATGAAGGAGCAAAAGGAATTAGACCTGTCGGTAGATTAGCCTTTTTTCATAACCATCGCAAGATTAGAAATGCTCTACAAACAGCCGAACAAAGAACGCGGGGACATGAGAGTAAATTAATTCAACAGGGATTAGTTGTCGATAATGAACTGAGCATTTTTTTAGTTGGTTCATTGTGTGGTGGTACAGGTAGTGGAATATTTTTAGATACTGCATATTGTTTGCGAGGGATGTATGGCGATCGCGGAGCGCAAATTAGCGGTTACTTGGTAATTAGTCCCGAACTTTACGGGGATACTCCTAGTATGAATGCCAATGCCTATGCAGCACTAAAAGAGTTGAATTATTATGCCACTGCGGGAACTAATTTTAAAGCTTATTATGATTTGCAAAATCTTCAATATGTAGAAGAATCTCGTCCACCTTTTGAGTATGTTTATTTAGTATCCAACCGCACAAAAAGCGATTATAGAATATTAGAAAAAAGCAAGCTGTGTAATATTATTGCTCATAAAATATATCTGGATTTTGCTGGAGAATTATCGCCAATGCTGGTGGCACAACGGGACAACTTTTTACAGCATTTAATTCAGTTAGACGAACACCCTCGCCCTAATGTACAGCGTTACCTTACGTTTGGTTTAGCAGAAATATATTTTCCTCGCGATATTGCCGTACAGGTATCTTTAAATCGAATCAAACTAAAATTAGTTAAGTATTGGTTACAGGGAGAAGGACAAAGTCCCGATGCAAAAATATTACTAGAAAGGTTTTTAAATCAATGGTACTCGGGAGGGGATAAGCAAGAGGGATTAATTAATAAACTGCGTCAAACAACTACTGACGGGAACAAAACTTTCAGCAATGTTTTAAGTAGCTGGCGCAATCGTCTGGAAAATAGTATCGCTGAATGTGAAACTAAAGACGACCGTGAGAATTTAATTACTCAATTATCTAGAGAGATTCGCGAACAATTTCGTAAGGTTCAACCCGGGGAAAGTGACAGCAATCGTGGAGTTTGGCTAACTAATATCAAACAAGCCCGTGAGCGAATTACACGAGAATTAACTAAAGATATTGATCGCTTTTTAGTGACCTTACTTCATCCCAGTCAACCTGACTTTTCTTTAGCTAATAGTCGCGCTTGGCTGGAGGCTTTAAGTACAGAATTAAATCAAACTTATCGAAATACAGAAGATCGAGTAAACAGTAATGGCAAAATTCATAGTCTGGAAGAAGTAGAAAGAAAATGGCAGGATGCAGCCCAAACTATTGAAGATCTAGAAAGTAAGAGAGGCTTGTTACCGTTTAATAAAAAGCAAAAAAAAAGTCAGGTACAAGAAGAAGCTAAACGCATTGTTGGGGAGGTTAATAAATTAATTAAACACAACTTCGATTTTGTATTAACCCGTGAAACTCTTGAAATAGTTAAAAGTCTTCAGCACTACGTCAACGACTTAACCACTAAAGCCAGCAACTTTTATAACCTGCTTAAAAATATCCAACTGGCTTACGAAAAAACCGAAACCGAACTAAAACAATTAAACGTCGATGAAATGAGTGGAGAAGCAATCTTTGCCGATGCTGATACCGATGATTGTTATCAAAGCCTATTACCTGATCGCGATCGCGCTACACAACTAGCACTAGTAACAACTAAAATTACCGAAAAGATTGGTTTGGGAGAGTCATTGGCTAGCTGTCTTGATGCAGGTTTAATTGATGAACCGCAGCTAATCGAAGAAATTAATTTAATTGTCGATGGTTTATTTGGTTCGCGTAGTTTAGATCGGGTACAGTCGGCAACTAAACGTTTTTTGGAAAACTACTCCGTAAGCGATCGCGCAACCCGTCTCGAACAAATACTGAGAGAAGCCGAACCTCTACTGCCTTTAAATACCAGCGATCCTTACTTCTATAATGATTCGGGTAAAAGTGCAGAAATTATCGGTTTCAAAGATACCGATAACCGCGAGGTAATTCAATTTAAACAGATACTCTTCAATGACTTAGGTGTTCCCGACAGCCAACTAAAACCAATTCAAGCCGAAGACGAAATTGTCTTCGTCACAGAATACGCTGCTTTTCCCTTGAGACTGATTCAGGATTTGGCTCAAATGCGACAACATTATCTACGCCAAAAAACTTATGGTAGTGGTTTTTTGCATAATGACTATCGCACTATGTTTACCGATATTCTCCCTCCTGATGCGCGAGAAATGAAACAGCTACAAGATATCTTTTATCCCTCTTTAGCTTTTGGGTTGCTTCCCTGTAACCAGCAGACAGGTTTACACGAGTTACAATATTACGATCGCCTACGGGATACCTATCAAGTAAATACTATAAGCACAGTTTGGGATGAGGCTTTAGAACAACTAGCCAATGTTAAAGATATGGCAGTAGCTTTAAATCAAGAATTAGATAAAGCGATCGACGATATCACCAACAACCCAAATAAATGGGAGTCGCACTATTTACCTAAGTTGCGAGAATTTGTCGCTTTAGTTGATGAGTTACCCGAAGACGATCCTAATTACCTATATAAAGAAATAGTCGTCGGTACGAGAGAAACCTTAGATACAAAAGCACAGGAAGGAATTATTAATCGTTTCTGGCGCAGGATGGAAGAGAAGTTTAATCAACAACAAGCACTTAGTTCATCTTCTCTACCCTCTCAAAGTCAACAAAGACTATCGGGAACAACGACTGCTGTTATTAATAATAGTCAAAAATCAACTAAAATTACCGAATCTGAAGCAAATCAAAATGAAGTTTTGGATGCAGAAATTGATAATGATAATTCATCAAAAAATAATCCAGAAATAATTGCTAAACTAGCACAGCTAAAACAATTACGAGATCAGGGAATCATTACAGAAGAAGGATTTAAAGCCAAGGAAAAAGAAATACTAGATTTATATTTTTAAACCTAGTTACTCAATTAATAAAAAATAAATTACTAATCCTATAAAAGCTATGCTGGATCTCTTAAATATTTTCCCGCCTTCTTTAATATTACTGACGGTTATTTTAGTCATTTTACCAACTTTTTTGGCTATCTTATTACGTCACTCCCTTTATCGATATCTAATTGGTTCGGCTAATAAAGTGTCGAGGTTACTAACTTACCAAAGCCGAGGAAAACAACCGCAAATTGTCGATAACTTAGAAGCAAGATTTAAACAAGCAAGCCAGAAACTAGAGCAAGTAAATACGATGGCTTTAATCGATGGTTTGTACTCTCAAGAAAGATTAAACTTTGTTGGGATATCTCTGCGTTGTGAACAATGGGATTACTTTTGCCAAACATTACCAAATTTACTATTGGCTTTTGGATTATTGGGTACTTTTATCGGTATTAGTTCTAATCTATATAACCTCAGTCAAACCATTAACCAGAGTGCAGCAGATGTCGATAACTTAGTTTCACAACTACAAATACCGCTGCAAAATATGGGTATTGCCTTTTTTACCAGTTTGACGGCGATCGCCTGTAGCTCAATTCTGATTGGGGTTAATTTACGCTGTAATACCAGCTTCGCTAAATCTCTCTTAATTAGTTCCTTAGAAGATTATTTGGATAACATTTTCAAAATTAATGTTCAAGGGGACACTCGTTTAGATAAAGCTGTTGACCGTATGGTCAAGCAACAACAAGAATTTTTAGAAAGATTTCACGAAAAAGTAGGTAAGGTTTTAGAAATATCGATGGGAAATGCTGCCCAGCAAATTGTTGATGCCAATCAGGGTTTTCACAACAACGTTGATACCTTAGTCAATCGGTTTCAAGATGTTTCAGGATCTTTGGCTAATAGTACCAATAGCTTTCAAGAATCGGCTTATAGCCTCAAAGAACAAATTCAAATCGTCAGTGAAGTAGTTCCTTCTCTAGAAACTTCGGCTAATAAAATTGAATCAGGCTCTAGATTATATTTGCAGGGTGCAGAAAAAATAGAAGCTAGTAAATTTTCTGAAAACTTAGAAAATATTACAACTAATTTAGCTAGCACGCAAAAATCTTTTTCAGAGTCTACAGCTTTCTTAGGTAATCAAGTTCATAAGATTAGTGAAAGTCATCAACAAGCAACGGATTTAGCTCAACAAGTTTATATACAATTACAAACTACTTCCAATAAATTACAAGATAGTGCAGCAGGTTTTATGGGCGCAGCCGAAACATTTAAAGAAAGTGACTTCGCCGACAAACTAGCTTCTGCTACTGAAGAATTAACAACTATCCCCCAACAATTTAACGAATCAACGGCAATTTTACATCAGTCTAGTGATGCTTTGGGTAGGGCGATCAATAACATCAATACTTCTACTCAAGAAACCAATAGTTTAATCGAGCAAGTAAATAACCTCAATCAGAAATCGAGCGATCTACTAGAAAAAAGCGATCGCAATATTCAACAAGAAATCACTAGTTTAAATAGTATTCAATCTGAATTAGAAAATATAGTAACAACTCTAGAGCAACATAAACAGCAAGTAAATACTAGTCTTCTACAATTTGGAGAAAAGATGCTTAAAAGTTTTGAGCAACGCTCTCAAAATAATACTCTAGAGATAACTAAGTTAATAACAGAATTCAAACAAATAATAAATCAAATTAATATTATTAGTTTAGAAACGGAAAAACTAATTAAGGCTATCGAAAAACATGAGAAACAAATGAATTTAGATATTAATAATCTCAGTACAAACATAACTAATAAAGCTAACCAGCAGATAAATAACTATAGTCAGCAAATACAAAGCCTAACCAAAAAATTTAATAATATTATTTAAAGTTTTTCTCATTCTAAAACAAATAAAATCTTAGCCTTTAAGTTATCTACACATTCGCTGAATCCTGTGGCGAAATAAAATATGTCCCGACGTTCTTTATACAGTTCTCAATCAACAATAGAATCAAATAGCCTTTTTCAATCGTTTACCGATTTGATGTCTAATGCTTTTATGATTTTATGTCTATTGCTCCTACTTGTATTATTCCAATCCGAGAAATTAAATAAAGATTTAAAAGAGGCGAATAAACGTTTACAATCAGCATTACCAATTATCATAGATGAAAGTTCGGGGAATTTTAAATTTAAGTCAGGAAGTGCAGAATTAAATCCGCAACTTAAAAATCATATATCTACTAAAATTAGTCCAGAAATAAACAAAATTTTACAAGAACGAGAAATTGACTTTATTCAAATAATTGGACATACGGATGGCGAGGGAATAAAACAGAATAGTAATCTCGATAAAACTCTAGAAACCGTGGCTCAGGGAAAACGACCCGTTAGTAAACTATTAGCAGGATCTAATGCCGATCTAGGATTAATGAGAGCTTTAGCGGTAGTTCAGGAATTACAAAATAATGGGCTACATAATGTAGAATTTAGAGCCTATTCTGCTGCACAGTTGTATTTACCTTCGGGTAGATTAGCATCAGTTGATCGTCAGCCAGATGAAACTAGACGAAGAATTGAGATTCGTTTTATTCCTCCTGGTCAATCAAAATAGGCTTTATAAAAGCCTGAGCAGAAAAGTAGAAAAGTATTTTTGTATCGATCCCGATCAGGCTGAAATTGCCCAATTTACTACAAGGCTTTTAGGTGATGCTAAAATAATCATTTTTTGTTAACCATTTGTGGAGTATCAACATTCACATCTAAGGGAATTGAGGCAGTTAATACTCTCTCGGACTCCTCGGAATCTAAATTAGATTCTAAATCCTCTTCAGAGTCCCATAACCACCAATGTTTTACGTAAAGAATTTGCCGTAATGGAGTCTTAATGGCAATTAAGAACATTCCAATAGATAACAAACACCATACTGCTGGCCATTCGTTAATATTATCGGTTGAAAGGCGAGCAGCTAAGGGTCCGACAATTAGGTGATAAATCGTAAATTTCCAGGAACCATAGATTAAAGGAGCCACAAATACTGGAATATAATAGCCCAAAGTTAGCCACTTTAGTCCGTTCATCGGCACATTCCAGGCTATGTGCCAATTTCCTGAGACAGAACACAGTTGACTAGCACAAAGAGGTTCGTATCCTATAGTACAAGTTCCAGCCCAGGCAAAGGGATAAAGCTTGACTAACATCATTATTGCGCCAACAAAACAGGAACCATATATAAATGGTGCTGTCTTCTTTCTAATTCTCTCTGGAATAAAATGCAGTGCCACAGCACTTATGAAAAAAGGCTGGAAAATAATATGTAATACTCCAAACAGAGTAAGAAGCTGATTCAAAGGCAAATCGGGCTGATCGATTACTGTGTAGGTAAATGCCTGAAGTAATTCCATCAACGAGAAATAACCCAGAGGAATCCATAATGCTTTTTTTTCACCCTTCCAGGCTACATATGCGGTACTGCTTAAACCTATTGTGGCTAGAGTTGCCGATGCTTGTCCGCTCCAACACATATCTTAAATTTCTCCGTAATTTAGCTTGATACTTTGAATCGAGATCGTATCTAACGGGCTGTGCCCGTGAAGGTAGTAAGCTTGAAAATATTTTTGCCTCCTACCTTAATGTCTACATTTAAACTTCTAGCAAAAATTTATGCCTAGATGAATATTGGCATTGACTACAAATATATTTATTGTTGTAGGATTTGTTGGTTTTATTAACTCTAGCTCTAATTAGCTGATGAAATTCAAAAACAATGATTAACTTTCGTCCATAAATGTAACTTTAAAGTTAATTGTCAGGCTGCGACAGGCTTGATCGAGTTATTAACTAGCTTGCCATCTTCGAGATGAACAATACGGTCAGCAATATCTAAGATTCTATTATCATGAGTAACCAGCAAAATTGTACAGCCTTGTTCTCTAGCTAGCTTCTGCATTAGATTCACCACATCTCGTCCTGATTTACTATCTAATGCTGCTGTGGGTTCATCTGCTAAGACGATCGCTGGGTGAGCAACTAAAGCACGAGCGATCGCAACTCGTTGTTTTTGTCCTCCAGACAGTTTCTCGGGATAATAGTTGACGTGACTACCTAATCCAACATGTTCTAACATTGCCACAGAGCGATCGCACCTTTCCTGTTTGGTCAAATTACCATGTACTTCTAAACCCATCTGTACATTTTCGGTAGCAGTTAAACTACGATGTAAGTTGTGTGCCTGAAAGATATAACCATTGTTACGTCTGGCTTGAACTAATTCGGCTTGACTCGCACCACAAAGTTCTTTACCAAGTATTTTGCAGCTTCCTGATTGCGGCGATCGCAATCCACTAACTAGAGTTAACAAAGTAGTTTTACCAGAACCAGAAGGTCCGGTCATCAAGACAATTTCTCCGCGATTTATTTCTAAATTGATGTTAAATAAAACCTGTTTACGAAGTTCTCCTGTACCGAAATAATGATCGAGATTGTGAATAGAAATTGCTGGGGTTGTATGATGATTGTTATGCATATTGATAAAATTCCTAAATAACTTTGAGTTAGTAGTTTAAGTAACTTTAATGCGGAGAAGCTAGAAAAAGTTGAAAATAAAAAAGCTAAGGAAGCATACAAAAAAGATAATTTTGCATAGTTCTAGAATTGGTCATTTGAAACTTAAATATAAAAAATAATATGGCGTTATCTCCAGACATAATTCTCGAAACAGATCGATGTAAACTCAGGCAAATTAAAAAAGAGGATATTCCTTTCATTTTTTCTGCAACTAGATATCAAGGTTTTAATGATGGACTATTATGGGATGCACCAGAAAGCGAAGATGAATTAATAGAAGGATATTACGAAAGAGTAATCAAAACATGGAATGAAGGAAAGTCATATGCATTTACTATTTGTTTGAAAGAAGAGAATAAACAACTGGGGACCATTAGTATTAGAAAAAACTCTGAGGAAGTTTGGACTACAGGATTTTGGCTACATCCTCAATCACAAGGAAAAGGATATATGACAGAATCAGTTAAAGTCATTCTTAAATTTGGTTTTGAAGTATTAGATACGGAAAAAATTCAAGCTTATCATGCAGTATGGAATGAAAAGAGTGAAAAGGTTTTAAAAAATGTGGGAATGAAATTTATCGAGTACATACCTCAAGGATTTATGAAAAATGGTAAATGGGTAGAACAAAATAAATTAGGCATTACTAAAGAAGAATGGAACAAATTAAAAAATCAGAAAACTACTACGAAAAAATCCCTTTTGTTTGGGAACAACCAAAACCACTGATTAAAGTTTCACGACGACTTGAATTTCGCTCTTTAAATAGCGTTGGAATAGCAGCCTTTACTAATACAGTAAGTCAAGTTATAGCAAGTTCATTAGATCGTAGAGATCGAAAAGAGGTAAAAGAATTAGGCATTGATCGAGCAGCAAATAAATATATTACAGAAGTAAGTAATGACTTTGA
Organism: Pleurocapsa sp. PCC 7319; assembly: GCF_000332195.1. Taxonomy (NCBI): domain Bacteria; kingdom Bacillati; phylum Cyanobacteriota; class Cyanophyceae; order Pleurocapsales; family Pleurocapsaceae; genus Pleurocapsa; species Pleurocapsa sp. PCC 7319. The sequence continues at coordinate 1,579,945 of NZ_KB235922.1, forward strand.
TTATCAACCTAAGTGGTGGCAATTAGGTTTTAACAACGAGGGCAAATTGGTCGGATTTCTTCAGCCAGTTATTTATCGCGGATGCAGTAAAAACAGTCTAGAGGAAGGTACTATTTATTACATTGGTGTTGTTCCTGAATATAGGGGAAAGCATTATATCTACGATTTACTCTGCCAAGCTACACGCATTCTTCAAGAAGTCGGAGTTTGGCGTGTTTTCTGCGATACCGATGTCCATAATAAACCAATGATTAATGCATTTCAAGAAGTTGGCTATCGTCAATTCAGTTCACCCAGAAAACTACCTTTATAAATTGTATTTTTTAGTTTTGATCGCCTAAAATAGTTCTAAAATATATCAGCAGGATCGGCTGATTGAAGTTTACGAGTTGCGATCGCTTGTGCACCATATTATTTTTGATTTTTGATTTTTTCTTTGAGACGATTAATTATATTTGGAGTTAATTCTGGTTCAGGTTCAATAATTTCTCTTTTAGATAACACCCTTTCAATTTCTTCTGCATTAGCTTTTCCTAATTGCGCTATGAGGTCATTAAAATTATTCTGTTGCCAGTTAATATTTATATTCGTCTTGTTGGAAAAGGAATTAGACATAGTAAATAATTAAATTAGATTTCATAAAAATAGTTGACTAGACTTCTTTAATTTATCGAAGATATAAATCACTTATGGAAAAATCACCGAATATCATTTGGTCTTACAGTGGAAAAACCAATCTAGTTGTAGGCACTCAAGCAACAACTATCGAAAAAAATATTGGTTGGACTGCGGGGTTTATAGGAGTAATCATTATTGGTTTCTTTTATTGGAAAAATGACTTTGATTGGAAAACTTGGCAATATATTTTGGCAGGAGTTATTGCTTATGATGTTGTTGGTGGTGCAGTAGCAAATTCTCTTAATTCTTGTAAGCGTTTTTATCATTCTTCTCTCCAAAAATTTGAACCTAACTATGTAAATATAGCTAAAAACCATTTATTCTTTTCTCTTATTCATATTCATCCTTTAATAGTTAGTTTGGTATTTTCCTCTGCTAGTTGGATTTATGGATTTTTTTGGTATTTAATTTTGCAGATTTCAGTTTTAACTGTGACTAAGACACCTATTTATCTACAACGTCCAGTTTCAATGCTCATTATCGTTACGGCATTATTAATAAATAGCTATTTTTTAAGATACCCTACTGGCTTTGAGTGGCTTATTCCTGTTTTATTTCTCAAAATTGTTTACGGTCATACTGTTAAAGAAGAACCATATAGACCTGAAACTGAAAAGAATATTTAACAATAATCGATGAACTTCTCAATACAACACACTCCCAGGATTTGCATGACGCGACCATGTTCGATCATCCATCTGAAATGAATTAGCAATTTTTTGTTCGAGAGTCATGATTTCACACCTCTTTATACAGAAACTGAGTAATTAACAATTTATAAACTAAAAAATGTCGGCTGGATCGGCTGACTGAAGTTTACGAGTTGTGATCGCGCCAGAAATGCTACACATGAGAAAAGTCATGATTAATACGGTAACAGCCCTAGATGCAGGTAATACGATGGGCAATGCGGTTGCTGCTGCGGTTAATTGATATAGCCCTGCGGCGATCGCCACACTAGGAATAAAGCCAATAATGGATAGGATGATAGCTTCCTCAAACACCACGCCAAGTAAATAGGAGTTTTTGTAACCCATTGCTTTAAAGGTAGCGTATTCTGCCATATGGTCGTTGACATCGGTAGAAAGAACTTGATAGACAATTACAATACCAACAATAAAGCCCATTATTGTTCCCAGAGTGAACACAAAACCAATAGCAGTTTGGCTTTTAATATAAGCTAGCTCGGCATCGACGTATTCTTGATGGGTATAGGCTTTAACATCTTCAGGAAAATAGGCATTTAGAGACATTGCAATCTTTTCTGGATCGCGTCCTTCTTCTAAATTAATTATGCCTAAACTGACCATTCCTGGTTTTTTTCTGGGAAAAAGACGCATAAAATTTTGATCGCTGGTAATTAATGCCCCGTCATCGGCAAAAGAAGCTCCAACTGTAAATAAACCACCAATAGTTATAGTGGTGCGATCTTTTTCCGTGGTAACTGTTTTTCCCTGTTGGATTTGGTTGACTATTTGGTCATATTCTCCCCTAGATGCCTGATCAAATAGTACTGTATCAGGGATCTTGACTTTATCTAATTGACTGTTTACCTCGGGTAAAGCAAAAACTGGTTTTTCTGGATCGAAGCCGATCGTCAACATCGAAGTTTTGGCTCGATTTTGAGGATTACGCCAGTCCAGAGAACCAATGTAAACTGGTTCAGCGGATTCTACCCCTGGTACATCCATCGCTTGATACAGTCTTCGACGGGGGAAAGTATAAGGCTTATTAAAGTTAGTTGCCTGAGTACTGGTTAAAACGATATCGCCGTTAATTTTTCGCGGATACTGAGTATTGGCTGAATAGAGGGCATTCATAAAACCCAACTGCATAAAGATGAGTATGTCTGCAAAGGCGATTCCCGATATTGCAGTCAATAATCGTAATTTGTCGTGTTTGAGTTGCAACCAACCCAAGGGAGTACGGTTAAATATTGATTTGAACATGGTTTGTTAATGGCTAATGGCTAATGGCTAATGGCTAATGGCTAATGGCTAATGGCTAATGGCTAATGGCTAATGGCTAATGGCTAATGGCTAATGGCTAATGGCTAATGGCTAATGGCTAATGGCTAATGGCTAATGGCTAATGGCTAATGGCTAATGGCTAATGGCTAATGGCTAATGGCTAATGGCTAATGGCTAATGGCTAATGGCTAATGGCTACAAATCAATTCTGACGTTCACTAACAAATTAGTGAGTCCTGCTACTTTTTCACTGGATTCTGGATCTAATTTGACTTTCACTTCGACGACTTTGGCATCGATGTTGGCTGTAGGATCGGTATTAACTACTTCTTGTCGTTCGACTTCTAAACCAATACGTTCTACTGTGCCGGTAAGTTTTTCGGCGATCGCGCTGCTAGATACTGTTACCTTTTGTCCTAGCTTGACTTTTCCAATGTCACTTTCGTAAACTTCAGCTATGGCATACATCCAATCGGTTTGTCCAATTCTCACAATACCTTCATTGCTGGAAACGACTTCCCCTGGACGGGTGAGAATTTTTATTACTGTCCCTGGTTGGGGAGACTTGATATATGCTCGCTCTAATTCTGCCTGAGCAGTTTTGACTGCTGCTTGGGTATGTCTCACTTCGGCTTCGGCTACTGCAATATCTACTGGGCGAACTTCAGCGATTTTGTCTAATGTCGCTTTGGCTTCGGCAATCTGCTCTTGTTGAGAAGATTTAATCCGATTTAGATTGGCCTGAGCTTCTGCAAGTTGTTCTTTGGCAGTTGCTAAGGTTAGATATTTACTATCTTTTTCCGAGGCTGAAATTGCGCCATCTTGATAGAGATTTTGGTAGCGTTGATATTCGACTTCGGCATTGTTTAATTCGGCTTTTATTCTCGAAACTGTTGCTGTTTGCGCCATGATATCGTTACGGCTTTCAGCCTCGATACGAGCGATCGCTGCTTGTTGAGCCCTGATTTCTCCTGTTTTCGCCCCCGCTCTGACCTGAGCTAAATTTGCCTCTGCCACTCTTACTTGTTCTTGAGCTTGATTCAATGCTGCTACTAAGCGATCGCGACTATCTAATACTGCAATCACATCTCCTTTTTGGATTTTGTCTCCCTGCTTGACTAACAACTCTTCCAAGCGATCCCCTTCCGAGGAGGAGGAAACTGATACTTGAATTATTTCTCCACTTGGTTCCAACCTACCTAATGCTGTAACAGTTTTAATTTCTGGCACTACTGGGGGTGACACTTCCGGTTGAGAAATAGTAGTTTGACGCAATCTGTAGACTGTTACACTACCAAGAATTAAAGCCAAACCGATCGCGATAGCAGGTAAATTTTTGATCGGAGGTTTCAATGATTTAGTTTTATTGTCTGCGATGTAGTTCATGGCAATTAATTTTGCTGGCAACTAAACTGTTTAGTTCAATTACTATTATAATAAAACTAAACCGAGTAGTTTAGCAACAGTTTAATTAAAATGAACCAGCCAGAAATATTTCAACGGCACTTGAAATTACCAGGTTGTCTTAATCTAAGAGAATTAGGAGGTTACACTACTTCTGAAGAAAAACAAATTAGATGGCGTACCTTGTTGCGTAGCGATAGCTTGCATCGTTTACCTTCCTCTAGTCAGCAACATTTGCTCGATTACGGAATAAGAACAATTATCGATCTGCGGAGTCCGTCTGAAGTTAGTAGTAGGAAATATGCTCTGAGCCAAATCCCAGAGATTAAATATTTCAATTTACCTCTGATAGATGATAGAAGTCAGGTTGAATTCATTAAAAACAAAAGACTGTTTGAACATAATCGTTTCTTTTTAGAAAAGCGATCGCCAGTAATTAAAAACATTCTGGAGACTATTGCTTGTCAAAAAACCGCAGTGGTTATTCACTGTGCAGCAGGAAAAGATCGAACAGGAATCATAATTGCTTTATTGTTAGCATTAGCCAATGTTTCCGTAGAAACCATAGCCGAAGATTATCAATTGAGCGATCGCTATTTAGCTTTTATGTATGACAAGATACGCCAGCAAGCAATTAAAGAGGGATTTGCTCATTTGTTAGAATCTTCACCGCAAACCATAATTGATACATTTGCTTATCTCGATCGCAACCATGGTGGAGTTAATAGCTATTTAGCCTGTATTGGGATAGATTCAGCAAAACGTATTCAGCTTAAAACCATGCTGGTGCTATAAATTAGGAAAAAATGAATAAAACAACAATCAAAAATTTTGAAAGTTCTAAATCAGAAGCTAAAGCTCGGGCAATTCTTCAAGGTGCCATGCAAGAGTTTCTGGCTAATGGTTACGCTGCTACTAGCATGGACAAAATAGCCAAAACCGCAGGGGTTTCTAAAGCTACTGTTTATAGTCACTTTGGTGATAAGGAAAGCTTATTTAATGCGGTAATGCAAGATTTAGTCAAGGATAAATTTCAGAAAGTCATGGGTTTACAGGAACCTCAATCCCTAGCCCAAGACCCCAAAATTGTTCTATCCGCAATGGCAACCAGGATGTTAGAGAATGCTAAAAGCGATCGCGCTTTTCATGATTTTATTCGCATTATTATCGGCGAATCGGGACGTTTTCCCGAACTGGCTAAGGCATATGTTAATAACCTGGCTAAACCAGCCATAAAAACCTTAACTAAATACTTTGAATCCCATCCGAAACTAAATCTAGACGATCCAGAAGCCACTGTCAGGGTAATGATCGGTAGCCTAGTTTATTTTGTCATGTTACAAGAAATGCTTCACGGTAAAGATATTTTGCCCCTACCAGATGAGCGCCTGGTCAATACTTTGACGGAATTAATCACTCAAAATTGAGAAGGACTCTCTTCCAACTGAAACAGGGGAATTCCTGGGGAATAGGGAATAGATCAATCCACGTAAACTATGGTTAGAATAACCCATTAATTAGTTAATAATAATTTTTTATCTAAAGTATCCTAATTGTGCTTAAACTATAGATTGTTAAAAGAAGCAGCTTAAAATTAAGATTAGCCGAGAGTGCAGCATCATGAGTGATATAGCCAAGAAACCAATCGGAATTATCGGAGCTTCTGGATATGGTGGAGTTCAATTAGTCAGACTTTTATTAGAACATCCTGGGGTCGAAATTGTTTATCTTGGAGGAGATAGCACTGCTGGGAAGCGATATGGTTCTATTTATCCTCATCTAGCTCATTGCGTCGATCTGAGTATTGAGAAAATTGATTTAGATCGAGTTGCTGCTAGTTGTGAGGCTGTTTTCCTTGGTTTGCCAAATGGTTTAGCTTGCGACATTGCTCCTACTCTCATAGACAAAGGCTGCAAAGTATTAGACCTTTCGGCGGACTATCGTTTTGACAATTTAGATACATATACCGCCTGGTATAAAAAAGAACGAGAAGATCAGGCGATCGCGGCTACGGCAGTTTATGGTTTACCTGAGCTACATCGCCAGCAGATAGAACAATCAGAGTTAATCGGTTGTCCTGGCTGTTACCCTACCGCCAGCTTATTAGCCCTGGCACCACTATTCAAACAAGGTTTGATCGAACCGTCAACGGCAATTATTGATGCTAAATCAGGTACATCTGGGGGAGGTCGTCAAGCTAAAATCAATATGCTGTTAGCTGAAGCTGATAATTCTCTAGGTGCTTATGGGGTAGCCAACCATCGTCACACTCCAGAAATTGAACAAATTTGCAGCTCTTTAGCTCGTCAAGAAGTTAGAGTACAATTTACTCCACACTTAATCCCAATGGTGAGAGGTATACTATCGACAGTTTATGCCACTCTGCGGGATCCCGGTCTAGTTAGAGAGGACTTGATTACTATTTACACGGCTTTTTATCGTTCCTCCCAATTTGTCAAAATTTTACCGAATGGTGTTTATCCTCAAACTAAATGGGCTTGTGGAACAAATTTAGCTTACATCGGTATTCAGGTTGATGATCGTACAGGGAGAGTGATCGTCATGTCGGCTATTGATAATTTAATCAAAGGTCAAGCTGGTCAGGCAGTTCAGTGTTTGAACTTGATGATGGGATGGGATGAAGCTCTTGGTTTACCACAACTTAGTTTTTATCCCTAAAATTTTCTTCGCTCCTTTAAGTTATTGACTATTGGTGTCAAACTAGGAAATGTCAGTTAGAGTAAAGCTCTGACTATTACCTATTTTTCACTAGTCGTTGAGCATGAATCGCCAAATTAGGTTGTTTTTAATCAATAGTTTATTAATATTTGGCTTATCATCACCCGTTAATGCTGAAACTGTACTAGAGCAAATTCAACGTACTGGAATTTTAAGAATTGCCATCAGAGAAGATGCTGCTCCATTTGGGTATTTAGATGATAATGGTAAATTACAAGGATATTGCTTAGACTTCTTTGCTCTGTTGCGACAGCGGTTAATTAGCAATTTAGAGCGTAATACCTTAAGTATTAAACTACTAAAGTCTAACTCTAGAAACCGCTTCACTCTGGTTAGGAATAATATTGTGGATTTAGAATGTGGTCCTAATACTATTCGCTCCGATATTCCTGAACAGACTAGTTTTTCCGATGTTTTTTTTGTTACGGGAACTCAATTTTTAATCAAGAAAAATAATCGCGTTAATCTTAAAATACAGCAAAATTTAGCTAAAATTCAGCCAGATTTAGCAGATTTAAGAATTGGTGTCATTGGTAATACTACCACAGAAGAATTTATCAAAGACCGTTATCCTTCGGCAACGCTACTCAAACTTAGTGGAGTTACAGGGAGAGTTAGAGGGATACAAGCTGTAAGGCAGGGTAGAATTGATGCTATGGTGAGCGATGGCATTTTGTTGAGAGCTGAAGCGCAACAATTAGGATTATCTGCTACTGAATATCCCTTAATACCCGAGACCCCTTTGACATGCGATCGCTATGGAATGATCATTAAAGGTCAGGACTCTCAGTGGCAAGATTTTATTAATTCTGTAATCAATAGTTCAGCAGCAACAGAATTGTATAACTCTTGGTTTGGTCGGCTATTTAGCTATACTCAAGCTGCTGAAGATTTCTGTGATTTGGAAAAATTACCATAAACAATTCACCAAAAAAAGCTCTAAGTCTTAAGCTTTAAGCTCTAATGGCGATCGCTAGTAAGGGATCTGAAGTTAATTTTGCCAGTAATATCAAGTACGGATAATTAATTGAAATAAACAGGCTTATTGCAGACCTAAAAAACTTATTACTTGTTACTTGTTACTTGTTACTTGTTACTTGTTACTTGACCTCATTCTTAGTTTAAGTATTCAACCGAACTTGATATAACCCTCTTCTGTCAGACTCCGAGATTTAAGAGTAGGAAATAAGAAGATTTATCCAGAAAGAGGCAGTGTTGTTAATTGATTGATGCTATCAATTAAGTTATGTAATCCTAGCAATAAAGAAGAATTAGGAAATATCTCTAGCCAAGGAAAAATTAACCACAAAAGAAGGCTTGGTTGAATCAGAAGACGAAAATTATTCAAAACATTCTTCCATCCAGTTTGATAATTCCATTGTGGATGAGTAGTAAAACTAGCTGAGATTTCTGTTTGATGATTTTGACTATCAGATGTATTCAAAGATAAGAAAACTTGGGTATTTAAACTAATCATCAAATAGGTACTCATGACAATTTCCCACCATCTATTAATTTCAGCAAAATTAGTAAATCGATAATCAGTCCAACCAAGTTCTTGTTTGCATTGTCGAAAAGCATATTCCACCCATGTTCTTAATCCATATAAGTTACCAAGAGTCTTTTTCATCTTACTTTTAGTGTCTTGAATATTGGTCATAACAAAAGAAGTAGAATTCTCTGGCATGGTTTCTGTATCAGTGGTTAATTGCCAATAAGTTATGTGATGTCTTTTACCATAAATGATTTCGCGAATATATCTATTTTCAGATTTTTGATTGCTAAAAGTTCTGGTAAATTTACACCATTTATTAGCTCTTACTCTTTGATTGTTAGGCATCCAGACTCCGTGATTACTTCTAATGGAGACAATCCACGGTAATTTGTATTTATTCAAAGTTGAGAGAAAATTACTGGCTTCGCCATATAGACTATCTGCCAATACTAATTCGATATTGAATCCAAATTCTACTAATTCTGTAATAATTATTGATGCTAGTTCAATCTTCGTTTTATACTTATCTTCTGGTTTTAGTGTTCCTTTTGGCTTGAATATTTTAAATATTAAGGGAAAAGTAACATTTTCATAGACTCCATAAGCGTTTACTGAGACAATACCGCTATCTATTTTACCTACACTTCCTAAATACTGTTTGGCAACATAATCAGTTTTTTTCCTTTCTTTCTATCTCCTGTTTCATCAATTATCACTGTAATTTTTTTCTCTTTTAAAGCTTTAATCGTCAATTCCAATCTTTTCTGCTTTAAATCTTCTACTGACCAAGGCGAGTTAGCTATAAAATGATGTAACGATTGGGGTGATGATATTCCCACTACCTTTGCTATTTCTGGCAATGACTTCCTTTTAATTGGTGAGATAATACCTTGATGTAAATATTTGAAACATTCGTAACTTCTAACTTCAGGAAATAGGTCATGATAAGCAAAGCAATATTGGTCAATGATTGATATTGTCGGGCGAGCATCTCGTTTCAAATGTTTGAGAATCTGTAGCTCCACATCCATTGCTCTGGTTACCTTTTACTTGTCTTCTGATTGATTTAATTATAATTCTTTTTTCGGAGTCTGACAGAAGAGGGATAATTCCTCTCCCGCTGGCTTATTACTATTCTAGGCATTGTTGTTAGTCAAGACGGCTCTCAACTAGCGGAAAAGCGCTTCTAACCAAAGCGCGCCCCTCGATCAGCTATTTGGATTGATATTATCAACTGGAACACTACTGCAATCGCTGTCAGAGTTGGGAGATTGAAATTCTGAATTCTCGTTTGCTCAAAAGCTACGAACATAATATTCTGATAATAAATTGCTATTCGTATCAAGTATCTAAAATGATAGGCTATCGGCGCTGGGGTTGGTTATTACTTGTTGCTAGTTTATCCTGTATCTGTATCGCAACAATATTTCCCTTTGAATTTTCCATTCCAGAAGGATTATCTTGGCAATTTGTTATTGAGGAGTTTAATTTTGGTAGTAGTGTTAAAGATTATTTGCAGAATATTCTCTTGTTTATTCCTTTGGGGATTAGTTTAGGAATAGTTCTTACTCCCAAACAACCAAAAGTTTGGATAATATTAGGCAGTTTATTCACTAGTGCTATTTTATCTACTACTATCGAGCTGACTCAGTTTTTGCTACCAACTCGTGTTTCTAACCTAACAGATATTATTTATAACAGTCTGGGTGGAACTTTAGGAGGAGTTTTATACTATTGGCGCATCCATATTATTCAGTTTTTTAGTGGAATCTTGACTGGGAATCCTCATAAACTGAGCTTAAAATCTTTGCTAATTGCTATAGTAAGCTATTGTTCCCTAGTTATTCTAGGGATTTGGGTGTTATTGATTAGTGTTAATTTATCCAATTGGGATGAAGATTATTATCTAGCAATTGGTAATGAGGTAACAGGCGATCGCCCTTGGAATGGATATATTCAGAGTCTTTATATTTGCGATCGCAGTTTAAATCAGCAAGAAGTAACCAAAGTTTTTGACTATCCAGATTCTTTTTTTTCTCAGTTACCAAGTTTAGTAACATCTTTAGAATTTCACGATTATCGGAATCTTGATCAAGATCAAAGTCAGCAGCTTCCCGATTTAACATGGCAAAAGACATTATCTTTATCGGCGATAGATAATAGTTCTGATAATTTGGCAAAAAATATAGGTAATAAAAAACATCTCAATCAAACAGTATTATTCAGTCAAGAACGATGGCTAAAAACTGAGGAACCAGCAGTTTCATTAAATAGCAAATTAAAAGACACTGACGAATTTAGTATCAGCTTAATTCTTGCTACTAATAAAATTAATCAATTTGGACCAGCTAGAATCATCTCTCTATCTGATGGCATCTATGCCCAAAATATGATTATTGGACAACAGAGAAGTGATTTTAATTTTCGTATCCGAACCCCGATCACAGGGAGTAATGCTACTCAACCAGAATTTATTATCCCGAATATATTTAGCGATCAAAGTTTTCATCATATTTTAATTACTTTTTCCAAGAAAAAATTAAGATTTTATATCGATCAACCTGAAAATCAATATTTTTTTGAATTTACTCCGGCAACTAGTTTTTTAATATATTTTCCTTGGGAGAAACGACCCTGGATAATTAATTTACAAGACTTTGACCTTTTAAAATACCAGCAATTATTCTATACAATAATCATCATTCCCTTAGCGATTTTAATTATTATACTGATATATTATTTGCTGATTAAATATTTACTATTTAAATGATAAAATACCGCAGTTTAATTTATTGGTTGCTTATTTCTAGCTTTGCTAGTATATGTTTTGCAACAATTTTTCCCTTTAATTTTACTGTCCCAGAATCTTTATCCTGGCAAAGCGTATTTAAACAGTTTTATTGGGCTACTAATATCAAAGATTATATCAGAAATATTTTATTGTTTATTCCTTTGGGAATTGGTTTGGCTGGAACTATATCTATCAAAAAATTCAACTATTATCAAATTATTATTATTACTTTATTTATTAGTGCAATTTTATCTACCAATATTGAACTAATTCAGATTTTGTTGCCCAGTCGATTTTCTAGTATGTCTGATATTATTTGTAATAGTCTTGGTGGAGCTTTAGGAGGAATTCTATATTGTTGGCGTAGCGATATTATTCATTTTATTTATGCCATCTTGAGAGGAGATACTACACAAATAAATTTAAAGCAATTAGCCATTGTCATAGCAAGCTATTGTTTAGTAATTACATTGTCTATCTGGTTTTTAAAAATCAATATCAATCTGAGTAACTGGGATGATGATTACTATCTGGCAATTGGCAGTGAAGTTACAGGTAAGACTGCATGGAAAGGATATATGACCAGTTTATATATTTGCGATCGCAGTTTAGATAATCAAGAAGTAATTCAGGCATTTGAACAGACTCATACATTTTTTTCTCAATTACCTAGTTTAGTAACCTCATTAGTATTTCTTGATGAGCAAGAAAAATACAGTGACAATACTCAGCAATTACCTGACTTGGTTTGGCAAAGCGAATTGACTTTACCTCAAACAAATTATGTATCAAATAGCTTGGCTAATAGTGATGATCTTGACTATCAGATACATCACAATAAAACTGTTTCATTTAAGCGAGAAAAAAGCTTGAAAACTGAGTTTCCTGCCTTTTCACTGAACAAAAAGCTAAAACAATCTAATGAATTTAGTTTGAGTTTAACTGCAGCGAGTAACCGCTTAAAACAGGTCGGTCCTGCAAGGATTATTTCTTTAGCAGAAAGTATATCTGAGCGTAATTTGATGATAGGACAAGAAAAAAGAAATTTAACTTTTCGTGTACGAACACCCACTACAGGAGATACTGCTGCTCAACCAGAATTTATCATTCCTAATATCTTCGATGATTACAATTTACACCAAATATTAATTACTTATACCCAAGGGAAGTTGACTTTTTACATCGATCAACCAAGCCATCAATACAACTATGAATTTAGACCATCGACTACCTATGTGTTTTATCTTCCTTGGACAATTAATGGATGGCGAGTTAATCTGCGGGACTTTAACCTTTTACAATCGCAGTTTACTTTTTATGGAATTATTTTGTTGCCTTTAGCAATCTTGATTAATGCATCAATATTGTTATTAATCAGTTCCAATTCACCATATAGCCGTACAAAGTTACATTAGGACAAGTTTATTTGATTGCTCGTAAGTAATAAGTAATACTCAGATCTTGCACCAGTACAAAAAAACTAAATAATTAGCTGTTGGTAATCAATTTATTACCCTTTTTCCTTTAACCTTTACCCCTTTCCCTGATAAAACAAATCAGTTACAGATTAGGTGCAAGATCTGAGTAATAAGTAATGAGTAATGAGTAATGAGTAATGAGTAATGAGTAATGAGTGTCCTAATAAAAGTCCGTATTGCTATACTTACCTGACCGGATAATTCGTAGGGAGCAAACTCCTAGCTTCACCTATGAGTCTCAGAAGTCCTAATAGATGTCTCAAGAAAATTATGTGTGAGAAATTTCTCATATAACCTTCATGTTGCTTTCATTGAATTTGGTGAGAGTATGTAAATTGGTTCTAATAGTCATTGATAATCTTCCCTCGCACACTACTCCAATTCTCCATGAACACTACATTAGTCGAACGGGTAATTAATAAGTCAGTGAGAATCGCCACTAATCCGATTAGAATTATGCCCAGTTTTATCATTACTGGTGCTAAGAAATGTGGTACAACTTCTCTATTTCATTATTTGAGTGAACATCCTAATATAGGAGCACCAATTAAGAAAGAAATTTCTTATTTTGATATAAACTTTGCCAAAGGGAACCAATGGTATAAAAGTTTTTTCCCCATATCATTACCTGGAAATGAATCGCCATATTTAATTACAGGAGAAGCAACCGCTAATTATATTTGTCATCCCCAAGCCCCTCAAAGAATTGCCAAGATTTTACCCCAAGTTAAGCTAATAGCATTACTCAGAAATCCAGTTGATCGAGCTTACTCGCATTATCACCACACTAAAAGAATTGGTAGAGAAGACCTTTCTTTTGAAGAAGCTCTCAAGCAAGAAGATTTTAGAGTTAAACAAATCGAACAAATTGAAAACAATAGTTTTAATTTTATTAGTAATCATCACGGGGCTTATAATTATACCTATTTATCTTCAGGATTATATGCAGAACAGCTAGAAAACTGGTTTGCTCATTTTGATGAAAAACAATTCTTGATTTTAAAAAGCGAAGATTATTTTAGTCATCCTGAGATAATCTTCCAACAGGTACTTGATTTTCTAGAATTACCTAATTGGTCTCCTAAACGATTTAAAAAATATAACTATAACGCCTATCCTCAAAAAATGGATTCTAATACTAGAAAACATTTGATTGAATATTTCCAACCACATAACGAAAAATTATATGAGCTGTTAGGAGTTGATTTTGGTTGGAATAAATAGAAGTAAAGATTGAGTTAAGCTCATCCCACGCATAAATGACGTGGGATTTCATATGTGTGCTTCACGAATGTTGCTGGTTGCTGCAATGATAATTTCATCCACTCCTAAACGATCTGCAAGCTCAAAGTAACAATTAATAGTTTTTAGACAATTTGAAAAACTAGATTACCCGCAGGGCTTGCACTCGAATGGGTGTACGCTGAGTCCTACGGACTTGCTTCGCAACCGCGATTGGTTCCGTCACCGCAATCATGCGATTGGGCTTCGCGATTGGGCTCTGCCCAGCGCCAAAGGCGATTACCCGCAGGGTACGCTTCGCGATCGCTAATCTAAATTTAGATGCAAATACTCTCGCTCCTAATTTGCCATCTCTTTTTCGCGATTTAATGATATCAAAGCTCTTTCGTTTGTTTCTCTGCACCATAATCATGTGGATGGAATGAGTACCTATATTGATCGCTGCTAACTTTATTCATCAAATTTACCGCCTAACACTACGCTTGTAGCTAATAAAAATTTTATACTCTGTATCTGATTGATCGTAAAACTCCTGCGGTTTTCCTTTTGATCAATCAAGGTGGCGATCGCTTGTAAGATTTCCTGCTCTGAATATTGGCTAAAGTCGATATCTGGTCTGGTTACTCTGATTGCCCTCTCAATAGTTTTTGATTGGCACTGCTCCTGCAAGTAAAGCAATGCACCGTACCAGTTTTGGTGCAGTAGAAAATGTAATTTGTGTTCTAGCTCAGTCACTTTAAATAAGCCAAGTAAGATTCTTCGTATATTCTCACAATTTACAAATAAATGAAGTAATTTGGTTTACTTAGCTTTTTTACGTATGTTTAGCTGCTTTTGAGAGATTATAAGGCATATTTATTCTAAATACTAACTATCTCTTCCTAAAAATTCGCTTAAATAAAAACATACGCTACCGTATTGACAGTGTGTTTTTTATTGTCTAAAATAAAAACATACGTTGCCGTATGGAAAGAGAATTGGCTTTAACAAAAACAGACTGGATTAATGCCGGATGGCTACTTATGGCAAATCAAGGAGTCGCCGCCGTCAAAGTGGAAGTATTAGCTCGTCAATTGGAGGTAAGTAAAGGTAGTTTTTATTGGCATTTTAAAAACCGCCAAGAATTACTCGAAGGAATTTTGCAGCGTTGGGAAAATGAAACTTTGTGGCTAATTGAAGAATCACAACAAGAGCCTACTCCTAAAGAGCAGATCGTCAAACTATTTACTTTGGCAGAGGAATTGTGCAACCAGCCCGATCCCGAAACAGCTATTGTTATTTGGGCAAATCAAGAGCCAGCAGTACAAGATCGAGTACGCATTGTCGAAACTATGCGGGTTAACTATCTGAATCAATTGCTGCAAGACTATGGTTTTGATGCAGTAGAAGCAAGACATAAAGCAGAGATCGGCTACTTCGCTTTTATAGGTTTTTGGGAGCGTACTGAAAGAGATCAGGAATTCGATCTCAGCTTTAAAGAGTTTGGTGAATTTTTAATCAGCTTGCTGTTATCTCCAGTGAAAAAGATGAATAAATAATTGCTATAAGACTTATGGATAGACTTAAAAAATTACCACTAAATAACCAATTAATTATTATCTCTTGTTTGGCTGGATTAGCACTTGTCAGCGCGACAACTATATATACCTTAAGTCAAACTGCTACTCAAGAAGAAACTGAAACGGTTCAGCTTCAGCCAATTAATGCCGTAACAGCATTGGGGAGAATTGAACCTCAGGGAAAGATGATACAGCTTTCTCCCTCACCAGATCTAGGAGGAGCAAAAATAGCTAAGCTACTAGTAGAAGAGGGCGATCGCGTTAAATCAGGACAAACTATTGCTTTAGTAGATAATTATAGGCGTGCCAGTGCAGCGGTAGAGTTAGCACGTCAAGAACTGAAAATAGCTAAAGCCGACTTAGCCATCATTCAAGCAGGAGCCAAACAAGGAGATATCGACGCTCAAGCAGCCAATCTCAAACAAGTTAAGGCACGGCTAGAAGGAGAGATTGCAGCAGATCGAGCAGAAATAGCTCGGTTACAAGCACAACTCCGTACAGAAATCTCAGAAAAACAGGCAACAAGAGATCGCCTCAAGGCAGAATTACAGAACGCAGCAAGTGAGTTCAAACGTTACCAAAAATTAGCCCAAGAAGGTGTAATCTCAGAATCAGAATTAGATTCTCGCCGTTTAGCAGTAGATACAGCCCAAAAAGCGGTTGCTGAAGCCCAGGCTAGTTATAATCGGACCCTCGATACTCTGCAACAACAAATCAATCAAGCTCAAGCGATCGCGCTTCAAAATAAAAGCACTCTTCAAGAACAAATTCTAGAAGCAGAAGCTACTCTAGATAGCATTGGTGAAGTCAGGGAAGTAGATGTAATTAAAGCCCAGTCCGAAGTAGACAGAGCGATCGCCGCTCTACAACAAGCTGAAGAAGACTTAGAACTTACTAGCGTCAAAGCACCTACAGATGGACAAATCATCAAAATTACTACTTATCCTGGAGAAATAGTTGGCGACGATGGAGTAGTAGAATTTGCTCAAACCAGCAGGATGATGGTGGTTGCTGAAGTCTATGAAAGTGATATTCGCAAAGTCAAACTGGGACAAACCGCCTACATCAAGAGTGAAACAGGAGCGTTTAAGGGAGAAGTTACAGGTAAAGTTAGTCAAATTGGTTTAAAAATTGGCAAACAAGATGTCTTAAATACCGATCCTGCTGCTGATGTCGATAGCAGAGTAGTAGAGGTCAACATACACCTCGATGCTGAAACTAGTAGTCGAATTTCTCATCTAACTAATTCCAAAGCGATGGTCAAGATTAATTTATAGCCTTACAAAGTTACGTTAGAACCAGTTTATTTGATTGCTCGTAAGTAAAGGTGCGACCCCCTAAAGGGTTCGACAGTTCCTTCAAGCGGGGGAACCCCGCCAACGGACTGTCTCACCGCGTCGACGTAAGGCGTTTACCTAGGAGCGTTATCTGGGCAAGGGAATGCGCACCTCCCGAAGGGTGAGTAACGAGTAACGAGTAACGAGTAATGAGTCTCCTAATAAAAGTTCGTATTGCTATATAACGGCTCTTAGCTATTAAAAATCAACAATTAACAATTAACAAGCAACAAAAATGAAAACTCCTCTTTCTTGGTTACAGTTAAGCCATGAAAAAGCCCGTTTATTAATTGCTTTAGCGGGGATTGGTTTTGCTGATATGCTGATGTTTATTCAGCTAGGTTTTCAGGCAGCTTTGTTTGATAGTAGCGTTACTTTTCATAAAGCGTTGCAGGGTGATATATTTCTGATGAGTCCTCAGTCTGATGCTTTAGGCTTTACTGAACCTTTTTCTGAAAGACGCTTGTATCAATCAGCGGCAGTTGACCAGGTAGAATCAGTAGTTCCTATTTATCTTAATTATGGCTCTTGGAAAAATCCTATAGAGCGCAATACTCGCACTATTTTAACTATTGGTTTTAATCCGGCTCAAAATCCGGTCAACTTTCCAGGAATCAAAGAAAATATTGACCAGATCAAACTTCCTGATGTAGTTTTATTCGATAAGCAATCGCGGGCAGAATTTGGCGCAATTGCCGAATTACTACAACAAAATGGAACAGTAAAAGCGGAAGTCTCTTCTCGTAAAGTGACAGTGCGGGGATTATTTTCCATGGGTGCTTCTTTTGCTGCTGATGGCAATATTATTACCAGTGATACTAACTTTTTACGTTTATTTGACGATCGCCAAAAGGGATTGATTGATGTCGGGATTATCAACCTCAAACCAGGAACGGATATAGAATTAGCGAAAGCTAACCTCAAGGCTAAATTACCCCAAGATGTCGAAATATTTGATCGCGAGGAATTTATTCAGGAAGAAATATCTTACTGGCAAAATGCTACTGCCATTGGCTTTATTTTTACTTTAGGTACAGCAATTGGTTTTGTGGTTGGTACAGTTATTGTTTACCAAATTCTCTATACTGATGTGGCAAATCACTTATCAGAGTATGCCACTCTCAAAGCAATGGGATACAGAGATAGTTATTTTGTAATTTTAGTATTTCAAGAAGCGGTAATTTTGGCCGTATTAGGTTTTTTACCAGGCTATGCGATCGCAACTGGATTATATAGTCTGGCAGCAGGAGCAACGGCTTTACCTCTAGCCATGACGGTTAATCGAGCAACAACTGTCTTAATTCTTACCGTTATTATGTGCTGTGCTTCTGGTAGTGTTGCTGTCAGAAAATTAAGCGCAGCAGATCCTGCTGACATTTTTTAACATTTACCAAGTATATAGCAGTGTTTTCGCGGGAAATTAACGAGATGAATTAAATGCAAATATCTATATTTGATTTTTCAATCATTTAAGTTTTTATCTAATCTAAAACTATTAGATTACTTATTACTTATTGCTAATATTTATAAAAATTGTGATTTGAACTATTGTTACTATGCAAAATGTAAATTATCTTTGTTGGTTTAGATTGATAGTACTAATATAAAATATAAGTATACTTGGCTTAACTGACAATAGTGGAAATGAGACAGACCATAATTAATATGGGTTTAAA
This sequence comes from Pleurocapsa sp. PCC 7319, assembly GCF_000332195.1. Classification (NCBI taxonomy): domain Bacteria; kingdom Bacillati; phylum Cyanobacteriota; class Cyanophyceae; order Pleurocapsales; family Pleurocapsaceae; genus Pleurocapsa; species Pleurocapsa sp. PCC 7319. The sequence continues at coordinate 1,598,314 of NZ_KB235922.1, forward strand.
AAAAACTGTTTTAGTAGTTACAATATTATCTATATTATCATCTCTTATTGTTGCAGAAATCATTGTTATAATTTGTGGAAAGCAACTATATTTATACAATTGGATTATAACTATTATTATTCCTGCTATTGTTGCTCCTGTCATGTCTTATTTTCAAGTAAAGTTAATATTTGAAATTGATTCTCTTGAAAAACAAGTACGTAAGCTTGTCATTTACGATCAATTAACTGGAGCATTTAATAGAAGTTTTTTTCTTGAAAGAGCCAAAGATATTATTTCTACTGCTAAGCATGAAAATAAATGGATCTATGTCATTATGATGGACTTAGATAAATTTAAAAATATCAATGATAGATATGGACATCAAGCAGGAGATCTGGTTCTACAAAAGGCTGGTGAATTATGTAGAAAACATCTAAGAAAAGCAGATTATTTTGGCAGGTATGGGGGTGAAGAATTTATCTTGATTCTCAAAGATTGTGATCAAAAAGAAGCGATTAAAGTTATTGAAAGAATTCGGATGTCAATTAGTAATGCGCAAGTTGAACATGAAAATCATAATATAATATTTACAGCAAGTTTTGGTATATCTAGCTCTCAGATTTTTGCTGATGATCCACAAGAGAATTTGAGTATGCTAATTAAATTCGCCGATCAAGCATTGTATGAAGCTAAAAACAATGGCAGAAACTGTAGTGTGGTTTATCAATATACAAAGTAAAATAAATCTAATGTTTTTGAAAAAATAAATAATGTATTATTGAAAGAATTTTGCTAAGTAAATTATGAGTACCTACAAATCAACAGCAAAAGTCGTAAATATTCAAAACTTAAATCATTTTTTTGGTGAAGGCAAGTTAAAAAAGCAAATATTATTTGATATTGATTTAGTACTTAATTCGGGAGAAGTAATTATCTTAAAAGGACCTTCTGGTTCGGGAAAAACTACTTTATTAACTCTCATGGGTGGATTACGATCGGCGCAATCAGGTAGTCTCAAGGTATTTGGAGAGGAGTTAGTGGGAGCCAAGAAAAACAAGCTAGTACAAACTAGAAAAAATATTGGCTATATTTTCCAAGCGCATAATTTACTAGCTTCTTTAACGGCGAAACAAAATGTGCAGATGTCCTTGGAATTACATGACGAAATTAAAAGTTCGGAAGTGGAACAAAGAGCGATCGCTTTGCTATCGTCTGTTGGTTTAGAGGAACATATCGATTATCATCCCCAGAATCTCTCAGGAGGTCAAAAACAACGGGTTGCGATCGCTCGTGCCTTAGTTTCCCATCCCAAAATAGTCTTAGCTGATGAACCTACAGCAGCATTGGATAGTAAATCTGGACGAGATGTAGTGGAATTAATGCAGCAATTAGCCAGAGAACAAGGCTGTACTATTTTGATTGTGACTCACGATAATCGTATTCTCGATGTTGCTGATCGCATTGTTGAACTAGAAGACGGCAGAATTACCCTCGATACTCAACAGTGAACAGGTTTCAATTTCTCCTTTGGGTACAATCCAAGCTGCCTAGTTTCTCCTTGAGCCTTCGTTGGCGACCGCTTTCGCTTCTCTTTTGGGAGACCTTGAGAGGTTGACCTTTAAATCCCGCTACCAGATAGACCTCATCCATTCTTTTCTACAATGCCTGAGCGTAATTGAGCTTTCTACCCTGCTCAGGCAGGTTAACTGTCTTTTTTTGTCTCTATGCTATGCTCAGGTGCTCGGGTATTGTTAATCCTTTTTCTTGATAATATTGAATCGCTCCCGGATGTAGCGGTGTAGTCAAACCAGAAATCGCGGCATTTAAGTCCATTTCTTGAGTTGCTTGATGAAATTGCTTCAATTTGGGCAAATTCTCGTAAATTGTTTTAGTAATTTGATAAACTGTACCGCTATCTATATCCGGATGAACCGCCAATAAATTAGGTTGAGCAATAGTTTGAATTGGCTGTTGCTGATTAGGATAAACCCCCGCTTCTATAGTGTATGGCTGCCATACTGGAAAAACCCCATTGATCTTGTTCAATTGTTCGGGGGTAAACTCTAAAACCGTAATTTGATCTGCTCCCATAGAGGCATAGGTCTGAGATACCGCGGAGGCTGGAGGTCCGGCAGGAATATTCATCGCTTCAATTCGACCGTTTTGCATTGCTTCTGCTGATTCAGAATATCCCATATGCTCGGGACGAAAATCTGATTCAACATCAAACCCTAAACCTTGAAGAATAGTTTTACCAGAAGTTTCTGTTCCTGAACCTCGCTTACCAATTGAGAAAGCCTTACCTTTATAATTTTCAAGATCTTGAATATTACCAGTCTCAACTGCTTTACTCTTAACAATAAAATGTTCTACATTAGGCCAGAGCATAGTTATCGAACGAAATTGTTGTTCGGGTTGACCCTCATATTGACCTTTACCCGACCACGCCATCTCACTGAATAGAGCCTGTAAGATCGCTAGATCTGCTTCCTGGTTTTTGAGTAACTGAATGTTTTCTGCCGAACCTGCCGAATCAATCGCGTTCATCTTTAGGGGTGTTTCTTGGCTAATTAAAGTAGCGATCGCTACCCCTACTGGATAGTATGTCCCTCCAGTAGTAGCTGTAGTCAGAATCAAAGATTGATTTTCTGACGCAGCATCTGGGGCTGATAATTCAGGGTCAGAGGTATCTAGTTCTGTATCGCTATCGCTTGTTTGTGATTGATTATTACTACATCCAGAGCTAATTATCGGGGAAAATAAAGCACTAGCGACAAGCATTTGAATAAAAGATTTGCGTTTCATTTCAAAACCTCTTTAATTTCAAAATTGGCAGATTATATTCGAAGACATTAGAGCATTAAAAATTAGTTGAAATCTGATATTTAGATGACAAAATTTACTTTTAACTGAAAAGCGCAGTAAGTTCTATAAGCCCTAATTATTTGCAAATACCCTCTTTTTGGCGATCTCCTTTTGGTTCCAATTCATTTCGTCGTAATCGAAGTTGAATATCTTCGAGTAATTGACGATTAACTCCCATCAAGTCAGCAATTAAACCAAATATCCAGAGCTGTACTCCGATTAAAATCAACATAGCAGCCAAAATTAAACTGGGAACCCGAGGTTTAGCAGGATCATCGCCAATTATGCCCCAAAATAATAATAACCAGCGACAACATAATAAAGTTCCCAGGCTAAAAGGCAGACTCCCCAACATCATAAAAAACTGGAGAGGACGATAGGTCATAAAAATGCGCACAATTGTCAGTATAGAGTGCTGCACATAAGCGGTAATGCTTTTAACCAACCTAGAAGGACGCAAATAGCCATTGGTACGGATCGGAACAGAAGTAATTACCAATCCCTTTTGACCAGCTTGGATAATAGTTTCCAGAGTGTAGGTATATTCATTAAAAACATTTAATCTTAAGGCAGCCTCACGACTAATTGCCCGAAAACCACTAGGTGCATCGGGAATACTAGTTTGGCTAGCAAGACGTACCACTAAACTACCTAGTCGTTGCAAAAACTTTTTAAATGGTGAAAAATGTTGAATTTCCTGAATTGGTCTAGCACCAATCACTATTTCGGCTTTACCTTCAATTATTGGTGCAATTAATTTCTGGATATCTGCCGCACAATATTGATTATCGGCATCGGTATTCACAATAATATCAGCACCAGCTTTAAGAGAAGCCTCAATTCCTGCTATAAAAACTTTTGCCAAGCCTTGATTAGATTGAAAATTTACAATATGGTCTACTCCACAAGCTTGAGCAACTTCGAGGGTGCGATCGCGACTACCATCATTAATAATCAACCATTCCACTTGGTCTATACCTGGTAGTTTACGAGGAAGTTCCGATAGAGTTAACCCTAAAGTTGCTTCCTCGTTATAACAGGGAATTTGAATAATCAGTTTCATAGATTGTTATGCCAAACAAAAACTGTAAATTGTTTGGTTATATATGCTCTTAGCCATTAGCCTGATTAATTACAGATAAATCAGAAATACTCATTAATATTAATGGTTCATTTTCCTGATTGTCCAGAAAGGAAAATTCTGGCTGGGGTTAATTTTTACACCGTTAACCACATTTTGTGCAAAGACATAGTCTTTAGTTTGCCAAAGAGGAATATAGGGAACATCTTGAGCTAGCAATTGTTGTAATTCGATAAAGAGAGCTTGTCGTTTATTAGGATCTTGCTCATGTCGAGATTGGTCAATTAATAAATTAGCGCGATGGCTATAATAAAATGAGCCTCTACTTTGAGCTGCTCCCTCTTCACAACCGATATTAGGTGAGCCTTTGCTACAGCTAAGAAAAGGCTGAATGTAATTATCGGGGTCTAGAAAATCGGGATACCAATCCACCAAAGCTGAGGGGTATATACCTTGGCTTAAGTTGCCAAAAAATGAAGCTGACTCGACACTATTGGGAATAAACTGAACCATACCACCTAACTCTTGTTCAGTAGAAGCTTTAATTGTTTCAGCAACGATACCACGAGTAATTGAACCAGAGGGATGCCAAATTTCAATAATAGCCGGATTTTCGGTGGAATAACCCGCTGTAGTTAGTAATTTTTTGGCATTATCAGTATGAACATCACCGTAATATTTTTCTAAGCTAGGATGATAAGAATCAAAAGCAGTGGGAATCAGACTATAAATTGGTTCTGCTTGTCCTTTTAATACTCTGTCATTAATTAAAGTGCGATTGATGATTGAAGCGATCGCCTGACGCACTTCTGGCATATTCAGGGGTTCTTGTTGCAGATTGAGAACTAAATAATTAACTACCGTGCCTGAACCCTCAATTACTTGCCATTTATTTCCCGCATGATCGATTAAATTTTCGATTTGTTGTGGGTCAAGAGACTGATAAGCCACATCTATGGCCCCAGTCTTAAAACTATTAAATAAATTGGCTGAGTTTCCGGCATAGATCTGAATATTTATTCCCTGGTTTGCTGGTTTATCCCCCCAGTAACTTTCATTGACATCTAAACTAATAGAATCACTCTTAAACTGAGCTAGTTTATATTTCCCTGTACCTACGAGAATATTGGGATTAAATTCTCCTTCTCCAATTTTGTAAGCCTGAGGCGATACTGCACAAGCACCAGGAAAAGCTAGCAAGGCAGTCAGAGCGGCAAAGGGTTGTTTGATACGAATTGTTAGTTCATATTCCCCTGTCGCTTCCACTTCATCGATTACATCTCCCAGCAAGAAGGCAGGTTTTCCCCCATTCTGAATAAAGCGTTGTAGAGAAAATGCCATTGCTTCAGCGTTAAAAGCTGCTCCATCATGGAAGGTTACTCCTTGACGTAAGGGAATGGTGTAGGTCAAATTATCGTCGCTGATTTGGGGCATTGCTTTAGCCAACAACGGTTTAATCTCTGTTGTACCTACTTGGTATGTATAAAGACTTTCTCCAACATTGTAGATAATATTTAATCCAGCTAACTCATAGTTATCTGCTGGGTCGAGAGTACGGGGCTTAAGAGTTGTTCCGACAGAAATTCGATTACTATCGAGATTGTTGCTTGCATTGTTTTGTGTTTGATTGTTACTACATCCCACAGTCAAAGCAAAGCAGATGGAAAATAATACTAGGTATTTACTAATTTTTTGTAGTTGTTGCCACAGGTATGAAAATCGATTACTGTTCATTACCAATTACGCGGGTTCAAAAGTCTATATTGCATGATGAAAGAGTAATTCATTACCTCACTTTTGTGGGTATTAAAACCGTAAAACTTAATCTTGCTATTATGATTGCTACTTAAAAAAATTTTAGAGACGTCTAATGTGAATTAAAAAATTCAGAGCTAATCTTAATAGCTATAAGCTTTTTGAATTTTGCGATCGCCTTCAAATTCATCAAAATCAGCAATTGGAATTAAGTCTTCTTTGCTTCCGTGCCTAATTATAATTGGCGATCGCCAGAATGTATATTCGGGCAATTTTCCTCGTGTTTTTACGGGTAGTGAAACAAAAATCTGTGGGATGAGTCAAAAGACAGAGTTAAGTCAATTTAAACAGCTCTATGCAGGATAAGCGTAAGAAAAATGAAGCTGTAATATGCTAAAGGAATCCATTTAATAATCAGGATTCGTCATGGCAAAAGGTTTGGAGAAGCATCCCTCGACAACAAGAAAATTCGCGAATCCTCGTCAATCAAGGCGAATATTGATTGTGAGCAGGTGTAGAAAGAATGGACAAAGCATTTTGAGAACTTAGATTATGAAGTTCTACCAGCAACTTCCGAAGCCATGATTCAGGTTGCTATGATTCGGATTATGCTTCGACGATTAGCATAGTTGATAACTTTTCAGACATCCTCTAAAGCTAAAACTTGAGTAGTTTCTTTATCTACTATATCTAAATAGCTAAACATAATATGACCGACGATTTTATTATCTAGTTTGGCTACTAGAGATAGTTCAGGAATATAGTGATCGCTCTTTCTAACTTTCTCTACTAATTCAGCTTTATTCCCTCTTCCAAATACCTATTTATTTACTTCGATATCTACATTACAATATTTAGTTTTTCCTGGATAAATTTTTATATTATTCATTATCTTTATTCACAATATAATCTCTTATATTTATTTTTTTAGATAGTCAAAGGTAACTTCTAATTCTAGTTTTTTTCTAGTTATTATTTAAAATTCAATAAAATTTTCCATATTTTGTATATTGTTTACTAAATTGATCGCCACTATATTAAAGATAATTTGGACAACTCAAGCGATCATGAATTCTTTCTCTAATTTTATACCAAATTTTGTCAAGACATACTGCAAGATACTTATTAGTATCTATATTTGGTCATTGTTTGGTTTTTTGAGACCAAATATAGAATTAAGTAGTTTATTTTTACCTGAATTAGAAAATTACAAAAGTATTGTATTGCTGATTATAGGAGCATTTATTTTTACAATACTTGGATGTTGCTTTAAGATAATTATATCCTATATTATAATTTTGATTTTTTGGATTAGATTGATGATTTTTTTGGAAGATTTTTATTTTTTCGATCCTTTACTTTCTGAGGTAAATTCATTTGCAGGAATTTGGTTATTGTATGTACCATTATCATTTATGATAAATTTATTTGAAAAAGAAATTAACTTGATGATAAAAATAACTTATTTTCTTGATCGTATTTCACTAATTACTCGCAAGATTAACAGAGGTTTTATCCGAAAAGAAAATGGGCTAATAGATTGGATAGTAAAAAAACTAAAAAAAACAACAAATACTTCCAAATCACTTTCTGTCAATCGAGGAAGAGCAATTAAATCTTATCTTTTAGATATATTCATAGGATTTACTACCTTACCGATTTTTTGCCAATTGTACTGGCTAATAATAGGAATCTTATTATTTTTATTTGTAGAATACTTAGGTATTTGGATCTTGTCTTTTTCTCCATTTTTTCTTTTATTATGCACATTTATTACTGTTAGAAATTTTTATAATTAAAATTAATTCCGTATCTAATCATAATTGGCGATCGCCAGAATGTATATTTAGGCAATTTTCCTCATGTTTTTACAAATAGTGTTAGAGAATTGCAAAAATCATTAATGCTAAATAAATTAAATAAATTGCTATCAGAGTCAGTACTTCCCAGAGTTCAAAACTATTTTTTTGTTTACCCCAACGTATAAAAGCTGCATAAGCTATCGCCAATAATGATACAAAAACCAAATTAACCACAAACAGACGAAGATCTTGAATTTGTAGACCTACTAACGCTAATGGAAATAAAGCCAAGGTCATCGTTGCGGTATTATCAGCAATTACGCTAGTAGTGGCTGCGGTAACTTGTCCGCTTTTAGCCACATTCCAAGTAGCAAAGACTTCTGGGGCAATGCTTAAGGTAGAGGTGATAAACAAACCACCAATAATCTGAGAAATGTTTAGTAAGGATACAAGACGCTCGGTAGCGGTGACAATAAAATAAGCTGCGATCGCCAATCCTAATGCTCCGGCAAGTGCCACTATAACTTCTCCTTTACGCCAACGTACCTCTTTACTTGACTGCCTTTCCCGAAAAATTGCTTGAGCCAGATATAGAAAATAAGCTGCTAACATTATCCAGCCATCAATAGGTTGTAGACCACGCCAGGGTGCAGGAACAGTAAGTATTGCAGCTAAAATAATTATCAAGATGTAGGGAATTGCCTGGACGTTTAGTGCTTCAGTTTTAACTTCAAGATGATTAACTTTCTTGTCGCTACTGCGAGAAGCCAAGTAAGAGACCAACACGATCGCGGGAACGGAAATAATATTGCTACCGAGTAAGTTACCTAAACCAATATCAGAAAGTCCCCGCACTGCCGCAGCAGTATTGGTACCAACTTCAGGACTAGCAGTAGCTAATGCCACAAAGGCAGCCCCCGCAGCTTCGCTTAGTCCCCATTGACGACGCAGCTTTTCTAGAGGTTCAGCTAACTGATCTGAACCCCAATGAGCAGCCCATACAGATGCTAGAAGTACTAAAGACCAAAGTAATATTTGCATTTCAATTCAAATTCTCAATACAGAGGATAACCCAGGTAAAAAGCCAAAGCGATCGCCGATAGACCAAATTAATAAAGGGGCTACGCCCCAGCTATAAAATATCAATTAAAAAAAGTTTATGATTAAAGACTAGTAAATTTACAATTAAATGTAGTTAAAAGATTGTTAAAAGCGATCGCTATTTCTGTTTATGAGGCGATCGCCAAAGCTTTAAAATTAGACCTAGGTTCAAGAGTATTATTAATTGAAAGGATCAATTATGGTGTGATCAGACTTCGTGGGAACAGAATGGAATTAGTATTTGAGAATTAAACCCTGTCCACATTGAAAACTAGAGTTTTGCTGGTTAAATAAAGTTTGAGTGAATAGAATCAAGAACAACTTTTTACTTGCTACTCGTTACTTGTTACTTTCTCGAACAGTTACATTTAAAACTACAGGTTTCAACAGCGTGGTTGGATATGCTGAACTAAATTCAGCATCCCCCATGCTCAAACTAGATTCGGTTTAATTTAGCATCGGAATAGCTACAAAATTTATTAGCAAGCTAACCAAAATTACGCCAATAAGATTCAAGATCAATCCTGTCTTGGCCATTGTGGCAATTGTGAAATAATTCTGAGAGTAAACAATGGCGTTGGGGGCAGTTGCTACAGGCATCATGAAGGCGCAAGAAGCCGAAAGAGCAGCAGGCCACATTAATAAGTGGGGATTTACCTGCATAATCGGCGCTATAGTTGCGAAGATGGGCATCATTAGGGTGGTGACTGCTGTATTCGAGGTAAATTCTGTCAAGAAAGTCATAAAAATACAGACAATAACCACACTTACAATTATCGATAGTCCCTGCAATCCAGTTTGTAAATTGTCGGCAAAGAATTGAGATAAACCAGAAGCTTCAAACCCCTTAGAAATCGCAATTCCCCCTCCAAATAAGAGTAAAATTCCCCAAGGAATTTTAACAGCCGTTGACCAGTCGATTAATTTTGTTTGCTTGCCCTTTTCAGTTTTTACAGGTAGCAAAAACATAATTACAGATATCATGGCACCAACGGTTGTGTCTTTAACGAAGTCTGACACCCCCAGATATGTAGCCCAACCAGTCAGGGTGAAAGAACCAATAGTTATATCACTCCGAAAAATCCATAAAAATGCCGTAAGAGCAAATAAAATAGCCACATATTTCTCTGCTTGCGACATCTTCCCTATTTTTTTTAATTCTTCGTCTATATAACCACCATCTGTGGATGCTGAAAATTCCCTAGGCAACTTAACACCGACTTTAGTCAAATACAGCCAAGTTAGAAGTATAAAAATGATTACCAATGGAACTCCTACAATCATCCATTGCAGAAATGCGATGCTTGGAAGAGTCGGAAAAGCCTCTTCTATTTGTGCTAAAAATACAAGATTGGGTGGAGTTCCGATCGGAGTTCCCATCCCTCCAATATTAGCTCCGTAAGCAATTCCTAGCATCAGTCCCGTTCCTAGAGTTTTACTGATACCGCTTTTGGGATTAACTACTTCAGTTTGTTCAATTGCGGCTGTAGCTATCGGTAACATCATCAAAGTTGTAGCTGCATTGGATATCCACATAGACAGTGCGGCGGTGGCTATCATAAAACCGAGAATTAATCGTGTTGGTTGAGTTCCCACCAATTTAATGATGTGCAAAGCAATCCGCCGATGTAGATTCCATTTTTCAATAGCTGTGGCAATAAAAAAACCGGTCATAAACAGCAAAATAATATCAGAACCATAGGCAGATGCTACGTCCCCAGAGGCAAGAATTCCCAGAAGAGGCAACAGAAACAGAGGAATAATGGAAGTGGCAGGGATCGGAATTGTTTCCGCCAGCCAAAAAACAGCGATCAGAAAAGTTACTCCTAACATCCTGATCGCTGTCGGGGGCAAATTTTCGGGTAGCAACTCCGGAAAAAATGACAGAAAGAAGCAGATGGCAAAAAGTCCAACTCCTAGATAAAAGCTTTTTTTCATTGAATTTAATGTCTTGAATCGAAGAGAATATGATCGACAGTCAGTAAGATGTTATCAATAGCTATTCAATCAATCAGTGTCAAGCAATACTTGATCGTTCATAATGGGACTTAAAAATTTAATATGAAATTACCAGATTTAGATATTCAGACAATTGATCGCGTAGTAGAGATGGCTTGGGAAGATCGAACTCCCTTTAGTGCCATTGAAACTCAGTTCGGATTAAAAGAAAAACAAGTAATAGCCTTGATGCGGCGAGAAATGAAAGCATCTAGCTTTAGAATGTGGCGTAAACGAGTTACTGGGCGTAATACTAAACATTTAGCCAAAAGAGATTTTCTGGAAGGGAGGTTTCGGTGTAAAGAACAAAAATAGGGATTGAGTGCTAGATTTTGGATATTAGATTTTTAGGTTGATGGGATGACAAGGAATCAAAACTCGATAACTAAAACTGTGGGAACGTATTTTGTTTTAGGTGCGATCGCTTTTTTGATGTTGTTTCCGCTGTTATGGTTGATTGGCACTTCTTTTAAATCTCCTACAGAAGATATTTTTACTTTTCCTCCACAACTATTTCCTACCCAACCTACTTTCGAGAACTTTGTGACAGTTTGGCAAACTGAGCCTTTTGGACAGTATTTGATGAATAGTGCGATCGTTGCTGTTCTCACCGTTGGTTTAAATTTATTATTTTGTGCCTTAGCTGCTTATCCTTTAGCTCGTCTTTCTTTTAACGGCAGGGAGTTTATTTTTGCCTTAGTTTTAGCAACTATCATGATTCCCTTTCAGATAGTAATGATTCCTTTGTATGTCTTAGCAGTAAACCTAGGTCTCAGAAATACTTATTTGGGAATTATTTTTCCCAATCTCGCCTCGGCATTTGGCATTTTTTTGTTAAGGCAGGCACTCAAAGCAGTTCCTTTAGAACTAGAAGAAGCAGCTCGCATTGATGGTTGTTCCGAACTCGGTATTTGGTGGAATGTGATGATTCCAGCTATCCGTCCTGCTTTGTTGACTTTAGCTATTTTTGTGTTCATTGGCTCGTGGAGTGATTTTCTGTGGCCTTTAATTGTTTTAGATGACCCCGATTATTACACCCTTCCTCTAGCAGTCGCTAACTTAGCTGGGTCTTTCTCTCTTGACTGGAGATTAGTAGCAGCCGGTTCAGTAATTTCGATCGCCCCGATTCTATTATTGTTTTTGTTTTTGCAACGATATATTATTCCCACTGATGTTGGTAGTGGAGTTAAGGGATAGTTGGCTGAAAATCTATTACTCACAATGATAAAAACGATCGCGATAGCCGCTATTAGATAAATCTATTGAACTATCAAGAGTGCAACCGAGTTCAGGAAGTCGCTCTTCATCGACTTGCAGATTAACCCCGAATAAATTTAGGGGTTTTGATTGTACAGTTAAAATCCTGCTCAGGGTAGGCAAGGTTATATCTATATCACTTTTGTATTGCTGAACTAGCAGAAATTGGGGGGATTGAGAAGTCAAGAATTCATCTTGAGAATTTAGACGTTGAAAAGAGAAGGCTAATCCAATTAATTCACGCAGCTCAGAATGAGTTTGATGAGTCATGGCAACTAGAGCTGGAAAATTAGAATTCGCTTGAATATGAATCGCTAGGCAATCTGAATGTCTTGATTTTTGAAATCCCAAGTTATTGACAACGGTAAGAGAGCCTAAAAATCCCACGATCAACAACACCACAACAACTTTATTTTTGATGGCTTGAGCAGAGAATTTGCTCCACCATGATGCATCTTTAGAGAAAGTAAATCTTTCCCGTCCCCAATAAGCAGCCATAGCAGCAGCAACTAATAAAATAAATGCTGGAAAATAAACAAAATGATAACGGGCAGCTAGAGAAATATCTTTACGCATGCCATAAATAATCAGGAAAAAAATAACTATAGAACTGACGAAGTAACTTCCCAGAAGAATCGCTGGCATACGAGTCTGGGGCTTAATTAATAGCGATCGCCATCCCTGAATCAAAGTAGGTATTACCCAGATTAAAACCGCCAAAATTATTAATGCGGAAATTATAATTCCCCAGGTAGATATACCTTCGACAGGTAACATCATGACCATCGTAATTAGCCATGCCAATATACGAGGAATTGGCTCTAAAATTTCCTCGGGTTCAAAACTGGTTGTAATCCAACTTGTCAATTCATTGTCAGAAATTCCTCTAACTATCGGCAACCAAACTAAACCACTGACTAAAGTACCCCAGCCAACTAGATATATACTACGCCATTGCTTGAAAGTTTGCTCACGGGGATTAGATAGCCAAAAAACTATAATGGCGATCGCTTCTGCCCCTAAAGCGAGAACAAAAAAATAATGAGTGGCAATTCCCAAAGCATTAACTACAATCCAAATACCTATCAACCATCCTCGTACAGCAATTCTCTGCTGAATTAATTGCATCGTCTTGACCAAACAAGTTAGCGAAGCAATGACCCATAAAATAGTCAGGGTATAGTGACGGGCTTCTTGAGCTAGATAAATACCGTAGGGAGATATCGCCATTAATACGGCTGCCAAATGCGCCACCAAACGAGAGCGAAATGTCATCCAACCCAAACTGAAGATCGCCGGAACAGCTAAAGCTCCCAAAATAGCACTCAGCGATCGCGCAACTTGCAATGAGACTATATTCCCATCATGCACCCATAATTTAACCCACCAATGAGTCAGCCAAAAATAAAGAGGAGGATGAGTACTTTCCTGTATTAACCGTTCCAGGACATTAGTATAATTAATCCCTGAATCGAACCGCAGTGGAGAGAGTAAAGTATCCAGGGAAATTATTTGATCTAGAGGAATAGCAGAAAAACCATGACCCAAACTATAACCAATAGTTGCAATCTCGATCGAAGAAGCGGGTTTGAAATTTAGATTACTAAATCGAAGTATTAGCCCCAAAATGAGCCAGATTAATAACCAAAAAATGTCAATAGGATTAAGACGTTGAGAATTATCTTGATTAATCTTCAAATCGTTAGGAAAAATTACTCAAATTATTTTGCTCTCAATTGTAGTAGCCATAATATCAAGGTTGATTGTGGAGGAGAAGCAAGATCTCGCTTTAATAATGAAAGTGACAAGAAATAATCGTTAGATAATTGTCATCTACGGCGTAGACAAGGCGATTAGTATCATCAATACGACGGGACCAAAAACCGGATAAATTTTCTTTCAAAGGTTCAGGCTTGCCAATCCCTTCAAACGGGGTATTTTTAGTTGCCTTAATAAGCTTGTTGATTCTTTTTAGTGTTTTTTTATCCTGAGTCTGTCTTGTTGCGCGTTCCCTTGCGTCTTTCGCCGTCCTAAAGGATACCGCTCCGCATAACGCGGGGTCGCAACGCTGCCAATAAACATAACTATCCCAAGCCTCATCAGTCCAGGCTAATATGCGACTAGTCATCCAATAAATCTTTTTCTGTTACTTTTCCCTGTCTGTATTGGGTAATCGAACGTTCTAAGTGAGCAGCATTAGCAGGAGATTTTAGCAAATGAACGGTTTCTAGTAAGCTATTAAAATAATCAAGGGACATAACTACCGCATCATCAGCATCACGTCGAGTAATTACAGTATAGTCAGCATCATCAACTACCCGATCTAAAACGTTTTTTAGCTTATTTCTCGCTTCAGTAAAGGTTATTACTTTCATTGTTTGAACCTGCCTTATTACTTGTACAAGTATATTAAGATATTTGCGACTGTGGCAATGAAAACAGTATCGATTTGTGAGAATCTATCAGGAATAAAGGGAGCGTCTTGCACACCCTGGTCGTAGTAGGATAAATTTTCGTGGCAAATATGGATTTTAGGTGCTGGCAAAAAGGATTATTTGGCTAACAAATAGGTAATTCGGCGATTGGTAAATTTATTAACTGATGTTGCTTGGATGATAATCGCGGCTTAAGACGTTAAAGTTATAAAGATGGGGGTTTAGGAAGTATGAAAGCATCTAGAGATATTCTTATAATTGGTGGTGGCATCATCGGCTTGGCGATCGCCATTGAGTTAAAACGCCAAGGGGCTAAAGTTACCGTAATCAGTAAGGATTTTGTGCAAGCTGCTGGTAACGCTGCTGCGGGGATGTTAGCTCCTATGGCAGAAAAAATTACATCTCCCCCCATGCTGGATTTGTGTCTGAGATCTCGTTGGCTATATCCTGGGTGGACACAAAAACTAGAGGAATTAACAGGAGTTGAGACAGGCTATTTGCCCTGCGGTATTCTCGCCCCTGTATATAGCGAACCAGAATCTATCTCCGAAACAGATAATAATGCAGTTTGGTTAGATAAACAGGCAATTCAACTTTATCAACCAGGATTAGGCGATCGCGTCGTTGGTGGCTGGTGGTATCCCGAAGATGGACAGGTTGATAACCGTTGTTTAATGCGATCGCTTTTGCAAGCGGCACAAACTTTAGGGGTTGAAATCCAAGAGGGTGTTAGCGTTAAAGCAATTCAACAAAAACAGGGCAGAGTTAACGAGGTTTTAACCGATCTGGGACAAATCGAAGCGGAACAGTATGTCCTCGCTGCGGGTTCTTGGTCCAGCCAATTATTACCCTTACCCGTGCGCCCCGTAAAAGGACAAATGATGTCTTTGAAGATGCCCCAAAAACTGCATCAACCTTTTCCTCTACAAAGAGTTCTGTACGGCGAAAATATTTATCTCGTACCCCGACAAGATGGCAGATTAATTGTTGGTGCGACAGTGGAAGAGGTGAACTGGACTCCTTTCAATACTCCCAAAGGAATGCAAAGTCTACTTAATAAAGCTACTGAATTATATCCTGCGGTTGCCGACTGGCAAATTGAAGAATTCTGGTGGGGGTTTCGCCCTGGTACTCCTGATGAATTACCCATTCTTGGTCGCAGTGCCTGTAAAAATCTATTTTTAGCTACGGGACATTATCGCAATGGTATTCTTCTCGCTCCCATTACTGCATCCTTGAGCGCCGAGTTGATCCTAGAAGAAAAATCTGACCCTCTACTAGCTGAATTCAGTTACCAACGTTTTTATCATCAATCCAGCAATATGACTTCCATTAGTAATTTGGACAATAAGGCACAAAAACTGCCACTACAGATAGAATCAAATCCTCAAGCTCCTTTACCTCCTTCTACTACCTCGTTACTACCTAATCAAACAATTATTGAAGATACTGATAAACTAACCATCGCTGGACGTACATTCAATTCCCGTCTGATGACTGGTACTGGCAAGTATCCTAGTATGCAGGCAATGCAGCAAAGTGTAGCTGCTAGTGGTTGCGAAATCATTACGGTAGCAGTGAGAAGAGTCCAAACTAAAGCTCCAGGACATGAAGGATTAGCAGAAGCGATCGCCTGGGATAGAATCTGGATGTTACCCAACACCGCAGGCTGTAAAACTGCTGAAGAAGCAGTAAGGGTTGCTCGCTTGGGTAGGGAAATGGCGAAGCTGTTGGGACAAGAAGATAATAACTTTATCAAGTTGGAAGTCATTCCCGATGCCAAATATCTTTTGCCCGATCCTATCGGTACCTTAGAAGCAGCAGAACAGCTAGTCAAAGAAGGATTTGCTGTTTTACCCTATATTAATGCCGATCCTTTGTTAGCCAAACGTTTGGAAGAGGTTGGCTGCTCTACAGTAATGCCTCTAGGTTCACCTATCGGTTCGGGGCAAGGAATTAATAACGCAGCTAATATCGCCATTATCATCGAGGAAGCCAATGTTCCCGTAGTAGTAGATGCCGGTATTGGTACCCCTAGCGAAGCAGCTTTAGCAATGGAAATGGGAGCCGATGCCTTACTGGTTAATAGTGCGATCGCCTTAGCCCAAAACCCTGTAGCAATGGCGCGGGCAATGGGGTTAGCTGCGGAGGCGGGAAGATTAGCTTATCTGGCGGGTAGAATTCCTGTAAAACAATATGCTAGTGCTAGTTCTCCTCTCACTGGCACCATTAGTTAAAGAAAATTCGACATAAAGTCATTTATTATCAAAGTATCTTTGAAAAACTTTTTTAACTAGCCGATTTGATTTTATGCCAATTTTTAGCGATACACCTTTAACAATAATTACTTCTAGTGCAGCAGTAATAGGATTATTTAGTTGGCAATGGTGGCAACAGAAAAAATATAGCTCTTTGCGAGTGCTTCCTTCTCCTCCGAGACATTGGTTATTAGGTAATGCACTACAATTAATGGATGCAGCGAAGACAAGCAAATATTTCTTATTGCTATTTAATTGGGCAAAGCAATTAGGCTCAACCTATGTTATCTGGGCTTTTAACAAGCCCATTGTGATCTTAAACAAACCCAGAATTATTGAGGAACTTATTGTTCATGGGCAGAAAGATGGTGCCTTTGCTAGGGATCCTGAACTACGAGAACTTTGGGGAAGTCTATTTGGGGGTCCTATACTGATTCAACAAGAAGGTTCTGAGTGGCAATGGAGACGGCAAACATTTAACCAAAGTTTTACTTCTAGTCATCTTTCTGCTTACTTTGAGCTTGTTTACCAAAGCTGTATGCAAGTAATAGAGATACTTCAAGGTGCAACTCAGGAGCAGAAAGTAATCCAAGTAGATCCTTTGTTTGCTGAGCTTACTATGAGGCTCATTTGCCGTTTAATGCTGGGTATTCCTCTAGATAAAAAGAGTCTAACTCATGAAGGTCCCCCTCTTGAACCACAGAAATTATATGAGGCTTTGTCTGTTTTGACCAGACAGTTTACTGCTGAAGCAGCAGGTGAAAACAAATGGTTAAAGTACATACCAACTAAGTCTAAGCAAAGTTACTGGGCTGCAAAACGTTTTCTTCAAGAATTTGTATCTCCACGAGTAGATTTAGCCTTACAGATAACTGGACGCAAACAGCTTAGTTCAGTAGAGGTTAACCCTCTGTTTGAAAAATCAATTCTAGTACAATTGGCTAAGCAACCGAAATATAATCACCAGATGTTGTGCGCAGAAACAATCGGGATGATTTTTGCTGGAACTGACACCACAGCCCATACTCTTTCATTTACGGTAGGAGCATTAGGACTTAATTCTAGAGTTTTTCAACTAGCGCAGCAGGAAGTTGATCGAGTTTGGCAACTTGATGACGGCATCAATTCTAAAAGCTTGAAGAAGTTAACTTATCTTCAAGGAATTATTAAAGAATCAATGCGCCTTTATCCAGTAACTAATGGTTCAACTGGATGTATTACTACGCGAGATACAGTTATCGCAGGAGTGAATATTCCTAAAGGTACATCTATTAACTGGTCAATATTAGCTGCGGGGCGAGATCCTCAAGAATATCCTCAGCCCGATGATTTTTTGCCAGAACGCTGGTTCAAAAAGCAGCAAAGAGATGCTCAACCTTTAACAATGTTGGTTTTTGGTTCGGGGACTCATCGTTGCCTGGGAGAGTCTCTAGCTATGCTAGAAGCAACGGTGATGTTAGCACTATTGCTTCGCTATTTTGATTGGGAAATTGTCAACGGGCGCAGGTCACTCGAACAGCTAGGGCAGAATCTCACAGTTTTTCCCCAAGATCGGATGCCTGTTAGATTCAAAGTTCGGGAGCTGGGAGATAACACCTTACATCCTATATCGCAAGAGAGTTGAAGAAGAAGCAGGATCAAACTTATGAGCATCGACTCAATCTAACCCATCTAATCTCTCTAGCTACTAAAAGAGCAGCTTCTAGAACTCAAATATGATGTCCTTTGTTTAATCGTATGTAAGCTTGCATCCTTTAGCTGGTAGTCGGATTCTCTTGTCCTCGACTATTGCCTGTCCTTAGTTTGTAAGCTGTGCCCAGGCTGTTACATGTAGTGGCAATACTATCGGACGTTTTGACAAAATCACTTCTCTGCGAAGTCGTTCTGTCAATGTTTCAATATCAACTTCTTCAGGCGTGGCGATCCCATAATCTTCTATGAGAGGTAGCATGCTTCGGAAACTATTGGTAATATACTCATAACCCAGCCACATTTCGGGACCGCCAGCTGGTGCCGACAGGTATATGGAAGGCTCAGGTAAACCAGCATCCCCAAAAGTACTGTAGAGATCGAGACCCATTCCTATATGGGCTCCTGAACGCTGAAACACATCGATACACCATTTGTTCAGGGTGTTTATCAGTGGCGTATTCGGATGAACATTCTGAGCCAATGCTGTAAAGTCTAGCTCCTGGAATGCCACTATCCCTCCTGGGCGTAGATGAGTTGAGAGCTGTCTGAGGGCTTCTGCAGGATCTGACATATACATAAGCACAAGTCGACCAACTACAGCATCGAATTGTCCCTCCAAGGCAAGAGTTCGAGCGTCCCCCTCAATGAAAGTGATGTTTTCAAACCCAGATTGCTTTGCCCGTTCTCGACCAGTATTGAAAATCTCTTCGTTTACATCCACTCCTACGACTTCTCCTTCTGAACCGACTAATTCGGCCGCAGCTAGCGCTACGTCTCCAGCACCACTACCAACATCGAGGATCCTCATCCCTTTAATAATGCCAGCCTCCTTGAGAAAACGCTGCGTCAGGTCTCCATATAGATGCGACTGCTGAATCAAACGCTCCGTCTCCTCTTGACTGCGTCCCATCGTATATCTTGCATCACTGTTCGGTTCATTCATGTAGATTAATCTCTATTAATTAAGGTGATATCTAACAATGTTCTCGATATCATCCGATATTGCTTCTTTCTAAGATAATCTGAATTAAGTCCTGAATACTTAATATACTTATATTTCTTGCAAGGCATTAAAAAGAGACAGTAGAATGAAGAGCTACCACTGGAGTAATAATGAGCCTTATGTGGTTTGTCAGGTGAACTTGAACGACGGAATATGCCCTGTCCCATAAATAATCGGATGGTTTTTATGGAGAATATCTACAATATTGCCGATATGATTAAAGAATGCTACGAAAAGAGAAAAGTGTTCTCTTTATTCTTATTAATTATTTGCCTTTTCACAATTAAATTATGCCGTGAAAACATCAAAATCATTACTGCCAATCTGGCAACAAATTATTCTTTGGGGTACGGGAAGTATTAGCATCATTATCCTCTTAATCTTTTTGGGTATCTGGCGGACAAGCGATCGCGCTATAGATTTTGTAGAAAATTTATTTAAATCCCAGCCGATTAATCCCCAAATTGAGAATCAAACTCTAATTGTGCAGCGTATTAAAAGTATGCAGGAGTTGACTACTACTGTCCAAACGATGGAAACTATTGTTCCTACCTCTGCCGATCGCAAATTAGGAGATATTTCTTTAGCTACCACCCGATTACTCTACATTGCTAGAGGAGAAATTAGAGCAGGAGTCGATCTTAGCGAGCTAGAAGCTAAAGATATAAAAGTTAGTAATAATAAGATTGAAATCAATTTACCCCCGGCCAAAATACTCGATAGCAAAATAGATGTAAATCGTTCCCGCGTCTACGATTATGATCGTGGTTTTTTAAATCTTGGTCCCGATGTTGCCCCCCAGCTACAAACTTTGGCACAAAGGAAAACTCTAACGGAAATTGTTAAGACTGCCTGTAATGAAGGTATTTTAAATGCTGCTAACACCAAGGCTGAAAATGCTATTACCCAACTTTTAACTAGTACTAGCTTTCAACAAGTAAAAATAAACACAACTACCCCAGAAGCTTGTGTAGTAGTTAATTAGAAAATAAGTAGCCATCATAAACTGGATACGCTTTTTAATTGTCAAAGCACCATATCTACTCGATTAAAGCCTGAAATCTTGAATCTTTCCTAATATTATCGAAATCAGAGTCAGTTATTGCCATTTCTTGATATTCTTTATCGTAGGAGGCGATCGCTTCTTCGTGTTTGCCTAAGTTACCCAGGGCAAGACCACGGTTGTACCAAGTAACCATCATCAAATTTCTATTAATATTGATAGCCAGGAATTTGCATGTCAATCTGAGTTTCAGGAGTAACCTCAATCAAAGGGCTGGTAACACCATACTGATTAATATCTCCTCCGCCAACAAAATAATCGCCTTGATTAATTTGTTGTTGAGATTCATGGCCAACTCCCACTTGAGTAGTTGTACCAACCACTGCATTACCCAAACAATTGTCATCACTAGCTGTATTCACAGTATTTTGCTGATCGGCAGGTGTTGGTGATTGATGAAGAGCCACTTGAGTTGTAGCATCAACAATTGCACAGGCATTTGCTGAATAAGTTAGTCCTGGTGAAAATGGTAATACAGCAACTACAGAAACAAGACTTAGGGGGCAGATAATTGGCTTAAGATTAAACATAGTTTTTAGACCTCATTTATAATCAACTAGATTTTTACAGAAAATATTTAACTCTTCACTAACCTAGTATGTTAATGATGTCTAATTTATGCACTTAGCTCAATTATCAAGAAACGAAAAAATAAGCTCAAAGAAGCGAAAATACTATATTCACCCTATTTTCTAAGTTATAAATGTAGTGATCTGAGGTATGATTGTACCCAAATCATCAAGAGAGACTGGAGCAGGAGCTGCCATATCTGAAGGCAAGAAGATACGTGCGCTTACTGCTAACAAAGCTAGTAGAAAAATTGTGACTACGAGCAGCGGAGCTATATACTGGCGAAAAAAGTTCATAATTTATCAAAATTTAAACAATATTATTAAATAAAATATTAATACTGTGATTAAAGTAAAAAACAAGCAAAGTTCAAATTATAAATTAGGAACCTATTTTAAGCCCAAAGCTTTGCTTGGTCTGATTAACAAACAATACTACTATTACGGGGTTAGATGCAATAGGGGCGAAATAACTAGAGTGCTGACTAGATAAGGTTTACAATCTACGGGTTAAGAGCATCTATATTAAGTAACTTTAAATGCTAGCTCGATATAAGTAACTTTAAATGTCACCTCGATACCTTATCAATGTTCGCTACAATTTAAAAATCTTGTGTCCAGATATGTTATGTCAGACTCAGACTTTACCATTCCCATTTCTCAATCCGAAAATTCTTGCTCTGAAAGTACTACTGAGTATGGCTACAAAGCTCTTAAACCAGGAGACATACTTAATCACAGATATTATATTGTTAAAGAATTGGGTAGTGGAGGATTTGCCACTACTTATTTAGCCTTGGATCAGCAATCAATTAGCCAAGATAAGTACGCAGTAAAGCAACTTCAGCCAAGATTTAACAGCTCGTCAGTTTGGGCCAGCGCCAAAGAACGCTTGGCAACAGAAGCCATGGTACTTCAATGGTTGGGAAAACACGATCAAATTCCCAACTTCATTGGTCATTTTGAAGAGAATCAACAGTTTTACTTGGTTCTAGAATTTGTTGAAGGAGAAGAATTTGAGCAAGAAGTTCATCAACAAGTCTTAAATGAAGCCCAGGCAATTGATTTTCTATTTGATATTTTAGAATTGCTCAAATCAGTTCATTCCCAGGGCATTATTCACCGCGACATTAAACCGTCTAACTTAATTCGACGTCAGAAAGACGGCAAAATGATTTTGATTGATTTTGGTGCTGTTAAAGAAATTGGCACTATGGCTTTTGATGCCAGTAAGCAACAGGTTCGAACCCAAATCATTGGTACTCCAGGATATATGGCTCCTGAGCAAAACAATGGTAAACCAGTCTATAGCAGCGATATTTATGCTCTGGGAAAAACTGTTATTTTTGGCATGACTAACAGGTCGCCAATGGAATGGGAAGAAAGTGAATCTGGTGAAATGATTGCTTGGAATAAAAAAATCGCAATCAGTGAAGCTTTCCTGAATATTATTAATCGCATGACTGCTAAGAACACAGCAGAACGATATCGAAGTGCGGAAGATGTACTTTGCGATTTAAGACCTTTAGAGATGATTGGCAAAACTATTGCTGATAAATATCATATAGTGCAGTATCTAGGTGGTACCAAGGAAATTATTTCTTATGTTATTAATAGTCTCGAAGGAGAAAGTAAACAAAAGTATTATTTAGAAATATTAGAACCTCAAAGCGAAGAATCCTTATCTTTATCTGACGCTGCCAATGACATAATGACAGGATTAAACAGGCTATTAATGATTGATAATGGTCAGAGAATTCCTGATGTTATTGAATATTTTATTGATGAATCCAAGATCTACATTGTCCAAGAGTATATTTCAGGTAAAAATTTATTACAGATCATTGAAGACCAATTTATTCTGTCTGAAGCAGAAGTGATTGATCTTTTGATAGATACTGCTGAAGCTTTAAACCCAATTCATAAACAGAAAATTATTCATAAAAATATTCAACCATCTAGTTTAGTCAGACGTTGTCGCGATCACAAAATCACCTTAATTAATTTTGGTTTGATTAATGAAGCGATTAACTTTCATGTTGATAGCAAAATCGGTTATATTCCCCCAGAACAGATTGCGGGCAGAGCTACTTATGCCAGCGATATTTACGCTCTGGGAATGACGGCAATTCACGTATTAACTGGTACTTCGCCACAAAATCTCGAAAAGAATACTCGCACAGGGGAAGTTATCTGGCATCGTAAAGCAAGGATTAGTCCTGGCTTTGCCAAAATCTTAGATAAAATGATCTGTTTGGATCAAAGTCAGAGATATCAGTCTCTTAATAAAGTAATCAAAGACCTCAAAAAAACTAAACATAAGTCTCGATTTAGGGGCTGGTATAAATATCTCATTATTCCACCTATTTTGATTGGTGGTGTTGTGATTGGATTCACTCAATGGGCGCAGAGAGTTGCTATCTTGGAATTTTATAAAGGAGATCTTAAATTAGAGGCTAATCAATATCAACAAGCAATTGATTATTACAATAATGGACTCAGTAAATTACCCAATACTAAGGGACAAGTTAGAAATTTTGAACAGGTTTGGTTGAAAAAAGCTAAAGCTCAAAGACAATTGGGGAATTATGCAGCAGCTTTAGATACCTGTACCACTGCTTTACGATTTTATCAGAGTTATCAATTATGGAATTGTAAGGCGTTAACATTATATAGTTTGAAGAGATATGAACCCGCGATCGCCGCTTACGATCAAGCGATCGAGATTGCTCCTGAATACCTATGGGTATGGAACAATCGCGGAGAAGCTTATAACCGCCTCGGAAAAACAGAGCTAGCAGAAGTCGATTTTCAAAAAGCAATTGAGCTCGATTCTAGTAGAAGTTTTGTTCCTTGGAACAATCTTGGTAAGCTTCATTATGAGCAGAAAGAATATCAAAAGTCGATTGAAGCTTATGAGCAAGCATTAGCTGTAAAAAAAGATTATCTTCCGGCACTGATTGGGTTAGGTAACGCCCAAAAAGCTATTCAATTATATTCTCAGGCTGAAGAATCTTATGATCGTGCTTTGGCCATCAATCCGAATTATCATGATGCTTGGTATGGAAAAGGCTCTGTTGCTGAATATTTAAGGCAATATCCAACAGCTAAAGAGTATTATCAAAAAGCTTTTGAACTAAAACCAGATTGGGAAGCTGTGATTAAGGCATTAGAGAGAGTAGATCGCAAATTAGGTATTTAATTTAAGTAATACGTATTAGGTTGAATGAAACAAATTCTGGCTCAGATTAAACCTTATCTACGATGGTTTATCTTGGGAGGAACGTTATTCTTTCTAATTAAAACGATCAAGGACCGCTTTGCAGAGGTAGCAGCAATTAGAGTCAATGCTCAAGGTTGCTTACTTCTATTAGTGGCATTAATAGTCACAATTGCCGCTCATGTCTGGTCTGGCTGGGTATGGACATGGATTGTAGCAATTTTTAAGCAACCCTTGGGAGTAAAAGAAGGTATCAGAGTATATTTAGTAACTAACATCGCCAAGTATTCTCCAGGCAATATCTGGCATTTTTATGGCAGAATAGCGGCGGTAGCTCGCAAAGGAGGGTCGAGGGGAGCAGCCACACTCAGTGTTTTATTAGAACCATTATTAATGGCAGCAGCAGCATTACTCATTGCCTTGGTTAGTAGTGGATTAGGTTGGTTAGAAACTGATTTTGATTATCGAATTGTCTTGTTGCAGATCATCAGCTTAACTATAGTTTTATTTGGCATACAGCCCCGCATCCTTAATCCCTTACTACACCGTTTGAGCCTTAGCAAGAACAAAGCTGATAGTACTGCGGCTCAAGCCATTGAGTTACAAAAATATCCAATTTTTCCTTTTCTGGGTGAAATCGGATTTGTGTTCTTCCGAGGTATGGGTTTTATCTTCACTTTCATGGCATTACAATCAGTGACTTGGTCACAAATACCTCAGTTAATCAGTGCTTTTAGTTTTGCTTGGCTGTTTGGTTTGGTTGTACCTGGCGCACCTGGAGGTCTAGGCGTGTTTGAAGTTACAGCTTATAGTCTGTTGGATAATGCTCAATTTCCTGCCCAGATCGTCGCTGTAGGTTGTTATCGGTTGATTAGTGTTTTAGCTGAAGCGATCGCAGCAGGAATATGTTTTCAGAGAGGAAGAATGAAAGATAAAAGCTAGAACATTATCTAAAATACACTTTTAAAATTCTGCCTTCTAATAATGTGTTCCCGACTTACGGTGATGAATTGCAGTAACCCCCTCAGACTGGAAGACTTGTCCTTGTTCAGCAACTGCATATAGTAACCAGTGATCGCCACATTCCATGCGATTATTAACGGTACATTCTACATAGGCTAAAGCATCTGTAAGAATTGGACAGCCATTGGTTGCCTCTTCTGTAGCGACTCCTTCAAAGCGATCTTCTCCTGGGGCAAAGGGTTTGAGAAAATGCTTCATTAAAGGGATATGTTTGCCTTCTGGAAGAACATTGAGAACAAAGCTATTTCCTGTATAGAGTAAAGATTCGATCGCTCTTTCTTTAGCTACAGCTACAGTTAAACCAGGAGGGTTGAAGGTCGCTTGAGATACCCAAGAAGCTAACATTGCTCCTGATAATTCGTCTTTTTTGGTGGTAACTATACATAATGAGCCTACAAGTCTACCTACAGCCTGTTCTGTGCGATCAAGGTCAGAAGCAATTCCTTGAGCTTGTCTGACTTTTTTGCGCTGACGCTTAGCTTTTTTCAATGCTTGAGCAAAATCTGTTCCTGCTTCCTCACAGGTTTTTAGCACTGCGTCGGTAGGAGTAAATTTAACTCTAATAGGGTCAAAGCCAAATTTATAGCCCGCGTTGCGGAATTTGTTTTCCAGTAAGTCAACTGCTTCTCCACTCCAGCCATAAGAACCAAATGCTCCTGCTAACTGAGTTTTTTCAGCATTAGCTAACACAGTACCCAAAGCTGCTTGAATTTGAGTGGGAGCATGTCCTCCTAGGGTCGGTGAGCCCATAATAAAGCCTGCAGATTTTGTGACGGCAGATTTAATATCTTCAGATTTCGCCGACTCAGCATTAATTGACTCTACGGCTACTCCAGATTTGGTAATTCCCCTAGCGATCGCCTGGGCAACAGTAGCAGTGTTACCATATGCAGACGCATATATTAAAGCTACACTCAAATCGCGATCGCTTTGGTTTTGAGCCCAGGTACGATAATCAGCAGTTAATTCTCGAATGCTGTATTTTACCAGTGAACCATGTCCTGTAGCGTAGATTTTGACCGGCTTATTTGCGAATTTATCTAAGCTAGCGATTATTTGACGGGCATGGGGAGCCATCAAACAATCAAAATAGTAGCGACGATCTTCAATATCAGTTGTCCAACCCTCATCAAAAACGCGATCGCCACATACATGAGAACCGAATAGCTTATCAGTAAAGAGAACCTCTGTCTGGCGATCATAGGTGCAAAGATGATCGGGGTAGCGAGGATTTTGGGTGGGGATAAATTCTAAAATATGACCTTGACCTAAATCCAAGGTTTCTTCGCTCTTAATCACCTTAATCTTAATTTCCAAGTCTGTTTCCGACAAAATTTTACGCAGAGATATTGCTCCAGGATTAGAACAAACTATGGTAATTTGAGGTGCTATTGCTAACAAAGCTTTGAGGGTACTGGCTCGATTAGGGTTAATATGACCCAAAATTATGTAATCTATTTTGTTGGGTTCGATGCGTTCTTGAAGAGCATCGAGAAAAATAGTGGTAAAAGATTCTCCAGGTGGATCTAGTAGAGCGGTCTTATCTCCTTCAATTAAATAAGAATTAGCGGTAGTTCCTTTTTGCAGAGCATATTCAATTTCAAACTTTAGTCTATCCCAAGTACGCGATCGCAATACACGAGTGTCAGCAGCAACGGGGAATACTTGAACATCCTTAGCTTTGTTTGTAGGAGACATAGTTTTTGTTGAGTAACTTTACTATTCTTAATTTTAGTTTACTTCCTAGTCGTCTCAAGATAACAAACGCAGTCATATAGATTAATAGTTACTCCCAGTTGCTTAGATATTAAATACTAAACACCAATATTAGCTTGAGCTAAATATGCATCAGCAATTAGATCAAAGTTTGCTTCATCTGGATCTTCAGTCAGTGCAATCAGCTTCTCTGCTGATTCATCTACCCAATAATCTGTAGTACCTAATTCGATACTGGAGAAGTCGTTTTCACCAAGAGTCAAAGTTTCAGTACTAAATTCTGTCGATCTAAACGCTACAAAATCATCATTAGCTGTATTAGCTGTATTGTTCTGAACTAAGGAGTTAGAGCTTTTTTCATTATAGATTCCCGATCTATTGGAACTTTGATTAAAATCAGGTAGTAAAAAGTCTTCTCCTACACCCACAAGAACATTATTATCAATTGTGGTGGCATTAGCAGTATCGGGCCAGATATTGATGGCATTGATATCAGAGAAGTAGCTATTTTTTAGCACGATATCGTTAGTGTTAAAAAATTTAATGCCAGCAGCATCATGGATTAGGGAATGTTCTGCTGCCAGATTTACATTTTGAATTTCAACATTATCAATTACTGCGCCGTCTGTATCTCCAACACCTACACCCTTTCTGCCCACATTACGAATCACCGAATCAGATAATTGCAGTCCATCTGCATGATCTAAGGCTATTCCAGAGTTGTTGATTCCGTCTCTAATTGTTTCCGTAATTCCAATATTATTAACGAATAAATTACGTAAAGTTAAATTAGCTGCCCTACTACCATAGATGCCGTTATTACCATTGGTTATTTCTACATCTTGGATCGTTGTTCCTGATGCTCCTGAATTCAAATATATAATTGATTCAGAAGTTCCGTTTCCGTTGATTACAGAACCTTCTTGACCATCAATGGTAATATCTTCACTGATTGTAATTCCATCAGTAAAGTATATATTTGCACCCAATAAAATTACATCACCACTGGCGGCGGCGGCGATCGCACTTTCTAAATCACCACCATAGTCACTGTCTACATTGATAATTCTATTATCATCACTATCAGGCTGGGCAACATAACCGTTATTATCGTTGTTGACATCTTGACTACCAGAATTATTAACTACTTCAGGAGAACTAACTGGAGGTGTAGGAGCCAAATCATTGCTGTCAGTTCCTGGACTATCAGACTCACTCATATTACCAGGTAAATTAAACTCTAGCGGGATAGGAGCTAAATCACTGCTGTCGCCTTCAAGAACAATAAAAATAATTTCGGTTTGTTCTCCTTGATCTAAATCCTGATTCCAATCCTCTCCAGAGATAAAAGTTTTACCATTTTCTTGAAATAATTCGGCTCGATAAATTTGGTCTAGTACATAATCATCAGGAACTGAGACTTCAACACTCCAATTGGAAACATCAGAAAGTGCTTCTACAGTTAAGGCAACTCGGTGGCTACCGCCCCAATCATCAGTAATTATCGATGTCAGACTAAGGGTCTCGGAGTTAGCTTCATCTCCTACTTCTAGACTATTAGAATTATTATCTGAATCATTAGAATCAGATTGCTGTGGAGTAGGAGTAAGATCGTCGTTGTCTACTTCTGGACTAACAGAATTATTAACTGAATCAGCAAAATTAAATTGGAGTGGAATTGGCTCCAGATTGCTACTGTCGCCTTCATCAACAATAAAAACAATTTCAGTTTGTTCTCCTTGATTTAAATCTTGATTCCATTCAACTCCTGAAATAAAAGTTTTACCATTTTCTTGAAACGATTCAGCTCCATAAATTTGGTCTAATATGTAATCATTAGGAACTGAGACTTCTAAACTCCAATTGGAAATATCAGAAAGTGCTTCTACATTTAGTAAAAATCGATGACTACCACCCCAATCATCAGTAATAACTGGCTCAAGATTAAATGTATCTGAGTTAACTAACATATTGTTTGTAGATATTCTTACTAGTTGAAAAATTAAGTAGTTTATTTGGAGAAAAATAAATATCTAAAAATTTGAATTGCTTTACATATTCTTTATCTTCCAAGAAATCTACTTTATCTCTGCTTCATAAATGCATCTGTGAGTTAAGTCGTTATAAAGTTGTGACCATAATCACAAAGACAACTATTGCTATTAATCTGAAATTCAATAGAATAGTTGCCTGTAAAGAAAGCAAGAAATTTAAGGAATAAATAGAATCAATATTTAGAATTAGACATTTATAAGCCATTGGTGAAGGTGGTCAATGGTCACAAAATCTGATTCATAAATAAAATATATTTGGCTATTTAGGTGTAAAATCCTTAATTTGTGTAGCGATCGCCTTGAGAAGAGTGCCAATTTTACGATTCCTTTAGAGTGGTAGAGTATAACTACATCAATGTATCTTCTATTTATCTTTTATCTAGTAGCATTTCATATATAGCAATACGAACTTTTATTAGGACACTCATTACTCGTTACTCGTTACTCATTACTTACGAGCAATCAAATGAACTTGTCCTAATACAACTTTGTACGGCTATATATCGTATGTCAAATATTTGAATTGTTTTGCTGAAAATCGAGCGAATATAAGAAAAGCAAGAACCAAAAATAAACCTTGAGAAGATATTTGTTTCCGAAGGTTTATTCTTATAACTAATAGCAGTTCTTTATTCAAACACAAGATTAATTGATCTTAAATTTTATCTTGCATCAAGAGAATGTTTTTTAGAGATCAAGATAGATAACTTCTCTTCTTGTCCTTTTAAAATTTACCTAGTTTACTCAATATGATTAAAGCTAATTTTGAGAATATTTAACAGGAATAGCACATACCGAATGTAGATAATTCTGAGAACAAGCTTGGTAATCAGTTGGTTTAATTTCTTTATGGTTTTGCATTAGAAACAAGGACATACTGGCATCAATTAACATTTTTCTATTCCATTGAGGATTAGAATTCAAGAAGTGCTGCATACAGCTATAAATTTTTTCATTTACTTCAACGCTCAGTACAACTCTCTTTTTCTCAGATTCCATATTAAATTAAGAATAATTTGTTAACTTAATAATTAACTGTACCAAGGTTTTTTCTAAATGAAGTTTTGATTTTCCAATCGGTTCTCACTGTGGATAATTTTTTTTTGATAGTTATTTTGAACTCCGTAGTATTACGCAGGTAAAACGAGATTTCAATGGGCAATTATAAATAAATAATATATTTCTGGGGAAAACTAACTCTAAATTGTGGAAAAGCTTGGGAATACTGTTCAAAAAGATACATAAGTAAATTTTATATATTTCTGATTAAACTCTTTGGAGACGTAGTTATCTACATGAGTTCAGAATTTGGAATTCGGAATTCGGAGTTATGATTTCTTCCTCTAACTATGTTTTTAGCTTGATCGAACTCCGGTTTATCTCATAGAATTCATAACTTGATTGATAGTGCTAATTAGTTCTTGTTCGGGACAAGGTTTTACTAGGTAGGCAGCTGCACCAAGTTCTAGGGCTAATTTACGATGTTTATCACTATCACGAGAGGTCAGAATAAGAATCGGCAAATTACTATATTCAGGATCATTTTTTACTGCTTTTAAAAACTGAAAACCATTCATTAATGGCATTTCCAGATCACAAACTACTAATTCAACTGTTCCAGATTTTTTAAGTTCAGTCAGAGCATTAATTCCATTGTCGGCTTGAAGTACGTTTTGACTAACTTTTTCTAACGACATGGCAATCGTTCTTCTCAGACTATTGGAATCATCAACCACTAGCAGAGTTTGAGGGATTAGAGATGTTGCAGGAGGTAATTGTTGTAAATCTAAAGTATCAGAGCTAGGTAAAGCTTGGAGGCTAGTACCGCCTAAAAAGGCACGTTGACTCATAGTATTGCTACGATATTGAGCATCTTTAAGTAAGACTGCGCCATCGATGACCAAAGTCAGACTACTATCTTTAAGAACGCTACTACCATAAACATATCTCGGGGGGATAATTGCGCTTCCAAGAGGTCTAATAACTAGTTCTTGCTCTCCCAAAACTTGATCTACCTCTAAACCTACAAAACTGTCTTGACGACGCAACAGCAAAATGGGATTGTTCAGGCTAGATTCTGAGGTCTTTAATTGAGGTATAGTGCGAGGGTATTCAATCATGCTAGATAGCTGTCTGACAGGAATCATGTCCACATCATCTTGAGTTTGCCAATGTAAAACCTTTTGCCCCTCAAAAATTTGCACCTCTTTAGAAGTTGGCATGATTATTCTTTCGATCGCATCAATTAAAATGGCGTAAGTCATTCCTGCCGCTTTGGTGAGCATTAGCTTAGCAATGGTCAAAGTAAGAGGAATTTGCAGAGCAAAAGTTGTCCCTTTGCCTGGAGTAGATTCAATCGAAATTGTGCCATTCATTTCTTCGATTTGCGATCGCACTACGTCCATTCCCACTCCTCTACCAGACAAGTCGCTGATTTTATCAGCAGTAGAAAATCCTGGTTCAAATAAAAGTTCTAGCAGTTGGGATGGGGGAATACGCTCTGCTTGTTGAGGTGTAATTAATTTTTTTTCAATCCCACTTTGTTTAATTTTTTCAATATTAATTCCTTTACCATCATCTCCCACTTCAATTACAGTTTGGCTGCCCTGATAATACGCCCGCAGAAAAACTGTTCCTGTTTCTGGTTTACCCGTCTGAAGTCTTTCTTCAGGCTTTTCTAAACCGTGGTCAAAGGAATTTCGTACTAAATGCAATAAGGGATCGTATAGTTTCTCTTCAATCGTTTTATCAATCAGAATATGACTACCAGTAATATTGAGTTCAGCTTTTTTATCGTGAGTTACAGAAAGCTGTTTAAGTAAACGAGGAAAACGATTGAACAGTCTGCCAATTGGAGACATTCTGGTGTCAATCAGTTCATCCCTCATGTTTAACAACATTCGCTGTTGTTTTTGTGTATCTCGTTGTGCCTGTTTATTTTGATTTTTAATTCTATCGGCAATGTTTACCAGTTCAGAATTACTAGTAGAGGCTAACTCCAAAAGCTGATTTAGTCTGGCTTCGGGACTTTGTAAAGCTGAAGAAGGTAAGACAGATTTGTAAATTTTAGGTTGAGTTTGGGTGATATTTTGCAGTTTGGCTGGTAAATCTTGTAATAGTTGCTGTTGTTGAGGCGAAAGACAAACTTCATCCACAACTTCAATCAGTTCATTAACTATTTGCTCACTGTAGCTAATTTTGTCTAGTAATTGTTGCACAAACCCGCCAATTTGCTCATCTTTTAAAATATTTTTATTTTGATTAATTAATAATTCTCCTACTAAATCGTTTAATTTTTCCAGAGATTCTAAATTAACTCTTACTGTCTGATTAACGTTAGTTTGAGCAGTTTTTTTACTGTTGCTTTGTTTCGATGGGGAGCTAAATCGTGACTTTCTGACATCTCTAGTAGATATCTCTTGGGGAAGTGTAACCTTAGGTTTGATTGCTTGTGAGGGAATTGTGGGAACAAGAGAAACCTCTGATGGTTCATCAGTTTCTGGAGTTGATTCGACTTCCTGTTCAGCAAGAGACTCTACCGGTTCTTCGCCCCAAATTTGGGTCATTAATTCTCCCGAATCTTGATTATTATCAAACTCCATAGACTCAGATTCGGGAGCATCTGTAAATTCCTCTGCTAAAGACTCAGAAGCAAAAATATCAGCAGCTTCTTCTTGTTCTTCTGCATCCTCAATGACTTCCATGGGCATAGAAAATATTGAATCTTCTGCCGCTAAATCAGAATCTAGAACTGCTGCTGATTCTTCTGAATCCAGTTGATTATTTTCTGCTACGACCTCTAGAGGATTACCAACGCCTAAAGCTCCAGTAAATTGCTGCAATTCCACAGAAGGTTCTCCTCCTCGATCACGATCGCCTGCCATGACCTGCTGTTGTGCCTGCTGAAAATTGGCGATCGCTGCTTGGGTAATTTCCTTAACCAGATCGGGATTGACTTCTAAGGCAGTTAAAATGGTTTGGGCGATTTCTCCTAAACCAGATAAATTAAGAGATTGTGATAGACCCAAAAATATTTCGGCTTGAGACTGTAACACCTCAGCCATATTGGCATTATCACCTTCGGCTAAAGCTGTTGATAATTCCTCAATTCTTTCGGGAACTACAGATTCAAAGAAAGATTCAACTACATCTAAGCCTAATTCTTCAGAAGTAGGGAAAGCATCTTGATCGCTGAGATAGTCGCCAAAGATTTCCGTCAATTCGGCAAATATACCAGCAGCCCGATTAAGAATTTCTTCTCGATCAATCGGAGCTTTACTAAATTCAGCAGTTAGGGGAATCCTGAGACAATCGTAACTAGCATAGAGAAGTTTTTTGGTTTGAATATCAATTTCTAACTCAGGATTATAGAGAGCCTTAAATACATCCTCCATAGAATGAGCGACGGTTTTGATCGTTTCCAACCCCACGTTAGCTGCTCCTCCCTTAAGAGTATGGGTCGCTCGCATCAGCTTGTTCACTCTTAGAGGGCGATCGCTTAGTTCAATCTCACCATCATTGATGGCAAATAATTCTTGTTCTATAGTTTCTAATAATTCGGGAGCTTCTTCCAAAAAGTATTGATAGGCTTGGTCGCGAATACTGGGGTCGGTAATCATCGTCGAATAATTCTCTTAAATATAATTGCTGTTTAAAAATAAAAAATCTGAATTCTGAAATAGATAATTTCTACTTCAGAATTCAATGGTTAGAACTTCTGACTCTTACTTGACTTTGAACTGAGATACGCTTGCTTGAAGATTTTGTGCCAGTTTCTCTAGCTCTTGGAAGGAAACAGAAATTTTGCCCGAATCTTGAGAAGTTTCATTAGCAATTTCCGCTACTTGACCCATCACTAGAGTTACGGATGCCGCTTCTTGAGTTTGTACATTGGCAGCACTGGTAATACCTTGAACCAAGTCCTTGATTTCTGCCGTGGCAGCAACAATTTCGTTTAAGCTTTCACGGGTTTCATTAACCAGATTCGTTCCTTCAGCAACTTGCTCGACACCAGCTTCCATCGCAGCAGCTACTTCTTGTGTTTCTTCTTGAATTTCCCTAACGAGTTTTTCAATCTCCGTAGTCGCTTCCGTAGATTGCAAGGATAGATTGCGAACTTCATCAGCTACTACCGCAAATCCTTTACCGTATTCTCCTGCACGAGTTGCCTCCAGAGCAGCATTTAATGCCAAAAGGTTAGTTTGAGTAGCAAAACTACTGATTAGGCTGACTACCTTGGAAATTTTCTGGGAAGAATCACTCAAACGTTTAACTCGTTTCCCGGCATCAGCAACAGTTTCCCGAATACTAGCGATACTATCTACAGTATTGTTCATTGCCTTATCGCCGGCTTGTACTGTTTGATTAGCCTGTTCAATAGCAACTTCCACTTTTTGGGCGTTTTCGGTAGTTACGGTGGAAGCATCGATCATCGCTTGGACTCTGTCTAATGCTTCCTGAAGTTCCTGCAACTGTCTCTCAGACTGTAAAGACAAACCTTGGATGGCATTGCTACTAGAACCCGTAGTTTCAGTTACTTGTAAAGCGGCTGTCTGTACCTGCTCCACAATTCCTTTTAAAGAATCGAGAGTGGTATTATAAGCTCCAGCAATTGTCCCAATTTCGTTTTCGGTAACATTAGCTCTAACAGTCAGGTCTCCGCTAAATGCCGGTCTAACAGTTCTGAGCATCTCAACCGCTTGCTTTTGGAGATCTTCTTTAGCTGCTCTTTCTCGGTCTAGAGTTTGGCTCAGATTTTCTGACTGAATCCGTAATTGCTCATAATAGTCAAGCTGCTGAATCGCGATTCCTAATTGATTGGCTAACTGTGCCATTTGATCCGCTTCTATTGTTTCCCACATACGAGGACCAGAATTTTGATAGACTCCTAATAATCCCCACAATTGGTCTTCTCTAAAAATAGGAGCGATGATATAAGCTCTGGCTTGATATTTCTCTAATGACTTGATATAGCAAGGAGGGAAATTTTGAGTGTAAATATCATTTATAGCGGTATATTTTTTACCTTCAGTGGTATATTTGCCACCTTGAGTTCGTTCCAAATAGGTGTCGGTTTCAGTAATATCCCCAGTAGACCATTTACGGAGAATACAGCGATTACTTTGAGTGCGATCGCCACTAAGAACTTCATCTTCAGTTTGTTCTATTAACAGTGAAACCCAATCACCAGCTACTGATTCAGCTACTACTTGACCACTCCAATCAGGATTAAACTGATAGACTACAGTACGATCAGCTTTTAGAGCTTGACGAACTTCTTGAGTTGTTACCTTGAAAACTTCATCAATATTTTTGGCGGTACGAATCTGCTCACTAATTTTATTGCTGGTTTTTTCTAATTCAGATTGTTTTTCCAGCCTGGTCATATAATTGATCTGCTGCATAGCAACTCCAACTTGCAAACCAATTTGCCTTAAGGTATCAACTTCATAATCTTGCCAACGATATGCAGCAGTATTTTGATAGCAGCCTATTAAACCCCAAAGCTTTTTGCTGCCAAACATATCACTGTCCGCAATAAAGATGGGCGCGAGAGCATAGGCTCTAGCTTCCATTTGTTCTAACAGTTCAATATGACATTCCTTGTGACCCTGTAAATAGATATCTTCTACAGCAAAGGTTTCACCGTTTTTGTAACGACCACCTTTGGTATTTTGCAGAAAAGTATCTTCAATAAAGGGAATTATTTTAGTCAGATCTGACCACCCTGGGGCAGCAGACTCGGCAATAAAATTCCCACTCCAGTCAGGATTAAAGCGATAGATAGCTACACGGTCAACATTTAAGATGCGACGACCTTCATCAGTAGCAATTTGCCAGACAGCTTGCTCATCTTTGGATAAACGAACTTTTTCCAGAATTTTCGAGAGACTTTTCTCTCTTTTGAATGCCTGCTCCATCTGCTTACTCTGGAATTCTGAGTTACGCATATAAGCAGTTTGTTGCAGAGGCATGATAAAACGAGAGGCAAATTCTTTGACCTGTTCGACTTCTGACTCTTGCCAGTTACGGGGTCCAGTGTTTTGGTAAACTCCTAAAACTCCCAAAAGCTGATTATTGAAATGAATTGGTACAACAACATAAGCCCTAGCCTGCATTGCCTCGAATTTTTCCAGTACTGCCTGGGCTAATCCTTTAGACTGGACATCATTGGCAATATAACAAGGCTCAAATTCTCCACCCTTGAAATGAAAGTCATAGTCTAATACCGACCCTGCGGGTTGCCAATTACCCCTCATAGATTCAGCTACAATTTTGCCACTCCAGTCTGGATTAAAGGCAAACACTGCTGCCCGATCTAGTTTCATAGACTGACAAATTTTATCTAGCCAGCTTTGCATCGTTTCTTGAGCATTCTGGCGGATAGAAGTCAGAAAATCCTGGTTAGAGATTTGTTCTGCTTGCTGGGCTTGGAATTTTAGCTCACGTATGGAGCGTGTTTGCTCTAAAGGTTGGTTAAATTTAGGTGCATACTCGACTACTAGCTGAACTTCTGATTCTTGCCAGTTACGAGAGCCAGAATTTTGATAAACTCCTAACATTCCTAACAGGCGATCGCCCATTTTAATGGGAACTACAATATACGCCTTGGCTTCTAGCCCTTCAATTTGCTCAATTAAACAGGGTGCAAAGCCCTGATTATAAATATCATTGACAACATACTTGGGTTGACAGTTTTCTGCGGTGATAAAACAGTCACTATCAAAAGAAGTAGACGCTTTCCCCCATTTAGAATCCGCGGACTCAGCTAAAATTTCTCCACTACCATCAGGATTAAAACCATATACTAAAGTCCGATCGGCTTTCACAAACTGGCGTATTTGTTCTAGTTTTTGTTCCATTGATTGTTCTGCTTGGGAACAAAAAATATTTACTAGATCTCCCTGGGCAAAGTGCTTAATCTGCCTATTTTGAAACTGAGAGTGACGGATTAAACTTATTTGCTGCATGGGCAAGTTAAATAGAGCACTATATTTGTGCATCAACTCAACTTCAGACTTTTGCCAGTTACGTCTATCAGAGTTTTGAAACACTGCTAAAATCCCTAATAATCGCTCCCCAGATTTAATGGGAATAGCAATATATGCTTTTGCTTCAATGGCTTCTAAAGCGGCGATTAAACAACGAGGAAAATCCTGAGCGTAAATATCGTTGACTACGTATTGAGATTGACAATTTTCTGCGGTCAAAAAACCGTCATAATCAAAAGCCGAACTCGCTGCTGACCACTGAGAATCTACGGACTCAGCGATCACGGTTCCGCTACCATCGGGGTTAAATCCATAAACCCAGGCTCGATCTGCTTTAAGATGATGACGAATTCCTGGCAGCATTGACTGTATCTGCTGGTGCATTTCCTGCCCCATTGAAGTTACCAAATCTTTGGTTCTATTTGATTTGAAACTAAGCACGGGAGATTGCAACACACGAGTCATTTCTAGTGTCAATTGATAAAGCAAATTGATTTCATCTTCTTGCCATTGACGTGGTTGGTCACACTGTTGAACTATTAACAGTCCCCACACTTTATTGAGTTCATAGCCTCTACTCCTTGGGGACACAGAATCAAGCACAATTGGGAACGCCAATGAAGCTTGTACCTGGAATTTCTCCAAGAGCTGTTTTTGATAAGGAGTAAGTTCTGCTTGGTTAATATTTTCAATAGCAATAAAGCCTGGAGTTAGAAAATCGTCTGCTCGATCTGCTCCAAAACAATTGCAAGCGATAGTTTCCCCAAATGCAGGAGTCCAACCTGATACTAAAGCCTCCGCAACAATTTCACCTGTATTTTCTCCTGCAAAAGAATAGATTAAAACACGATCCGCTTTGAGCTCCTGTTGAACGACTTTAACAACATTATTAAAAAAGTCCTGTTGTTCTGTGGATTGACGAATCTGTTTGATAACTTTCCACAGGCGATCGCGTTCCTGCTTATATAAGCTTTTTTTGATTTTTTGAACTATATCTGGTTTTGAGCCATTTGTGCCATCTGTTGCACTGGTTAACTGTGGTTCTTGATAAGTACTTGCTGAATCCATAATATTTTACTTGATTTTCTAATTATTGGTACTAATAATTGGTCACGAGGACTATTGAATTTGACTATAAAATTACGTATTACTGAGAATAATTAAACTCGGTCTTAATTGAGAAAAAGTTAAAAATTTCTTCGGCATCAATGAGCATAATAATGTCATTATCTGAACTGGTAAAATATCCATGTAGAAAAGGCAAAACATCCTCTGAAAATATTTCAGAAGAAGAAGGTTTAAATTTAGCCAAATCAAGTTCAATTAAATTGTCAATACTAGAAACAACTAATCCAATTGATTGTCCTTGAACTTGGATAACCATCACCAATACATCTTGATTGGTATCGCCATGGGACATAGGAGGTGGATATCCCAGTAGATTTTCTAAGTCTACAATCCAGAGCATTTCACTCCGCCAACTATAAATTCCTAAGACACAATAAAACATCTGAGGAACAGGTAAAATATCTCGAGCAGAAATCGTAATTACTTCTGTGACAATTTCTGCATCTAATAGTGCGATATCACCTTGTAACGCAGACTTATGTGTTTTTTCACTTCTCCCTAACTGAAATTGTAAAAACTTGCGGACTTGTTTGGCGTGAGACTGAATATCAGAATTAGTAGCAATATTCAGAGATAAAGAATTAGCAGATGTGCTTAACATTATATTTAGTAGGTAATTTTAACTGGCAATAAGTTGCTGCACTTTATTAATTAATTCATCGCGATCTACTGGTTTAGCCAGATAAGCGTCAGCACCCACCACATCTCCCCACATTTTGTCCGCTTCGGTAGACTTAGAAGAACACAAGATAACAGGAATTTTTTTCGTCTCTAAATCTGCTTTTAAGGTACGACATAGCTCAAAACCACTTTTCCCTCCCATGACCACATCTAAAACAATTAGATTAGGTTGATACTGTGATAATTTTTCTAGAGCTTCCTCGGCACTTTCAACATCTAGAACACTTAAGCCAGCTTGCTCAAGATAGGTAGTCGTGACTCGACGGTCAGTTAGACTATCATCGACCACTAAGACTTTACTCATAATTTAAATATTCTCCGTAACATAGATAACAAGACTATTAATTAAAGAGTTCCCAAAAAAAATGTTAAAATAACATTTAATTCCACAAAATTGATGGCAGCTCAAGTAAATATTTTTTTGATTGAAATATTGCTATTGGATTAAATTCAAATCATAAAATTTGCAATATTTAATTTTGCCCAAATAGCTAACAGGGGCTTAAACATATACACTATTTAATTAACCTGAAAACTTTAGGATAAAATACTGATGGTTTACCAATGAAGCTTAGCTTGCTAGTGTCTATTTTAAAAAAATAAAAGCCGACAAATTAACTATAGCTGAAGTCAGCAAAGTTTTTACTAACAATAATTAGCAATCTATCTTTAGATTTAATCGAATCTAATTTCCAGGAAAATTTAATAAGTTACTTCATCAATATTACTAAACTTAAATCAAATAACGAAATCAACCGGACAGCATTCTAATTGGTACGTTAGGCTCAGAAAACTTCTCTATAGTTTGCAGAATCTTATCTATTTCAATTGGTTTAGAAAGAAAATCTGATGCTCCACAAACTTTTGCTTTTACTCGGTCAAAGACTCCATCATTCCCTGTCAACATGATAATGGGAATATCCTGTAATTTAGAAACTCTTCTAATTTGAGTACAGACTTCATAACCATTTAAAATAGGCATTCCTATATCTAAAAATACCATCTTGGGATTAACGCTAATTAATTTAGGAACCGCTTGCATCGGTTGTTGAATTCCTAAAAAGCGATAATTAGCTTTGGTAATTATCTGATTCATAATCTGACATACTTGAGGACTATCATCTATACAGGCAATTAATGGTTTAGTCCCCAAATTTGTCTGAACTTGACTAGGAATAGCTGGTATAGCTCCATTACTACTAATCGTATCTCGATCGGGAACTTCCACTAATTCTAGTAATCCTTTGTATACATAAGGATAGATTGATTTAGTCAGTAGCAATAGATCTTTATTCATTCTTATTGCTAAATCTCTGAGACTTCTTCGCCCATCTAATAATTTGGTGAAATTTTGATAAACTACTGCTGGAACTGCTTTTAGCAACTGTTCTTTACTCTTTATTCGTGGGGCATGATTAGGATCGACAGAGGCAAAGCCACTTTTTACCCAGGCAGACCAATACTGTTGCATCTTTTTGAAAGCAATTTCAATGTCAATACTGAGGGGAGAATATCCAGTTGTTTCTCCTATTAGCTCAGTCAGTGATAATGGCTCTCTTTCTAATTCCAAAGCAATTGACTTTTCCTGTTGAAAAAGCTCAAAAAAAACCTCGATAATTTTACTGACAATAAGCTCTTGGATAATCTCTGGCGTAGTTAGCTTGCGCTGCAGTAAGATGCCTAAACAATGATATTCGGAACACCTATATTGCTCACTATTGCGTAAATTAACTTGCTTTAAGTCGATCTGAGAACAGTATTTATTCAGATGTCTTTGCCATGCTCGGTGAGAATGAGTTCCACCGTCTCCCCAAATGAGCTGACCATTATTAAAATATATTTTCCAATGTATACGAGTATCGGCTGATTTAGTCCTAACGTGGGCGATACCTGTAAAAGATTGCTTTTTTAAATCATTGAGTAAAGCAAATATCATTTTGTAGAATAATCGTTTATTTATCTACATAAAACTATAAGTCTTGCAATTGTATCTTGGCATCGGTGGATATAAGTAAAAATATCAGTATTAATAAATAAAAAAAACATCAAGCTGTTGAAGTTTGCAGATATTTTCACTTAACAATAAGAATAGATCTGTTTATCTTTCAACCTTGCCTGTTCGATATAATTCAGGTAGATCGGAAATTTCTAATAATCGTAAATATCCTTTGAAAAAGTAAGGGATTAATCCACAAGTTAAGTCCAAAACATTTTTATCCATCTTTATTGCTAAATCTCTTAAAGTTCTTTTTCCGTTAAGCAATCGAGACATATTAGTAAAAATAATATCTGGTACTTGTTGTTTTAACTCTAGATATTGTTTGAGGAGAGGAGCATGATGAGGAGAGCAGGAAGCTAAACCTTTACTACCCCATGCAGACCAATTTGTTTGGGCTTGAAATAGCATTTGTTCTAGATTGATAAAATCCAAAGACAAGCTAAATCCAACCTTTAGTAAGTAATGAGCTGATGTATTTTGAATATTGTATTCAAGAGAATTATGATATTCTTTTTGTAATAAATCAAAGAAAATTTCTTGACAAATAGTTTCCATCAAAGCTTTTAATTTTTCTCGTTTAATTACTCTTCTTTGTAGTAAAACCGTAATTAAATAGTAATTAAGCGATCTGATTTCACTTTGATGTCTCAAAACAAGTAAACTAGTATTTACCTCAGGACAATAGTAGGTCAGATTTCTCTGTAAAGAACGATTGACATGAGAACCTCCTTCTGTCCATAAATACTTACCTCGGTAGAAAAACATTTCCCACTGCTTCTCATCCTGAGATCTGATGGTCAAAATACCTGTGAATTCACATCGATTAAGAGAGATAAGCTGTTCTCCTAGCTTACTGTTAGCGCTCATTAAAATATTAATTTAGTGAAGAGTGAACAGAACAATAGTTGATGACAACAACCGCAATTTTATTGTTGATTAGTTGAAGTTGCCACTTTGTTAAAATGCTTGCTCATAGTTATTAGTTGGTATAGTCAGTGAGCTAAATTGGGCAATCAGGCTAATCTAATCGCTATCTTGATACATAAATTAAAATGACAAACGAATCACATTTGGGAAAACTGTATCTTGTTGGCACTCCCATCGGGAACCTAGAAGATATTACTCTAAGGGCGACGCGCATTCTCAGGGAAGTAGATTTAATTGCTGCTGAAGATACTCGTCGAACTGGTAAATTATTGCAACACTTACAAATTGACAAGCCTCAAATTAGTTACCACGAACATAATCATAACTCTCGAATTCCAGAGTTGATATCCCACCTTAAACAAGGAAAAAATATTGCTCTAGTCACGGATGCGGGAATGCCGAGTATTTCTGATCCTGGGTATAAATTGGTAAGAGAGGCGATCGCCAGTAATATTAGAGTGATTCCTATTCCTGGTGGTACAGCAGTTATCAGTGCCTTGGCTGCATCGGGTTTGCCCACAGATAGATTTATTTTTGAAGGTTTTTTGCCCCAGAAAGAGCAAGACCGCCAAGCTAGACTAGAGTTATTACGTAACGAAACTCGTACTATCGTGTTTTACGAAGCACCCCATCGTTTAGTTAAAACTTTGAAAGATTTAGAAATAGCTCTAGGAGTAAGAGAAATTGTTCTGGGACGGGAGATAACTAAAATACATGAGGAGTTCTGGCGCGGAAGTATTGCTGAGGCGATCGCTTTATATACCGAGCTGCGCCAACCTAAGGGAGAATATACCTTAGTGCTCAGGGGGGCAGCAGAAAATAATCTTATGATGTCGGAAGCAGAACTAAAAATTGAATTACAACAGCTATTAGATCAGGGCATGACGCGATCGCAAGCTAGTCGTCATCTCGCTAAGTTAACTTCTCTATCTCGAAGAGAAATTTATCAACTAGATTTAAACATTGAAAGTTAATTATTGATGGTTTTTAAAAGTAAATCTTACTGGTTAAAAAATGCTCATGTTCCAAATTGTCTCATTGAGTCAGATAATTGTCGGCATCAGACAAGAGAAGGTTTATATCTAGTTGACTTAAAAATTAGTAATGGCAAAATCGAGCAAGTTTCAGCCGCCAATACTGTTAAAGCAGAATCAATTCCCTATTTAGATTTACGACATCAGATAGTTTTACCCTGCTTTGTAGACGTTCATACTCATTTAGATAAAGGGCATATCTGGGAGCGATCGCCTAATCTTGATGGTACTTTTGATATGGCTTTGGATAGAGCGATCGCCGATGCGGAAAAGTATTGGCAACCTGAAGATGTTTACCGTCGCTTGGAATTTGGCTTAAAGTGTAGCTATGCCCATGGTACAAAAGCAATTCGTACCCACATAGATTCCTATGGAAAACAAGCACAGATTAGCTTAGATGTGTTCCAAAACTTACAGACAGCTTGGCAGGATAAAATCACCTTACAAGCAGTGAGTCTGGTTAGCTTAGACTACTATCAAACTCTTGAAGGAATAGCACTAGCAGATAAAATTGCTGACATGGGCGGTATCTTAGGCGGGGTTGCTTATCAAAATCC
Source organism: Pleurocapsa sp. PCC 7319 (assembly GCF_000332195.1). NCBI lineage: Bacteria > Bacillati > Cyanobacteriota > Cyanophyceae > Pleurocapsales > Pleurocapsaceae > Pleurocapsa > Pleurocapsa sp. PCC 7319. The sequence continues at coordinate 1,641,505 of NZ_KB235922.1, forward strand.
CGATTTAAATACTCAATTAGATACAATATTTACCTTAGCCAAAGAGAGAAATCTCGATCTAGATTTTCATGCAGATGAAAACGGCGATCCACATTCTTTATGTCTGCAAAAGATCGCTCAGGCTAAACTACGTCATAATTTTCAGAATCATATAACTTGTGGACATTGCTGTAGTCTAGCAGTACAGTCTCCTGAAGTACTTCACAAAACCATTGACCTAGTTAAACAAGCTAAGATCGCCGTTGTTAGTTTGCCTATGTGCAACCTATATTTGCAGGATCGTCAAGCAGCAGTAACTCCTTATTGGCGGGGTGTAACCAGAGTCAAGGAATTACAACAACATGATATTCCAGTGGCTTTTGCCAGTGATAATTGTCGCGATCCCTTTTTTGGCTTTGGCGATCATGATGTGTTGGAAGTATTTGAACAAGCAGTTAGAATTGCTCATCTAGATACCCCATATGCTAATTGGATCGAGAGCGTGACCAAGACTCCCGCAAGTTTAATGGGTTTAAACAATCAAGGAAAAATATTAGCAGGGAATTCAGCCGATTTAATTATTTTTTCTGCCCGTTACTTTAGCGAGTTATTATCCCGTCCACAAAGCGATCGCCTTGTTATTCGCAACGGAAAGCAGATTGATACTAAACTACCTGACTACAGCGAATTAGACGATCTAATTATTCAATAGCTCTTAGCCGTTAGCTTTTAGCTTTTAGCTTTAAAGATAAGTCTTATTAGATTGATTCTTGTAATATATATCTAGCCGCAGCAATTCCAGACAACACGGCACCTTCAATTTTAGGAGAAACAAAAGCATCTCCTGCCATAACTAAAGGTAATTCTGGCAAGGCTAAATAAGGTTTACTATAAAATGTTTTCGGCAAACTATAACGCCAACGATGTACTTGATATTTAATTACGGGCGAGTTAATCCAGGAAGATGCAGCCCCAAGTAATTTTTGAGCAATTTCTGTATCACTGTAATTCCAGTAAGTATCACTAAAGTGTGGATAAGCATGGAGAGTGATTGCGTAACCATTGGGGGAAATGCCTTTTTGAGAGTTAGAAGCTAGCCAAACCAAAGATTCATCTTCAAGAGCTAAACCCCCTGGAGTAGGAATACTACTGGGTTTTTCTAGCAGAGCTAATACAGCAATGCACCGATGGTAACTAATTTGTTCCAAAGATGTTCTAATTGATGTTGCTAAATCTATTTGAGAATTGTCTAATAAGTCTAGAGATTGAGGTACAGGAGGTGTCATAACGAGAATATCCCCCCGAAACTGCTGATTCTCTTCTGTTTCTATTAACCATTGAGTTTCGTAATTGAGTTTAACTACTCTAGTACTAGTGTGAACCTCTAAATCTTGAGCTAAATACTTAGCGATACTACGAGTACCTTTAACGCCACAGTAACGGGATTTGCCATCTACTTTACCAAAACCTCTACACCATTCTCTGATTACTCCCTGTTTTAACCAATCATCAACCCAAACCTGAAACTCTGGCTGTTTGACACTGAAATATTGCGCACCATAGTCAAATACTCCTTCAATATCTTCTGAATAGTTAATACGACGGGTAGCCAAACGTCCGCCTATTCCTCTTCCTTTATCTAACACTGTCACTTTCATCCCTCTACGTTGTAGGAGAGTAGCAATAATTAATCCTGAAATTCCGCCGCCAATAATAATACACGCAGAACTGTCTTTCAATTGCTTCAGCTCTTGTTTCTGTTCGTTTCTAAGCATATTTAAGTTCTAAATTGAATTGAAAAAATTGGCGATTACTTTTGAGCTATTTACTATTTGCTATTGACGTTCAGCGATATACTGATTATCTTTTTGTTGATTTCAGATACTATTTTGCTCGGTAAATTGTGGCATGCACCTACTAGAGCAACAGTTTAGTACTTAAAGGTATTAGCAAAGAGCTATTCTTATAAACTTAACCATCGTGGTTAATTTGAGATTACATAGTTTTTTACAGAAATCAGTTATGAATATAAACTGCACATTTACTTAAGCAATAATACTCATAAAAAATTCAATATGTTTTTGACAACTAGCAATATCAAAAAATACCACCATTCAGCAATAATTTTGGGATTGGCTTTGACTTTCTCTGGGGTATTCACCCTTAGCTCTCAAGCTGCTGATGAATTTGACAAAAATACTAATGCTAGTAGTCAATCAAAGATGAATAAGCTGCATGGCGATAATACACCTAATATTCCTCAAAAGGAGACAATTATCGCTTCAAATCTTCAAGTTCTACCTGCTACCCTAAATTTGGTAAAACAGTTTGAAGGCTTTCGTTCCTATTCTTATTTTGATACTAGTGGTTTACCAGTGATTGGTTATGGACAAACGAGAATTAACGGTAGAACTGTCACCATGGGACAGTATATTAGCCAAGCTCAGGCTGATGTTGCTTTAGAGCAGGAATTGTACCATATTCAAAGTATTGTCTTGTCCCATGTAAAAGTAGACGTAAATCCTCATCAGTTAGGGGCATTAACTTCCTTAGTTTTTAATGCAGGCACAGGCATACTAACCAATAGCACCTTAATTAGAAAACTTAACGCTGGGGATTATGCAGGGGCTGCCAACGAATTTCCTCGTTGGAATAAAGCTCATCAAGGAGGTCGCTTGGTGGTATTTCCTGGTTTGACTAGACGCAGACTAGAGGAGAAAAAGTTATTTTTAACTCCTTACAACCACATAGCAAGTAATTAGATATTGTTAGTTATTTAATTTGAGCTTCTTGTTTTCTTGCTCTTTCAAATAAGCAAATACGGACTTATCGCCGATATCTGGATCAATCATCTGGATCATTTTTCTAATTGCAAAGACACTAAAGCCAATTGACCAAATTCCCAATAATGCTTGTTCCATTGCCACAGGAATGATTCCTGTCATGTGCCCTAATAATAGTAATGGGACGATGGGAGTCAGGATTTTGGTTTCCATACGATTAAAACAGGCAGCTTCTTTGAAATAAATTCCCGTCAAAGCAGCAAAGGTAAAGCCTGTACCAAACAAAGTTAGAGGATGATTGTAGATATATAGCGCTAAAGGTTGATTGCTTTGAGTAGCGATCGCAATTGTGGCAACTGTCCCAATAATCCAAAAACCTTGCAGTAATCGATGTAAAGGCTTCATGTATATATGAATATAGACTAAGCTAACTCCCAAGCCTAAAGTAAACAGCGCAAATAAGGGGGTAATAGCTGGTAAAGCTGCTTCTCCTTGGGCAAAGAATAGATTACTGGCGATCGCAAAACTAGCTGCGGCAATAACTAGTCCTGCACGATAGATAATAACTTCTATGCGATCTTTTTTGGTGATTGTATACTCGCCAAATTGCCCTTGATAGGTTTGGGGTTCTTTATCTAAAATGGCAATCATGATTTTAATTAGAGATGGGATGATAAATTATCTTATATAACAAAGCTTACGTATCTGAATTTCAGAAGTCAAACACCAAGAGGGTTTAAAGAAGCTTCAACTTCTCAAATATATTTTCAATATATTCTCTATCTTAAATGACAAACTTAGAATATGGTTTAGTGGCGGGAGGATGTCAACTTCCAATTTTCGACTGCAAAGGCACAAACTGCTGTTCGGCTTCCTTTATCTCCTCAAAAGATGCCGACTGCGCCCTACCTTCTTTCAACCAATTCCGTAATTCGGTAATGGTTTCCTGCTGAGAAACCGATAAAGGTACTTGACGTTTGAGAGCATGAGAAATATCTTTGGTTGTAAACTCCCGCCCCTGATTAAATCCGAAATACATCCCATCAATAATTGCCTGTTCTATTTCTGCCCCGACATAACCTTCAGACTGCCTTGCTAACATGGCAACATCGAAATCTTTAGGTAATCTATTTCGCTTACTTAAATGTGCGTTCAGAATCTCCTGTCTCTCAGTTACAGTGGGTAAATCGAGGAAGAAAATCTCATCAAAGCGTCCTTTTCGTAATAACTCTGGAGGCAAATTAGAAATATTATTGGCAGTAGCAACTACAAAACAAGGTGCTGTCTTGTTCTGCATCCAGATCAGAATTGTGCCCAATAACCGTTTGCTGACTCCGTCATCACGACCGCCAAAAGCTTTCTCTATCTCATCAATCCAGAGAATACAGGGGGCAACCCTCTCGGCTAACTGTAATGCCCTTTGAGTTCTTGCTGCTGATTCCCCTATCAAAGAGCCTAATAACGAACCCAGTTCTAGGTGAAGTAAAGGTAACCGCCATATACTACTAATCATCTTGACGGCGAGACTTTTACCCGTACCAGAAATACCAATCAGAGCGATACCTTTGGGGGCTGGTAAGCCATAGTTACGAGCTGCCTGGGAAAAGACACATTTGCGCAACCGCAACCATTCCTTTAAAACTGCTAAACCGCCCACATCTCTTGGAGTTTCATGAATGGTATAGAATTCTAACGCCTGACTCTCGCGAATAATTTGTTTCTTCTCTTCAATAACTAAATTAATATCGCGGTCATCTAAGACCCCATCGCTCACAATAGCTTTGGTAAATACTCGTTGTGCCTGGGCTGCGGTCAATCCTAAAGCTGCCTGTACCAGTTTTTCTCTGCCTAACTTAGTTAAGTTTACTCGCACTCCTGGAGTCTGACTTAATCTTTGTAGTACGGTTTCTAGCTCATTAGTTTCGGGTAAAGGAAACTCAATGATTACCGTTTCATCTCTCAACTCCAGAGGAATTTTTACCGAAGGTACAGTAATTAGAATCGATTTCTTACTAAATTTAAGCTTTTGGGCAACGCTGCGGAGTTTGCGCTTAAATTGGGGGTTACTCCAGCAATCATGAAAATCCTTGAGGACAAATAAACCATCACTATCAGCTTGCTCTATCTGTTTTAAAGCGGAAAAAGGATCGTGGGCGGTCGGTATTGAAACAGACCAATTAGTGATTGCTTGAAAGCCATCAGCAACATCCCAACCAAGACAAGGACGTTTAGCGCGATCGCAAACTTGTTTAACGCTATGTAATGCGCGTTCTTCTTCTGTTGAGACTAATACTATTAGAGTAAAACGCGATCTCAAGTAAATGTCTAATTTTTGCTCAAACGCCATGGTTTATTTCTGCAAAGCGCACTGGCGAAGCCAATCGCCCTATTTAAAATACCGTGTTTTCTCGAATATAACTGTCCACTATCAAAAACGTAAACTCGCGAAATTGCCTAAATATCGAGCATCAATTGGATGAAGGAAAAAAGGTGTGGGAGTTAAATAATAGAGACGCTTTAAGTAACGAGTAAAAAGTAACGAGTAACGGCAATTAAAAAAAAATTTTTACTAAGCTGTAAATATTAAGATTCACTGGGCAATCAGTAGTTTTAAGTGTTAAATTTTGCGGTTAGTTAGTTACTAAGTAGGTAGGCATAATAATTTATAAAACCCAGGTAGTTAATCTTTTCCCTATCACCCATCCCCTAACCCCTAACCCCGGCAAAAACCTTTTTATATTTAATTTCACCCACCTACTTAAAACTGATAACTAAAATTTTTCTAATATCTAATCTGTAAAGATGATCAAAGTAGATGAGGCACAAGTTTGCCTAAATCAGGCACAAGCTCACTGGCAGATGCAACATTGGCAAGAAACAATTCAAGCCTGTGCGAAAGCGATCGCGATTAATCAGAAATTAGCCAAAGCTCATAAGCTCATGGGGGATGCTCTCCAAAAAACCGGTCAAGCAAAAGAAGCCATTGGTTACTATCGTCAGGCGATCGCCATAGAGCCAGATTTTGCCGAAGCATACGCAAACTTGGGTACTCTCTACGCCCAGCAACAACAATGGCAACAATCCATAGCTTATTATCAGCAAGCACTTAATATTGACCCTAAATTTTTAGGAGTATATCGACATTTAGCTAAAGTTTGGCAAGTGCAGCAACAACCACAAAAAGCCCAAGCCTGTCTAGCTAAAGCTCAAGAGTTAGAAACGCCGTCTAAACAATCTATCGATGACTATCTGTACAGAGCAAAAACATTACAACAACAGGGGGATCTAAAAGCCGCCCTACAACAATATCTTGAAGCCACGAAAATTGACCAACGGTCAGAGCACAAAGGCGATTCGGTTCGCCGCATGTGTCCGTCGTTGTACGGCGGAGTAATCTCTGACTCTCAAAGGATAGAAATTTATCAAGAAATTGTCTCTCTTTGCGAGCAGCTAGAATTATGGGAGGAAGCTGCTAAATATTTTCGACTCATTCTTCAGTTAACTAACTCAACTCAAGCTAGTTCCCATTCAACCAACCCTGAAACAAGTTCGTTATCAAAAACAACGCAATTATCTTCCGTACGTCATCAAAATTCATTACTAAAAACACCTCAATCGATTGAGACCAAGTCAAATCTGGTTGAATCAAAGCCCAATTCCGCTGAAAAATATTATGATTTGGGTATTTTAGCTACTGAACAACAACAGTGGTCAGAGGCAATTCAGCACTATCAACAGGCGATCACCTTCAATCCTCAGATGGCGAAAGCATATCGTGCTTTAGCTCGAGCTTTAGCTCAAGTGGGAGAACAAGAAAAATCCACAGACTATTTGTTCCAGGCGATCGCTCTAGAAAGTAAGGGAGTTACAGCAACAGAGTTGTTAGAACTAGGCAAAAATCTAGCTAGCTGGAAAAAATATGAGTCAGCCATTAATTGTTATCGTCGAGCAATCGAAAAACAACCCGACTTGATTAGTGCTTATCTTGGTTTAGGAGAGTCATTAACTAAATCTGGAGCTATAGAGCAAGCGATCGCTTGTTATTTGCAGGGTCTTAAGTACAAGCAAGATGCTCCTGAATTATATTATCGTTTAGGCGATATTTACAGTCAGAAGCAGGAATGGTCCAAAGCTGCTCTTTGTTATCAGAAAACAACTCAATATAAGAGCGATCATGCTGGAGCTTATCATCACCTGGGCGATGTTTTAAGTAATTTAAAAAAATGGTCCGAAGCAATATCAGCATATCAAGATGCGATACAGTTTAATCCTGATTTTTCCTGGTCTTATAATAATTTGGGCTATGCCCTAATTCAGTTAAAGCGATGGGCAGAAGCCATCCCAATCTATCAAAATGCGATCAAACTCAATCCTGATTTTCCTTGGTCCTACTATAATTTGGCTGAAGCTTTAGCCAAGGAAAATAAATGGGATCGAGCAGTCACTTGCTTACAGAAAGCGGCTCAGATACAGTCAGATTTACCTAATATTCAGCAAAGGCTAGGTGAGGCTTTATATCAGAGAAGTCAACAAGATCGAGAGCAAGCTTTAAAGCATTTTCAGCTGGCTTTAAAACAAGACCCAAATAACCCCGAAATATATCATCAAGCCCTAGCGATCGATAAAGCAAATATTGAACTTTATCTCCAATTAGGAAACATTTTAGCGAGTAAAGAACAACTAGAGCAGGCGATCGTCACCTATCAAATGGCACTGCAAGTGCAGCCTAAAAACATTGAAGTTATGACTCGCTTGCAGGAAGCTTTGCTGAAACAAGATCCTGACTGCGATGTTGACAAGATTCTCCAGAGTTATGCCAGGCAATCTTCAGGGGAATTAAAGATTAATCAAGCTGATTTTCCAACTTTGGCTGCTGAATTACGACAGCTCTTAACTCATAGTGAATATCCCGAAGTTTCAATCATCATTCCTGTTTACAATCAGCTAGGCTATAGTCTACAGTGCCTTAAGGCGATCGCCTTAAATGTAGCTGATTCTACGGCAGTAGAAATCATTCTGATTAATGATTGCTCTTCAGATCAGACAAAAGAGATCTTAGAAACAGTTCCCGCCATCAATTTAGTAAACAATCAATCTAACCAGGGTTTTATTCACTCTTGTAATTTGGGTGCATCTATGGCTAGAGGGAAGTATCTTTATTTCCTCAATAACGATACTGAAATCCAACCCAACTGTATTGAAAGTCTGATTGAAGTTCTAAAAGAAGATGCGCAAGTAGGTGCGGTTGGCTCAAAACTAATCTATCCTGACGGTGCTCTGCAAGAAGCAGGGGGAATTATTTGGCAAGATGCTTCGGGGTGGAACTATGGCAGAAAAGATAATCCCAATGCTCCTGAGTATAATTTTTTGCGTCCCGTAGATTACTGTTCGGCAGCCAGTTTAATGGTTAGAAAAGAAATTTTTGAGCGTTTAAATGGGTTTGAAAGAGATTTTGCGCCCGCTTACTATGAAGATACTGATCTTTGCTTTGCTATTCGTCATCAATTGGGGTTAAAGGTTATGTATCAACCCCATTCAGAAGTAATTCACTATGAAGGAGTTAGCTCCGGTACTTCGACTGATAGTGGTGCCAAGCAATATCAAGTAGTTAATGCCACTAAATTTCAGCAAAAATGGCATACTGTTCTCAACAAAAATAATTATTTACCCAATATTGGTATTGCCAATGTAGCTAAAGCCACCCGAAAATATTTGGGACACAAAACAATTTTAGTGATCGATAGCTATATGCCCTGCTATGATCAAGAATCAGGTTCACGTCGGTTATTTGAACTCATAAAAATATTTAAATCACTAAATTTTCATGTAATTTTTGCCGCTGATAATGGCGTTAAGGCTCAACCCTACACTTCGATACTAGAAAATTTGCAAGTAGAAGTTTTATATATTCAGCAAGGTTATAGCAAAGTTATCGAGAAGCAAATAAATGCTCGATTATCTCTAATCGATATTGCCTGGATTTGCCGTCCCGAACTCAATGAAAAATATGTATCTTTAATTCAACAAAGAAGAGAAATTAAAATCATCTATGACACTATTGATTTACACTATTTACGCTTAAAAAGAGCTTGGGAATTAGCACCAAATCCCAACTCCACAGCCGTACCAGACTGGATTGATATGCATACAAGAGAATTAAGAATAGCCCATCAGTCCGATTTAACGATTACTGTTACTTCAATAGAAAAAGAAATTTTACAGGATCAATTGGCAAATCGAGTAGCAGTCGTTCCTAATATTCATATTCCTTATCAAGGTAGTATCCCCAGTTTTGATAAACGCTCAGGACTTCTATTTATTGGGAACTATAATCATCCACCCAATGTTGATGCAGTGTTATGGTTATGCCAAGAAATCATGCCTTTGGTATGGCAACAACAACCCAATATTCAAGTTACCTTACTAGGTAGTAACTCCAACTCAGAGGTGACAAATTTAGCTAGCGATCGCATTCAAGTTATGGGATATATTGACGATGTCAGTCCTTATTTTTTAAGTCATAGATTATCGGTTTCCCCATTAAGATATGGCGCAGGAATGAAAGGAAAAATTGGTCATAGTTTGGAGTATGCTCTGCCTGTAGTTTCTACTAAGATCGGTACTGAAGGGATGAATTTAGTACCGGAACAAGATATTCTAGAAGCCAATAATACTCAGGATTTTGCTCAGCAAATATTGCGTCTTCACGAAAATGAAAATCTTTGGAGTTATTTATCCACAAATGCTCATAAGGCGATCGCTGCTTATAGCCCGGAAAAAGTTAAGCAAAATATTGACAAAATGATGCAGCAGTTAATTGACTAGATTCAATAGAGTTTTTTTTGTAGAAGTATTTGATCGAAATCACAGCTATAAGTGATCTTTGCCGTTTTAATGAAAATCTCTATTTGGCTCATTTGAAGCACTTAGAAATTAAATATTACAAGTATAGGTCACATTGATTTTCTACTAAAAAAAGGAATCAAGAAATTGGAATTTAATCATGTAATTATGTCTATCATTGAAGAAACTATAGTTGGTGATTCCGAGTCTAATATCATCAGATATCTTCTCCAAGAGAATTTAGTTATAGATGGTAAAGAAGGCGATGACTTAATTTATTCACCCACATATTCAGAAGATACCACCCACACCAAAACTAAGATTGATGGTGGTGATGGCAATGACGATCTTAGAGGTCGTGACGGAACTGATACTCTAGCTGGTGGCAGTGGAGACGATATACTTTATGGAGAAGGTGGTAACGATCTTCTCTATGGAGGTTTAGGAAACGACATACTTTATGGAGAAGATGGTTTTGACCGTCTTCATGGAGGTTCAGGAAACGACATCCTCTATGGAGCAGGTGGTGACGACCGTCTTCATGGAGACTACGGCAGTGATACTTTAATTGGTGGTAATGGTATTGACTTCTTGATTAAGCGGCGTTCTCAAGCCAATGATTTTGATATTTTGGACTTTTCTGACACTGACAACGCTACAGACTATTTACTCTTTATTGAAGATGGTTTCAATTCTTCTGGTATATCTTCGGTTAAGGGTTTTACCGATGAAGATCGAATTGTTTTGCGTGAAATTGGAGGAGACAAAATTTTGAATTATCAAGTCACCAGCAATGGAATTGGAGATGCTATTTTAAGCATCACTCACAATGAATTTGAAATATCTACTATTATTTTTGAAGATCTTGACGATACCTTTGTTGAGTCGAAAATCATACTAAGATCTCCCTAGTCAGCAATTGAAAATTGAGAATGAATATTGCCAAATTTACTCTCACACACTAGATTTCTGGCACGAATCATAATGAACTAATTGAGAAAGAGGTAAAAGGGTAAAGGTAAAAGGGAAAAAATAATAGCAAGCTATTGATGCAAGAGATGCCATGAACTATCGTTCACAACTCAGGGATAAAAATAGAATGATATAGCGTTTCTCGTATTAATGAGATACACCTTGGTGGAGTCAGGGAATAGGGAACAGGGAATAGGGAATAGGGAATAGAGGTTTTAAGATTTTTGACTAAGTTTATAATTTGTACCTCACTTATTTGAAAAACGCTATATACGAATTTACCTTGTTTTGGCTTCTATTTTTAAGACAGGTCTTCTAAAGGATACTCCTCATACTAATTGTAACTATACTTATTACATTTATCTGTTGATTAGGTTTTAGAGATGTCTATTAGTTGAGTATTTTGCTCTCTAAAAAGTTGCAAATATCTGTCAGAATCCGTAATTATACCAATGACAATAAAAATAAATAATGTTAAATTAGCACTCAAATTAGATCCTTAATTAAATATATTAAGATCAACAATTTTAATGATAATAAATGCTCAGGAAGATAATATTCATCAAAAAATTGGATACCTACAAAATAAAGCTATAGCTAATCAGAAAGAAGGCAATCTAAAAGAGGCGATCGCTTATTATTTAGAAGTTATTAAATTAGATGATAATCAGCCTACTTGGTTATATAGCAATGTAATTCATCTATTGGCACAGCTTGAGCGTTTTAAAGAAGGACTAGAACAAGGAAACAAAGCTTTAATTAGACATCCAGAATCAGAAGAATTACACCGTGCAATTGGTTTGGTATATGAAAAACAACAAAATACCATAAACTGTATTGAAAAGTATCGAAAAGCAATTAGCTTGGAGCCCAAGCAACCTGATTGGCTGTATTGTAATTTAGCCAAACAATTACTAAAACAAGAACAGCTTGAAGAGGTAGTTGATGTCTGCTACCAAGGTCTAGAATTATATTCTAATTTTTATCCTTTACATTACGTATTAGGTAAAACTTATGCCCTACAGGAAAAATGGGAGCGGGCTATATTATCGTATCGACGAGTTCAAGAATTATATCCTGATTGGTTAGAGGTAGAACAAAAAATCAATCAACTCATTTATAAAAAAAGTCAAACAGAAAGATTTATCAATCATCAAAACAATAAAATCAAATTACTCTTGGAAAATTTTGCTGCAAACATAATTGATAAAAAAATCAATAATACAAATAATCATCTAGAAATCTTTAAGGATCTAGATGTCAACTTACTATTTGCTGAATTAAGAAAAGAAGAGCTAGATGTTATTTCTTGTAATCTACTATTAGATAGTTTTCGAGATAATTTTCTAGACAATAAATCAATTCTCAATTATGGTTGTTGGCTATCTCCTAGCATTTTATATTTGGAAGTTACTGTAGATAGCTGCTTGGTATTCAACAAAACTACAATCTTAGTTTGTTCTGAGCGAAAATATGCAGTGGCACAAGCTAACTTTTTCCAAATTACTGACCGACAAGTTGCTGGTGTAGCATGTTTTGCCAAAAATCTATATTTAGAGAATGAGGATAGTTATCGTATTTGTATTGACGATCGTAATTCTCCTATAGTAATTGAAGGAAAAGTTTCTCAAAAGTCTTATAGCTTAGAATTTATAGAACATCTCAAAATCAAGCCTAATGAGCAGCAAAACCTAATTCGAGAGTCTTTAAGCAATTCGGTAATCAAGCTCATTCCTCAGAATCATAAACTAGAGGCAGGAAATTTATTAAGAAAACTGCAACACTTTATAGATATTCCTGCTTCTAATTATGTTGAGCCTAATTTACCATTCAAAATTTTTATCGACTATATCATCCCTCTTAAATATGATGGTTTATTTATCAGTGGATGGTTGCACGATCCTTATCAAATGCTGGAGAAAATTACGGCTATTTCTGCTTTAGGCTTTTCTTTTGATATACCTAGTCAAGATATCTATCGTTTAGAGCGACAAGATGTCAATACGTTTGTACAAAATACCCGTTACGGTGACTTTGAGGAAAAGTTGGGTTTTTGTTCATACATCACAGTATCAGAGTCAATTCGTCAATCAATTCAAGATTTTGCCGATTTACACAGTTTTCGCTTTTTAATTAGGCTTAGAGGTAATATTGAAGTCGAAATAGTTCCCGATGTTAAATACAGTGATTTTTATAATGCTCGCAAGCAATTAATGCAAATTGCTAACCCCAATAAAGTATCTGAGCAGATGTTGACTAACTGCATAGCTCCAGCAGGATATAAATTACAACAGCTATGTATCGAGCAAGTAAGAATTAGAGATGTAACAGTTATTGGTAAACCTATAGCACAACCTTTAGTTTCAATTGTTATTCCTTTATATCGCCGACTCGATTTTATCAAAGTACAGTTGGCAACTATGGCAAACGATCCTGCTATTAAGCAGTGTGAAATAATTTATGTCCTTGACTCCCCTGAGCAAGAGGAAGAATTGAGAACCTTGCTCTTAAATCATTGCATCCTTTATCAATTGCCAATTAAATTAGTCGTCATGGAGAGGAATAGTGGTTATGCAGCAGCTAATAATGCTGGAGTATGTCAAGCTGCTGGTGAATATTTGGTGCTATTAAACTCTGACGTTTTTCCTAAAGCTAAAGGATGGATGTTAGAAATGGCTAAGTTTTATCAGAGTTCACCTAAAATTGGTACTTTGGGCACCAAACTAATTTATGAAGATGGTTCTCTACAACATGCAGGAATGTTTTTTGCACAAACAATATTTCCTTTTTGGATAACTCTTCACTATTACAAAGGCTTACCTGGCAATTATTCGCCTGCCCAGAAATCAAGAGCAGTGCCTACGGTTACGGGCGCATGTTTAATGATTCGCCAAGAGCTTTATGACCGGGTAGGAGGTTTAACTACGGACTACATTATTGGAGATTTTGAGGATTCAGACCTGTGTCTAAAATGTCGGGAATTAGGTTATGAAAGTTGGTATTTTGCAGATACCACTTTGTATCATTTAGAACGGCAGTCGGTTCCTCTCAACAGTTCCTACAACAATAGTTTAGCTTGGCGATTAAACGGAAATCTCCATCATCAGCGTTGGGGAGAACAAATAGCTCGGTTAATGAGCATTCATCAATAGTAATTGGGCAATTGAGCGTATCCTTATGACCATAACCGCACCGCCAAAAACTAAAAAGCTTTTAATTATTGTTCATAATCATCCTCATTTTTTTCCTGGAGGGGCAGAAATCTTTGCTTACGATCTTTTTAAAGCAATTCGCGCTCATACTGAATACAAACCTTTTTTCTTAGCAGCAGCAGGACCCGATAGTAGAGAGGTGCATACAGGAACACCGTTTCAAATGCTGGTCGACTCAGAGGATGAAGCTTTATTTTGGGGTGGTGCGTTTGACTATTTCTACCAATCCCAGCAGATACTTAGTTTTATGTATCTCGATTTTAAAAATTTTCTGCAACAGTTACAGCCTGATGTAATTCATTTTCATCACACAATTCGGTTAGGTGTCGAAGCAATCCAAATCGCCAGACAAATTTTACCTGATGTCAAAATTGTGTTGACAATTCACGAATTTATCTTAATTTGCAATCGAGATGGGCAAATGGTACGAAAAGATAACGAGGAACTATGTGAATCTGCCTCCCCAAATCGCTGTTATGGTTGCTTTCCAGAATATTCACCGCAACAATTTAGGATGCGAGAAGAGTTTCTCAAAGCTCACCTAGATTTAGTAGATCGATTTATCTCCCCTAGTAATTTTCTAGCTCAACGTTTTCTCGATTGGGGATTGCCCGCCAATAAAATGACGGTGCTAGAGAATGGTCGTCAGATTTATGACCCCGCTCCCCATCGACAGTTAGAACCAGAGGAAAAACGCAATCATTTTGGTTTTTTTGGTCAAATAAATCCCTATAAAGGAGTGTTGTTAATTTTACAGGCAGTAGAATATCTAGTAAAAAATGGATTTAAAGATTTTCATGTAGATTTATTTGGCAATATCGCTACAGGTTTTCCTGAATTTCAGGCAGAATTTAGCGAATTTTTAGATAAATATAAGGATCTAGTTACTCATCATGGTAAGTATCAACAATCAGAAATTCCTGAATTAATTCAGTTGGTAGATTGGGTAATTGTGCCATCAGTTTGGTGGGAAAATTCACCCTTAGTAATTCAAGAAGTTTTTATGCATAAACGTCCTATTATCTGTAGCAATATTGGCGGGATGGCAGAAAAGGTAGAGAACAATGTAACTGGCTTACATTTTAGAGTCAGAAATGCCGATAGTTTGGCACAAGTAATCAAAAAATCTTGTTCAAATGCGAATTTATGGCAAAAGTTAGTCAATAGCATTACTCCACGTTTATCAATAGAAAATAGTGCCAAACAACATGCAAATTTGTACTCAGATTTTTGAGTTATTGTTTCAAGCTATATCGAAATAAATTTGATTTTTATTAGCATAATGAATATTGAAAAAAATCAAGAAGAAATATCACAGCATAGACCTATATTTATCATTGGCTCAGGAAGATCAGGCACAAGCATTTTAACAGGTGCAATGCGTTCTGGAGGACAAATTGAAGGATATTTAGAAGGTCATTTTTTACCATTAATTCTGCTTTTCATGCAAGATATAGAACGCTATTATTTTTCAAAACGTAGCTTACTTGATGATAAAAGACATATGATTGCGGATATCAGTCAAGATTATGTGGAAAAACAAATAGCTGAGTTTTTTCGTAAAACCAGTGAATCTTTAGCCACTGATAAAGTTTGGTTGGATAAATCTCCAGATTCTGCCATGATTAAAGCAGTTCCATACATTGTAAAGATCTGGTCACAATCACGCTTTATCTTTGCTAAAAGACGAGGTATAGAAAATATAATTTCTCGCCTTAAAAAGTTTCCCCATGTCCCTTTTGAAAAACATTGTCTTATGTGGAAAGATTGCATGGAATCTTGGTTGATGATTAAAGATAAAATGCAATATTGTTCGATTGAAATAGAACAAAGAGAAATTGCTTTAAATCCACAAAAAACAGCGCAAACAATTGGTACTTTTTTAGACTTAGATCAAGCAAAAGTCGAAAAAATAGCACACATATTTACTACTCAAAGACCTCAAAATACGGGAGGAAAAGAGGAATTAAAAGCAATCACAATTACTGAAACTGGCTGGACCAATGAACAAATTAATATATTCAGAAAACATTGCGGTTTGATAAACAATAAATTTGGTTATTGCGAATCGTCATCTTATTATTTGCAATAAAATTTGTAGCAGAAACTGTGAAAATAACCAAAGATAATATATGCGAAGCAGTAGAAAATTACGATGAATTAGTTGAAATGATTGCTGGTAGTAAATATGAAAAATATTTATTTGAATAATAACCTAAACACAATATTTTAAGCGACTTCAGTATTAAAGTATGTATGCTTTGAATAAAGAAAAATCTTATGTTCTGAATAATAGTAAAAAAATGAATTACAGGTCTGAAAAAATACAGATTTTTACTAATCAGTCTAATCTAAAAAAAATTCACTCTTCTACATCTAAGCTTATTAGATCTGCTCAAGATCAAAATTTTTTTTTAACCCTATTGAATATTACTAGATCAATTGAAATTTATGAATTCAAATACGACCAAAAATCGCAGAAAGGTACTATTCTACTAGCAGACAATGAATCAAATAAAAATTTAGTTAAAATGCAATTAGCTCCTAATTTTTGTTTGGGGCTATTAGCTTTTTCTGAGGCAGGTAAAGCGGAATTAAATGAGCTGCTCTCATGGTGGTCTTCTCGTAGTAATAATAACTATGTTCCCAATTTTATAGAACTAGATCTACAGCAAGAACCAGCCAAGATACAGGCAGAATTTTGGCAAAAAATGTATGTGCAAAAAGAACAACAAATATATTCTCTAGCCCAAAGAATCTCCACCTTACAGAAACAGTATTTAGAACTGAGGACCTTGCACGAGAATATGCAAAATGCTTTTGTAGCAGTTGAAGACTACTTAAGTCAGGCAAAACTACCACCATTACAATTAGCGTTTGAGAATCAGCCGACTCAAAAATTGGTCGAACCCAGTACTATCTCTCAATCAAATTCTGTGAGGATCAAACAATTATTACCAGTAAGTTCTAGAGGTATAGCAGTAATTGAATTACTAATAGTCAGAAAAAATAAAAATGCTGTTGGTAACTTGATTGTACAGTTGAAAGCTTGTGAAGATGAAACCTGTTTTGCTCAGTGGCAGATTCCCTACGAACAATTGTCAGATGGCTGGTTAAGTTTAGATCTTCCTAGAATCGATATTGGTAGGAAAAGAGATGTAGAGCTAATCATCGATTGGAATACTCAGACTGGTTTCGCCCCCGCTTTAGTTTTAGGAGCAATTCAGCTAATTCCTGAACTTAGAGCCTATTGCAATGAACGCCCTTTAAAACACAGCTTGGCCTTTCGCATTTGGCAGGGTTTACCAGGAACCAGAAAAGTTACTAGTCCTCATCTCAAGCCCGTAAATCAAGACAGAGAAATTAAGTTAGGTTATCTAGGACAGGGGGTAATGGCAGGAGTTCAAGAAGTTACAAATCAGCCTGATGATAGTTTTGCTCATGTACAGGTAATCGATCGCGGGAGTAAAATTATGACCCATCCCCGCGTTAATGGAGATTCTACCATTGCTATATTACCCTTTAGTTTTTCATCAAAGGCTAATTATCTAACTGCCACAGTCATTACAGAACACGAAGAAGCCGACACCATGGAATATGCTATGGCAGTAATTAGCAAAGACACAAAGCTAGAGAATGACTTACCAGCAGAGTCTACCCTCGCTTATTCAGGTTGGATACCAGTAGAATCCAATACTCAAAAACGAATTTCTGTATTCTTAGACAGTCCACCGCCTGAAAATTGTCACATAGTTATAGCAGCAAAACTAGCTCCTGATAGTAAACCTGATTGTGCTTGGTGTCGCTGGCTTAATTTTCGTCTAGATTATCATTTACAAAATCCCGAAGAGAATGAGCAACTCAAGACAGAGACAATCAGAAATGCGTCTTTAGATTCATTACAAGAGCGTTTTCCAAGAGTACAAATACTCAACGCTAAGGGGAAAATTCAAGTTCATCCTTTTATGGGTATTGATACTGTTGCAGTTTTACCTAGAGCTGTTCCCCAAAATACAGTCAAAGTCAAAACGGTAGTATGTACTCCTAATGAAAAAGCATCTGCTATTGAATATGCTATGGCAATTATCGAACAGGATAATGATGACCTAGCTAGGCTGGCAGTAATCTCTGGCGAATCAGGGTTAGGTTTTTCGGGATGGCGTCGTGTAAAAGCCAATACTCCTCATCGCCTCAATCTGGAGCTAGCTTATCCGACAAAAAAAACTTGCCATTTAGTGTTAGCTACCCGTATACCAGAGGATGGTAGCCAGAATCATGCCTGGGCAAGATGGCTAGAAATCAATTATGTTTCAGCTGTCGCCAACCAAAGTCTAGAGCTAGTCGGCTGATAGAAAAGGCAATAAAATTTCTGCTTTTGCCTTGATACTTCATCCTAATTAAGACTTTTACCAGACACCAATAATAGTAGAATATATGCTGGCTACTACAGAAAGTCATCCCAATAAAATAGCCTCTGCACCGAGAATAGCTATAGTTATTCCTGTTTTTAAACATAGTGTTTTGGTAGCTGAGGCAATTACCTGTGCTTTGGAACAAGACACAGAGTTTCCCCAGGTAATCATCGTTGTTAATGATGGCTGTCAATTCTCCGAAACTGATCGGGTAAGTCGTGATTTTGCTCTAGCTCATCCAGAGCGAGTTTTCTATCTTTATCGCTCCAACGGTGGTTTAAGTGCAGCTAGGAACACTGGTATTGATTTTGCTCTCACTACTTGGAACTCTGTAGAGGCTATTTATTTGCTAGATGCGGATAATCGGATTTCACCGCACACCATTGAACGTTCGTTTAAAATTTTACTTTCCGAGCCAGAAATAGGTTGGGTTTATCCCACTATTGATATGTTTGGTCAGGAAGAAGGAGGAGATTTTGACTATCGAGGGGCATATTCCATACTGCGTCATCTAAGATTTAATATCTGTGAAGCTGGAAGTATGATTCGTCGGCAAGTATTCGACCGGGGGTGTCGATATGATGAATCAATGAAACTCGGTTTTGAAGATTGGGATTTTTGGTGGCAGGCCATTGCAGTAGGATATCAAGGCAAACATCTTCCAGAATCAGGATTTCAATATCGCAAGCGTTTTGCCAGTATGTTGAGTAGTGCCGAACGAGATGAAGTAGAAATCAAAAACTACATGAGGCGCAAACATCGTGAGTTATTGACTCACAGTAATGTTTTGAATTGGGAGCATCAGGCAGCACCTCGTTATGCCATTGTTTTATCTGATACCCAGCAGGTTATTTTGACTTCCGATCCCACACAACAGGAGCGTTCAATTAGTAGAGACGAATTTATTGATTATTATCATCGAGGACGGAGTATGCCTGTGCGCTACCATCGTTCTTACTTTTTAGTTTTTACTAACAGCACGGTTCTGAGTTTTCTACTACAGCAGAAATTAATTCATGGTCTATTTTGGCGTTTAGAACAGACTCAAGGCACGGCAGATTTTTCTGTTCTGAATATTGAACCCAGTTCAAACAAAGCCCTGGTCATAGAGAAACTAAATACAGTTTCTAATCTGGACATGGGAGAAAGCGAACATCTAATTATGACTTCCATTGGAGTAATGGATAGATGTCTATCAGAAAAGCAACTAGATTGGCTTTATAGTTTAATTTGCTCTGAGCCACTACCTAAAATGGTTCAGCTTCTATTAAAAATTCCCATCTCCCCCTGGGCTAAAATGCTTCTGACTGGATGTGCTGATGATTTAATCTCCACTTTCAAAGCTTTGCGTGGCAGTATGTCTTCAGACAAGTCTCTTTGGGATTGGCATAGTAGTTATTTACCGCACCAATCTTTGATGTTTGAAGATGCTCGTATGGTGTTAGATTGCGCCCCAGTCTATCCTAAACTAGCTGAAGCTAAAAAGCCCTTACAGATTGGTTTTGTGCTCTCGATCTTAGAATTTGGTGGAGTAGAAAAAGTTGCTTTAAATCTAGCTACTGTTTTTCATCAGGCAGGATGGGAAGTGCATTTGTTTGTTTTTGGCTCTCGAATGCAACAGTTACCCGAATGGGCACAGGTTTTTACTACCATTAATTTTTATCATGAACCAGGTATGTCTCCTTGGCAGGGGGAAAAGTACATGGGAACCAAAGGAGATGCTTGGTCATCTCAAGAAGAGCAAATGACAGCCAAAGGCCTCTTATCTTGGTTGGATGTGGCAATTAATTTTCATAACGCGACCGTCAATACTATTATGGGGCAACTGCGACGCTCGGGAGTTAAAACCATAATGTCTTTGCACGTACACGATCTTAGTCCTTGGCAGCGTCCCGCAGGACATACATATCTTACTTTGGGTTATGAACACGCTTACGATCTCATTGTTCCATGTTCCCAAAACATGGCTGATTGGTGTCATGCCATGGGTATACCTGAGGACAAAATAGTGATTGTTCCCAATGCTGAAGGCTATCCTCTGGATTCAAATACTGCAAAACAATTTATTATGGCTCGGAGAGTTCGAAGGAATTCTCATAATAAATTGAGAGTTTTGTTTATAGGTCGTTTTGATCGTCAAAAGGGATTAGACCGCTTAGTTAGTGTTGTGAAGCGATCGCGTCAGCTTCAGTTACCCATTGAGTGGAAGTTAGTCGGCAAAAATATTCTGGAGACTGCACAAGATGCTGAGGGTTTGATGTCTCTTGCAGATTTGATTGAGCCTCCCGCATTGACTACAGCAGAACTTAATCAACTGTATGGCTGGACAGATGTTTTGTTTTTACCCTCTTATTGGGAAGGTTTGCCATTGACTATTTTAGAAGCCATGCGTCTAGGGGTAGTAGTTTGCGCTTCAGATGTAGGAGCAGTTACCGAAGTTCTCGAACATGAGCAAACAGGTTTAGTAATACCCAATATTGAGCATGAAATGTATGTGCAAAAGGCGATCGCACTACTGCAAAGATTATTAACTCATCCAGCAGAATTAGAACGTATAAGTCAAGCAGCTATCTCTAGAGCAGCAGAACATTCATGGAATCGTGCCTGTGTTGACCTGATTGCCAAACTAGAAAATCTAATTTCTGAAATATAAACCTACAATATGAACACAACAAATACTAGCAACAGCAGTCAAGAATTTATTGCTCGGGGTCATAAATTAAAAGAGGCAGGTAATTTAGACGAAGCGATCGCTACGTATCAAAAGGCTATTAAATTAAACTCTAATTCCTGGGAAGCTTATCATTTTCTGGGAGAGACTCTAGTTCAGAAAAATGAATTGACTACCGCAACGAAATTTTATCGTCTGGCTATAGCGATCAATCCTAGTAATTGTTGGTCATACCATTGCCTGGGACAAGCTTTATTTTGGCAGGGGAATGTAGATGAAGCGATTCCCTATGGATTGCGCTCGATAGAGCTGGAACCCGAGCGAGCAGAGTTTTTGGCTCAACTAGGACTATATTTCGAAAACAAGGGAGAGTTTGCACAAGCGATCGCCTATTTTCAGCAAGCCCTGAAGCTGAAGCCCTCACTTCCAACATCTACCTACTTTAGCCTGATTAAATTGCTGTGGTCCCAAGATCAAATCAACGACGTAATGACCTACTGCCAAGATGGGATTCAGGTTCATCCTCAATGTGCCGAATTACATTTTGAACATGGCAAAATTTTAGCAAGCCAAAATCTCTGGCAAGATGCAGCAATTAGCTACAGCAAAGCAGTTGAAGTTAAGCCCCATTATTGGGAAGCACATGAAGCTTTAGGAAATGTCTTTTTGGAATTAAATCAGTTAGATCGAGCTGCTCAAGCTCAAAAACGTGCTGAAGCAGAGTTTTACCAGACTCAAGAATTTAGCCCTAGCGATCTCCCCCCTGATTTCGACTGGGAGATATATTTAGCCTTTAATTCTGAGTTAAATATCTCTTCAAAATTACAGGCGATCGCTCATTTCATGCTTTATGGGTCAAAGGAAAATAAACTATACGCCCTCAAAGATCTTCACGATCCTAATAAAAGACCGGATATTGCTCCCCAGTCAGTGATTCAACCGTCAAAAAGAACCATAACTGATGTTCTTCCTCAACCAACTAAATTAGCAGTACTCGTACATATATACTATTTTGAGCTTTGGTCAGAAATATGTAGCTATCTGAAAAATATTCCTTCAGAATTTGATTTATTCATCAATATCGTTGCCACCATTTGGCAATCCCAAATGCACGAACAAATTCGCCAAGATTTTCCTCAAGCCAAGATTTTAATCAGTCCCAATCGAGGCAAAGACGTTGGTGGACATCTATCTTTAATGGCTCATCTGGATTTTAGTCAGTACAATCTCATGTGTTTACTGCATACTAAAAGAAGCCCCCACATTGATGAAAGAATTTCTGATATCTGGCGCAGGGATTTGTATGATGCTCTTTTGGGCACTAGAGAAAAGGCTGCTCAAAACATAGCAATTATGAATCAATATCCCTATATTGGTTTTATCGGTTCGCGGTATTGGCGATGTACAATGATGGGCAATAATTGGGAAAACTATAACCGCTTGATAACTGAATTCAAAATCAAGCCAGAAGCCCAAAACTGTGAATATCTTTCTGGCACAATGATGTTTGTACGACCGCAAATTATGGAAATTCTATACAACCATTTTCACGATGTAGAACTGGAAAATGGAGATGAAAAAGACTTGAGTTTTCATATTGATGGACAAATTGCCCATGCGATCGAACGCTTAATTGGTAATTTAGTTCGCGATCAAGGACTAGATTTTTTCTGGCAGGAATAAACTCATGAAAATGCATTTTAAATTCCGCAGTTTTTCTATTTTTTATTAGCGATCGCATTTGTTAGATTTGTTGATACATTGCTTCAAAACTCCCTGTTCAATATTCAATAGTCGCTCGCATCTTTAGTTACTGGCAGATTTATCTGCCGAATTAGCTTATCTTCCATGAATGAGGGGAGCTTGCGCTTGTCCGTTTTTTACCTGTCAAAGCGATCGCTCGATAGAAGCTAGCTAAACTGAATCCATACACCCTCTAAACCCTTGATTATGGGTTCTCTTCACCAAAAAGACGATCCAAAATACGGCGATTTTCTACTTGCAAACCTCTAATTTCGCTTTGTATTGTTTCGATATTGGTTTGCATGGTTCGTATTACGCTTATTGAATCAACAAACATCTCTGTGGCACGCCCCATTTGTTCGGTCAACCGATCTATTTTGGTGTCTTGGGCAGCAATTACTTCAGTATTCGCTTCAACTTTTTGACCGATTCGATTGATCGCTTCACTATTAGCATTAATGTTAGCTGTGTTGGTATGGCTAAGTTTGATTGCTGATTCTAAAATCTTTTCGATTTGCGTTAATCTTTGTTCTGGGTTGAGTTCTTGAGGCATATTTAATTAGTATTTATATTTCTCAATTATAGTATTGATCGTATATACGAACGCCCTACTGCAATTCCCAATTGATTCGCTTGCTTGTTTAGGAAATCAAGTTATTGTGCGATAAAGTTGGCTCATAGTTTGCCGATCGCTTTACTCATATGTTTTATAAAGAGAATGCGATCGCCTGACTAAATTGTAAAGCTACCATACGACTGCTGGATTAAAGGGTAAAAAATCTATTGGGTATGAAATTAGGTATGCAAAACATTTGATCTTGAAAAGCGATCACTTGACTGAATAGTAAAGTTATTACCCGCTACAGAGCAAGGCATTAATCATCCAAGCTAATGCTTTCAAATGACGTAAATCTTGATATTGAATATGTTGATGCAGCAGACTTAACCGTTGATTATAAACAGGGGTAACGATCAACATGGACAAGAAAGCTCAAAAATATTTATTTTCAGCTTCTCATTAACCAGTCAGCTTTTTTGCTCATCAAGTGAAATTTGCCAGACTAATTTCGAAAATTATGAATTATGGAGATTTTCTACTAACTAAAACTTCTATATATTCTGCCCTAATACCTAAAGACAAATCATCAATATCTACCATCGTAGTATATAGTCCACTATGTTTTTGAATGTAATCACAGATATCATAACCCCAGTGCATAGTTACTAACGCTCCCTTAGCATCTACTGGATTTCCATGATATTCAGGTTCCCCAATATGGTTAATTGTCCCATCCTCGTTAAGGCAAGCCCATACCTCCGTGGGATTGTTTTTATTGATAATTGGTACTGTGAAGATGTGAGCCCCTCCTGGTTTTAAAGTTCGTGCAATTTCTGCAAAAGCTTGATCGGGATGGAAAATATGCTCCATGACGTCTTGACTGATGACTAGATCGAAACTCTCGTCTGCAAAAGTTTGGTTTTCTAAATTCTCATTTCTCCAGCCTGTAGTATGAATCTCTCCAGGCTTAAGCTCAGGAAAATAATGAGTACCAATATATTTTTCATTGTTTTCCTGTAGTTTTACGCTAGCACCTCTTCCTCCAGGAGACGATTCATGAATACTTAATTGTCTCCAATTAGGATAATATTTTTCAATACAATACATCAAGGCTCGCTCTCTAGGAATGGAATTGCAGTTACTGCAAACATACCAATCTCTTAGCCAGTCTCTTTTAGCAGAGAATGTTACTTCGCGATCGCAAGTATGGCAGTATCCTTTATTTTCGATAATGTTAGGCATTTATGGATTATTATACTGATTATTAGGTTGATGCTAATAGAATTAATTGATTGCAATTAATTAACTATTTATTTTTTTAAACTCCAATATTTTCATCGGTATTTTCTGTTGGTTTGACAATATTGACTGTAATAAAAGTTTGTAACTAGAAACACCTGATTCTATTCCGATTAAGATTTCAGTTAATTTCGCTGAAAAGCCACTCATTTCAGAATTTTCAATATTTGGATAGACAAGAGCGACATCTGGACGCTTTTCAAGTGGAATGATTTTCATCACTTTCTTGCTAATCAAATCAACAATTTCAATTGCAATTACAGGCATTTTTATTGAGGTTGTTTATTTAAAAAACAACTGCTAATTCCTATTTAATATTTGACTTAACTTATTTAATTAAACTAGAGTTCCTCTTTAGAAGAACATCAAGGGCTTCATTATAAGAACCGTAATAGTTATCTAATCTTTGTACGACTGATGTAGATGCAACTGGGTATTTACTTGCATAAATTTTGCTCACTTCTCTAGGTAAATTGTCATTTAAATCTAGAAATGAAAATAATTTTTCAATAAACTTCTGAGATTGATTTTGCAAGTCTTCATATTGCAAAACTAAAATCTGTTCTGCGGGAAAAAAATCCAGCCAGTTTTTAATTTGATCGACATATTCACCTAACCAGAGATATAGCAAAGTATTGCCATATTTTTCAATCTGATTACTTATTTTCTTGGTATCATGTTTAATATCAGGTGGTAAATCTAAAACTCTATTGATTTCTGCTTCACTAAAAACTTCTTCAATGGTTCTGGTTTCATCCCCTACTCGATTAACATGATGGTAATACTGAGAGATTGCTCTTTCTGTTGGATTACGCAAACATACGATCAGTTTTGTATATGGAAAATGTTCTTTAACTCTTTTTGGAACGTGCTTTACATGCAAATAACTAGGACTAGCTTCCCCGATTAAGTAATTTTTGTTTCCAGAGACTTCTTTTTTTCTCGTAAAGTGGGACAGATACCATTCCAAGCCTTTATCGTAGTGATAGGAGAAATAATGAATTTCTTTGGGCGCACGCTGAATAACCTGAGGATGCTTGACTAAATAGCTATATATAGCAGAAGTGGCTGCTTTCATCGCTCCGATAACCATAAAATCTGGAGCTAAATTAGAAGTTAATAAGTCTTCTGTGCTAACTCTTTCTAATTTGACAATTATGATGGGAACACGCTTTCCATCTCCAAAAACAGCGTTGATAGTTAATTCATTTTCAATTTGATTTGGGTCTAAGACAATTTCATCACGAAAACCAAAACTTGTTTTTTGTTCCTTAGCTAAATCACCATAAAGCTTACTCAAGTCACCGCGATGATAGGAAGTCGGTATTTTTTGGAGTACCCGATTCTTGCAAACTACTTCAACAGATTTTACTGCTGTTTTACCAACGACCCAGCCAGAAATCATCAAACGAGAATTAACTATAAATAATCCTTTAGTAGGTTCGCCAATGTTGTAACCATGAAAAATATCCTGGTTAATCGGCAGACGAATTATCTCTGCTACTGCTAATGATTGGCGATTTTGAACAGTACTATCAAGTAGTTGCTCTGTCATTAAACTTGCTCCATTATGATAGTTGATCTATGTAATCTTTTTGCCATTGCCAACACTGTTTAAGAAAGTGAAGCAAAATCTTATTAGTCTGTGCTTCAGGCAAGCCAAGTAAATTGCATCCTTGGCTGAGAACTTGTTCTCCCTCAATCCACTCTAAAGTTCCTGCACTAGCAATACGTGCATTGGAACTCTTTTGTCGCCAAAAATTGAGCGCGTCAGAGATAAAAGCAATATCAGACTGTGCCAATATTTTGATCCATTGCAGCCAGTCACCACATAATCTAAATGGGTGAGTAATAATTCCGCCACTAGCTTTCAATGCTTGTTTGCGAATTAGTACCGCACTGGCATTGGGAATAGTATTTTTGACGGTGATGTATTTAACAATTTCATCTCGTCCAGAGTTAATGAAATCCTGATGCCAACGCCGATGGTGAAGGTCATTTGTCCAACAGTTAGCATCTCCCAAAATATGACCTTGAACATCCACCATCCAAGACTGAGTATAAGCCAATCCTACATTGGGCCATCGCTCCATAATCTCCACTAATCTCTTTAAGAAAAAGGATGAAGCATAGTCATCAGATTCGGCAATCCAAATATATTCTCCTTGAGATAGCTCTACTCCCTTGCGCCACTGACGAAAAACCGATCCACTATTACTTTGATTAGGAGCAAAAGTAGTATTGGGCATCATGTCTGCATAAGACTGTAAGATTTCGCGACTATTATCATTAGAACAATCATCAAGTAAGATAACTTCAAAATCTTGATATGTTTGCTGATAAATAGAATCAAGCCTTTGTTTCAAGTAAGAAGCGTGATTGTAATTGGGAACAATTACAGAAACTTTAGCCATGTTTACTATTTCCTAATTGAAAGGAAGATTATTAAGGGTGTCGGACTTGAGTGGTGGCATTACTTAACAAAGTTTATTTTTTACTTTTCAAAAATATAATGGCAATGGGATCGCTTTGAGACAGATAGAATTCGTGTAGTTCAAATAAATCAGAGTAAGCTTCAGCAGCATACTTATGGGGAATAAATGTTTCCCCATAAAAGTCTCCAGTCAACTCTCCTCCGCCAGTCAAATCATGGCTATTAGAATGTAAAAATTTGCCTTGGTCATAAGCTGTTTTTGCCTGAGCAAAATCTGGAAATAAGCAGCTTAAAGCCTTCGCATAACCTGAGGGATTCTGGGTTTTAAGGCTTTCACAGTAACTCAAAAATACCTTGGCTCTGGTTGTCATAGCAATTACTCCTCCTGGTTGAAGCAAACGGTAGAATTCTTCTATCCAGGCACGACAAGCTTTTTCTGATAAATGGGAAAATACAGAATAACCAACAATATGGCTAAATTGACTATCAGAGAGAGAAGATGGTGGAAAAGGAGCAGATTTAGCAAAATTATTGTTGTCAAAAGTGTTATTACACAAATCAACAAACTGTTGTTGAACATCGAGTCCGTAAATTTTGTCTAAAGGAACTTCTCGGATAAAAAATCTAGCTATCCGACCCCAACCTGCACCAAAATCGAGCAATTTACTCTGACTGGAGAGAGGAATATCCATAGATGAAAACTTCTCTTTGCATACTTGATAAAAGTCAAAAGCTTTTTTTAAAGTTTGTTCTCCAGAAGAACCTGTTGTAGATATTTGCAAAGCTTCATCAGGAAATTGAGGCATCTTCGAGCCGTTAAAGATAACTTCTTGATGTTGGCTTTTACATACTAAGTCAAACCAGTCTTGATCAGTTACAGTTGCGATATTGCTTGTCATAATTTTTAAGCTAAGATCTAGTTCAAGGGTAAAAAATTAAGGTGTATAGCTGTTTTTCTGACTCATTTGATTAATTAGAGCCAAGATTTTGGGAGCTAAAACATCTTCGCTGTAAAGCTCAAAAACTTTTTTATAGGCATTGTTGCCCATTTTCTCTACTAGTTTGGGAGAGTCAAACAGATAGGAGATGGCATCTGCCATAGAATTAAGGTTCAAGTAGGGTACTGTAAGACCAGCTTCTGATTCTACAAATTCTGTTACTCCTCCAGATCCCTCAAAGCCAACTATGGGCAGTTTGCAGATAGCAGCTTCAGACATAACTAGAGGAAATGGATCTTCTCTCGAAAGCAGCAAAAATATGTTTCCTGCCTCAAGATAGTTAATCGGATCTTTTTTATAGCCTGTCAGCAATAGATGATCTTGAAGTTTGGCTTTGGCGATCACAAATTCCATTTCCGCTTTAGATAATTCGTTTTGCCAATCTCCTACCCATAAGAAGACGAATTTTTGCGTTGGCAGTTTTTCCTTGAGTAAAACCGCTAAAGGAATCAATAAATCCGCTCCCTTGCGCCAATCTAATGTTCCACAACTGGCAATTACAAAAGTATCAAGATCGATATTCAATTCCCGCCTAGCTTCCTTTTTAGTTTTAACTTTACTTTTTATCAAGCTATCGGTAGGGACAAAAGCATGGATTACTTCAATTTGTTCAGCCGGCACTTTACAGGTTTCCATCAAATTATGCTTAACTGCGTTAGAACAAGCAATAAAACGCGGATTATATTTCAGTAACTTATTAAACTTATCTAGACCAAGACGATATTTAATCCAAAAAGTTAGTTCATGAATATGAACAATTACGGGAGATGGAATCAAACCAACTGCATCTAATAAATCTCCTAAAGTGCTGGTATTAACATATATACAGCTATATTTATCACTTTGAATATTAGCAATATTTTCTGGTAAATTAGTCCCAGAATCAATAAAATAAGTTTTGCCACAATCATTGAGTCTGTCTAAGACAAATTTGCCTTGAATGCCATAATCCTGTACTTGTTCTCGGGCAATATTAATTAAAATTTCGATTTCCAGATCGGGTTGATTCGCTTGTATCCACTCTAACAACCTGACTAAAAATAGTTGTGCTCCTGCAGAAGCTATATCATGAAGGATAAATAAGCTTGGTCTCGAATTTATTCTCTTTTCTAGTTGTCTTATGATTGCTGCAGCTTTATCGCTGATATTCAGGGTTTTACTGCACTTCTTCAAGACATCATTACTATTTTTAACTTTAATCGTATTGAGTAAAACTGTAGAGCTATTACTGAGAACTAAACGCAAGCTAATATCTACAGAGTCAGCCAGATTGAATAATTTTTGTCGATCTAAAACTACATGACTATTAAATCCGTTGTATTTGCACTGATATCCTATATGATAATGAGCAACGTCCTGACGAAATAAATTAACTGGAATTTGTTTGAGTAAAGTATCATTAGCAATTAATTCAATGGCAACAGGCTGATGAGGAAAGCTTTGAACCCATCCTTTAACGTTCAATGCACCTTGAGAGTAAATACAGGTACCAGCCTGAGGAAATTCTAAATGAGAAATTACTTTGAAGGAACTCTCTGGCGAATCACTAAATTGAACCGCAGCGATATCCTCAATATAGATAGTTTCATCTTTTAAAAAATGAATTAAATCGTGAGAACTTGGTTTTTCTGTAGAGATCGCCTGTTCGAGTTCATCTAGAAGATTTTCTAAGAGGCTAGTATCATTTACGACCATGGTTTTTAGTAAATTAACCAAGCTTTTCCAATCGCTTTGCTTTAGTAAAGCTTCCCTAGTTGCATTAAGATAAGCGTGACCGTAAAAATGGTCTGGTTCCAAATGTGCTCCTTCAGCCCACTCATTCCAAGCATTGATAAAGACAATTTGTTCATCTTTTTGGCGACGATTGACTTTTTTAATTGCTCCTTGTAACCACAATTTATACTTATCAGGACTAGAGTTGAGCCAAATTGTTCCTTTTTCTTGTCTACGAGCTGTATTGTCCCAGGAGGGCATCACCCCAGGAAAAATATTGTCAGGTAAGCTCTCTTCCAATGATTGCTGAACAGCATACTCATAATCATAGGCGTGACCGGGAAAATCCTGATTTTCCAAACCAGGAGGCTCTAATTCTTTAACGCACAAACTATTCGGTGGAAACTGTACTCCAGAGTCGCAACCCAAAGCCACTGGATCTTTCAGACCAAACCCCAAAACTCCTGCAATATGAACTTCGCCCACACCGCGATCACGAAACATCTGGCGCCACTTAACAATTACTTCGGACGGATTAGGAATATGACTAATCCTGTAAATTAATAACATTGGCTTGTTGTTAACTTTGATGTAACGTGAATCCAACAGGTAGGGAACTACACTCGCAGCAAAAGCTTCTAGACTTTCTGGAGTGTATTCTTGAGCCATTAAAATATCGGTTTCTTTACCATCCCAACTTCTCGTCCAGTTTTCATTTGCCCAACAAATACAGAAGGGAAAATTAGGTTTTTGACTCTCTAAAATTGCGTCTAAAGGACGTTCTAAAAGACGTTTTCCATTAAACCAATAGTAATAGTAGCAAAATCCATAAATGCCATAGTTTTGAGCTAGTTTGGCTTGAGCTTCTCTGACTTCAGCCAGTCGCAGATCATAAAATCCTAAGTCTGCAGGTAGATGAGGTTGATAATGACCTTGAAACCAAGGTTTAGCCTTGGTCACATTGATCCACTCGGTAAAACCATTCCCCCACCACTGATCGTTTTCTGGAATTGGATGAAATTGAGGAAGGTAAAAAGCAATCAAACGAACTTCATGATTGAGTTTAGATTTGTTTAGAGATTTTTCTAATTTACTGATGGATTCTAATGATAGGTCTGAATGACCGTAACTATTCACACCGTTACATTTGTCACGGTCAAAGCTAATGATCGTATCAACTTGCTTTTTTTCTTTAAATAATTGTGGTGAGTCTAAATGATTTTGATGATTTTCTTGATGAGAAAAAAATAATTTTTTAGTTGCGGTCAATGACGAGGACTCTGCTGCCTCAGAAAAGATAAATTGAAAATCTATCCATCTCGCCCAAGCATATTCCCTATGGCTATTCTCGGGCAAACGAGTAGCTATTACTAAATGGTGATTCTGACTGGCAACATCTAGCAGCTCTAATACAATTTCATAAATTTCGTTTTTATCTACCCGGTGCCAACCTGAATGATATAGAGCATATTCAGTATGAGTAATTGCATATCGTGCCTCCACGTCGCTATTAATTTCAATTACAGCCATGGCGTACTCAATTTCTGAAGCATGTTCATTTTCAGTACAAACTAAAGCTTTGATTACAGTAGTATACTGAGGCACTGCATAAGGCAAAATAGCAATAGTTTCGGTTTCTTCACAAGGATGCAATTGTATTTTTGATTCGTCTTTTATTTCTACTAATCTGTCTAAGCCGTTTTGATTTTCGGAAAAGGTTGCATCTCTGATGGGAATTGTTTGAGAATCTATAATTATTTCCATATTGTGATTGAATTAATGGCTCGATTTGATACTAAATAAACCCAAAAGTTGAGAGATGAAATCGAGGTGACGCTATTTTTTTTCTTTAAAAATGCTTTTTGAAACCGATTATATTAGGAAGTTTTTTATTTCGCAACTAGTAAATATACTGAGACTATCTAGTCAGATAAACTGTTTATAAATTGATAATTACTGTTACATATTGGCACATTATTTTTCTTGTGTTAGCATTTTGAGCGATTAGAGCGGCATTATTCAATCGTGCCATTAAGCAAGATTAAGATAGGTATGAATACAATTCAGTCTGGAGTATGTAATGGAAAAATTTGGGTTATTCCCAACAATGAAGAAACAAACGTAAATTCCAGATTTGTAATAGCCGATAAGCAAAAAAAAATTTCTAATATTAATCTTAATTGGTATGACGATAAAGTAGCTTATGCTGAAGAATTATTAGCACTATTAGCAGAATGTAATTTATTACCCAATCCCTGTTTTGAATTTCAGACAGAAACAGACTGTAAATATTGGACTGTAAATAAAAGCGGCCCAGGCAAAGGTTCGTTTGGAATTGACTTTCGTCCTGAGTGGACGTTAGAAGATGGTCACACTGCTTATTTACACGTTTCAAATGCTAGCAATATTAGTATCAGTACTATCATACCAATTGTTGATGCTAGCCTGCCTTTCAGATTCTCAGGTTTTTTTGGTACTCACAGAACACAGGGGATTGTGAGACTAACACCGATTAATGAATCAAATCAGAAATCTCAGTCTCTTAGTTATATTGTTCCTCAATCTAATATATTTCGTGGCGGCACTCAATTAAATGATTATGCTTATCATCAATGGTCGTTCGACCTACCCCACGATACGATCAAAATTGAGTTGACTATTAGTCTGGGAGAGTATCATGGTCATGATGTTAGTGTAAATTCAAGCTTTTTATTTTTCACTAACCTTTATTTTGGTGTTTTGGGTGATTCCTTCTCCGCATATATTCCCTATTCCCCAAATGCATTTAAGTTAAGTACCTATTTGTCTCGGACTAGTGACAACACTACTGTAGGTATCGCTCCTCTTCCAAGAGGGGTATCTCAGTATCCAGAAATAACACTTGCAATTGAAAACTCTGAAGCTGAAGGAATAGCATTAAAATCACAGGAAAATATTACAGGTAAGTTAACAGTTAAGGAAGAGGCGATAGATAGGATACTAGCACTCGATATATATAGGGCTGTGGCTATCGTGCGTTGGCCACAGTCAGGAAGAGTAAAAATAATTGACCAAAATAATCAGACCATTACTGGCAGATTTGGTAGGATTAGCAACTTAAAATCTTTGCAAGATAAGTTACTCAAAGGCGAAAATCTACTACTTAATTCCGATTTTGCCAATGGATATCAAGGTTGGCACAAAATTAATGAGGCTCGACTTAACTTTAGTGATAGCACTCGTCTAAAAAATGGTAACTGTGCCTATCTATATAGTATTGCAACTAGAGAAAAAAAAACTGATCGATTTCGCATCTATACGAATAAAGATGCTGTTACGCCGTTCCCATTGTTGCCAAATCATCCTTATGTTTTAAGCGGTTACTTTGGCTATCATCGTTGCCTTGGCTGCATTGGTCTAGAATGGCTAGATGAGAATAATCGCACTATAAGTTCCCACACTTTAAATCCCGAACGCCCAGAAAGCCGTGGGGGAGAACATTTACAAGGCTACGACTTACAAAAAACTACACTTGTCTGTCCGCCAGGAGCAAAACAAGTCAGAATTTTTATTGAAAAATCATGTACGATTTTTGGCGCCAAAGATAGTTTTTTGTTCTTTACTCGTTTGTTTTTTGGCTTAGAAAGCACTGAAGGTGAAACTTTTTGGAGGCCAGCTAAAAACTATCTTAACAATTCTGAAATTCAAAAATCATTGTTCCAAGAAGGTTTTTGGGCTCAAGCTATCGAAATTACTACACCAGATATTAGGTTAAATCCCAACAGTCGTCTATTAACTGAAGACCATCATCAACAAGTGTGGCAGATCCATGATTGTTATCTAGATGATTCTCAATTGCAAATTAATAACTTTCTTCTTTTAGAAGGAGCGATCGCAGCTAGCGCAGGGGAAGAAACTTTAGCCCTTTATCATCAGCTCAGATCTCAGATCAATTACCAAGATTTTTCATTAAATCAAGATCAAGTTGCTTACAAACAGCCTAGGAACCAATCGCATGATTTAGCTTTACAACGGCAAATACATAAAATTCAAAACTCTCAGTTATGGCTCAAAGATTGGTATGTCAATCAATATCCTGAAGCAAACAGTTTTAATGAACCATTAGAACACTTTTTAACTCAAGGCTGGAAAAAAAATTGTCAACCAAACCCTTACTTTGATATTGAATTTTATCAGCAAAATAACCACAACGAAACCAAATCAAATCCTTTACTCCACTATGTAGATTCAGGTTGGCGGAATAGCAAAGACCCCTCGCCAAAATTTTCTGTAGATGCTTATTTAGCAGAAAATCCTCATCTTTTTCATAAGGGTCAAGAACCTCTAGGTCATTTATTAGCCAATGGTGTGCGGGGCATCGGTAATGCACCAGCATACGATTTAGAAAATCCTCATTACTATGTCATTCCTCATCAAACTAAAGGAAGTGAGGTGGTTAAAGATTCCGCTCTCAGAGGAATGATCGATTTTGAAAAAGTGCCATTAGCGCCTAAAAACAAGCATTTTAAAGCTATAGGCTTGAATTTACATTGGATAATTCCCGATTTTGCTCCAGGGGCAGGTGGTCACATGACCATATTTCGGATTATTCGCTTTTTAGAATTGTTTGGACATCAACAAACTATTTGGATTCACAACCCTCATCCGTTTCGTACCTCTGAAGAGGCATTCACCTTAATTCTCAAGCACTTCTTACCCCTAAGAGCCAAGGTGAAATATATAGATATGGATCGAACTCAGGTAGAAAGTGAATTCGAGCAAGCAGAAGGAGATATTGCGATCGCAACTGATTGGGGTTCGGTTTATCCAGTCTTGAGTATGAGTAAATTTAAGACAAGATTTTATTTTGTACAAGATTACGAACCAATGTTTTATCCTATGGGTTCGCATTACTTGGCAGCAGAAGCTACCTACAAGGAGGACCTAAACTGTATCTGTGCCAGTCAATGGTTAAAGTCATTGATGGCTGACAGGTATCAAAGATGGGCGCGTAATTTTTGGTTAGCTCCAGATCGTACTTACTATTATCCTCGACAAGATCAAAAGCCGTTTAACAAGCAACGTCTGCGAATTGCACTTTACGCTCGCACCTTTACCTCTAGGAGGGCAGTGGAATTAGCCATCCTGGCGTTAGAAGTTCTTGCCCGTCGCCATATAGATATCCACGTCGATTTTTTTGGTGAACCTCTAAACTTGACCGAAGCTCCATTTACCTGTTCTTTTCACGGTATTTTGCCGATGAAAAAACTAGGAGAACTGTATCGAGAATGCGATCTGGGTCTTGTTTTTTCCTCTACTAACTATTCTTTAGTACCACAGGAAATGATGGCTTGTGGATTACCCGTAATTGACCTAGACGTTGAAAGCACTCAACTCACCTATGAAAAAGGAGTTGTCACCCTGGCAAAACCCTTACCACATTCTATTGCTGATGCGGTAATTAGCCTCATGGAAAATGACGAAATTCGCAAAAAGCAGATAAATAAAGCACTCGATTGGGTATCTAAGTTTACTTGGCAAGAATCAGCCAAATTAGTTGAGAAAGCATTTTTAGATCGTCTTCAAGAACTTTCTTATCAACCCTTAATACCAACAACAAAATCAACTGCTCAGATAAAAGTGAGTGTTGTGATTCCTACTTATAATGGAGGCTCTCTGTTTAAGAAGGTCTTACAGCGATTAAGTACCCAATGTCTACCTTGGGAATATGAAGTCATTGTCATTGATAGCGGCTCAAATGATGACACTATAGAAATTGTCAAAAAATTCTCAAAATTTAGACTGCATCAAATAGATAAAAAAGATTTTGGACACGGTAAAACTCGTAACCTTGGTGCGGAAATGGCAAAGGGCGAATATGTAGCATTTCTCACTCAAGACGCTTTACCGGTTAATGATACCTGGCTGTATGACCTAATTGTTTTTTTGGAATGTTATCCCCAAGTTGCGGGAGTATTTGGACGACATCTTGCCTATCCAGATGCCTCTACATATACGAAGCGAGATTTACACAATCATTTTGCTAAATATGACAATTTGCCCTTGGTGTTTAATAAGCAATTAAAGGCCAGTAATTATGGGTTAGACGAAGCAACTCTAAAAAGAATTTTACATTTCTATAGCGATAACAATTCCTGTTTCCGTAAAAGCGTATGGCAAGAGTTTCCCTATCCAGATGTCGTTTATGGTGAAGATCAACTTTGGGCAAAACATATCATTAATCGGGGTTATTCAACGGCATATTCTAAAAATGCTGTTGTTTATCATTCTCATGATTATGATGAACGAGAAATCTTTGAGCGTTCTCGTGTTGAGGCTCACTTTTTTAATCAATATTTTGGTTATGAAATGGTTAACCGTAATGCTTTATCTACAGAATTTATTCTTGATAAATTAAATCGTCACGATATTGAATGGGGAAAAAATCAAGGATTGAGCGATGAAGAAATAGCAAAACGATGTTCCTTAAATATAGCTGGTATAGCTGGTTATATGCAAGGAAAAAAAGATGCCGATTCTTGCAAAGAAATTTGCTTGTAATTATTTTTTTATAAACTAAATGACATTAGATTCAACAGCAACAAACCAAACAATATGCCTTTCCAAAGCACACAACAAACATTAGATAACGTAGCAGTCGAATCCAAAAAAGTAATAATTTGTGCAACGCAGAGGTGCGGTTCTACTCTCGTCTGTAATGATTTTCTTAATAATGGAATTGGACGACCAGAAGAACTTTTTCTAGGGTTAGTTAATAGCACATGTGTTTCTGACTCTCAACGTGTTTTAGATAATGTTATTCAAACAGGAACGAATGAGAGTGGCGTTTTTTCAGTCAAGCTAATGAGCAACTATTGCAATAAAATTAATAACTTTTTAGTTGCTCTTGGGTATGGTAAAAAAAGCGAAAACTTTTGGAGCGGTATCGCTGATTATTTTAGCGATGCAACTTGGGTTTACATTCAAAGAAGCTCAACAATACGACAGGCAGTTTCTCGCTTTATGTCTAGTAAAACTGGAATCAACCATGCTTTATCCAGTAAGTCTGAGCGATTCACTCCTGGCAATTCCATGATTGGTTACGACAACAATTATAATAAAAATGTTCAATATTGTTCTGAAGATATAAACAAGCACATTATCAATATTGCAAGAGAAAATTTTCTATGGGAACTCTTTTTTAAAGAAAACAATATTAATTATCTAAAAATTAATTATGAAGATATTGTTGACAACCTTTCTTATATTTCTCAGATACGAGAGGCCGCAGAATTACCTTATAAAATACCAATTAACAAGCGTAATTTAGTAAAACTTGCCAATGAAAAAACAGAGCAAATTATTCAAAAATTTATAAGAGATAAAACTATGGTTGCCAATTCGAAAATCAACTTGCCACATTATTTAGAAGATAATAATGAAATTGTCGAAACTTTAACAGAAGTAACCAAGAGATGGGTAGATACTCCTTACTACGATAATGTAGAGAATATAGCTACACAACAATGG
The DNA here is from genome assembly GCF_000332195.1 of Pleurocapsa sp. PCC 7319. Taxonomy (NCBI): domain Bacteria; kingdom Bacillati; phylum Cyanobacteriota; class Cyanophyceae; order Pleurocapsales; family Pleurocapsaceae; genus Pleurocapsa; species Pleurocapsa sp. PCC 7319. The sequence continues at coordinate 1,678,632 of NZ_KB235922.1, forward strand.
AAAAATATAATTCATCCTTTTATTAAAGATTTTTCTATTGATTATGGCAATGTCCTAGAACTTGCAGTTGGTCATGGACGTATTACTAATATTTTGCTAGAAATTTCGGAGCAAGTAATTGGGGTAGATGTTTTACAAGAAAATATCGACTTTTGTAGTGAAAGATTTCAAAATTGCTCTAATCTTAAACTCTTAAAAAATAATGGAGTAACTATAAAAGATATAGCTAGTAATTCTATTTCTTTTATTATTTGCTTTGACTCCATGATTCACTTTGACTCGGATGTAGTTCGCATTTACTTACATGAGTTTAAACGTATTTTAAAACCTGGTGCTTATGGTTTTCTCCATCATTCAAACTTTGATAAAAATCCTGAAGGAGATTTTAGTCGCGCACCTCATGCTCGTAATTTTATGACTGAGAAACTTTTCAGACATTATGCATTTAAATCAGGATTAAAAGTTGTTAAATCTCATGTAATTGGATGGGGCAAAGGTGATAAGCATTTTCCAGAACATGACTGTCTTTCAATGATTATGAAACCTAAGTAAAATACTTATTTTTATCAGGTTTTGCTCATTAAACCGAATAGTTTATTTATAAACTCATATTGTCTAGGAGCTAATATTTACTATGTTCAGTACAAGCATTAATCAGAACAAAAGTACACCAGATTATTTTATACCACCGAGCAACACACCTATCACAGATTATTATATTGTTCAAGCCAATAATTATTTATCAGTTGATCCGATCCAAGCTAACATGAGCTACCAAAAAAAAGTTGCGGCATTGAATGCCTTGGCAGATCTTCCAAAAGAAGTATTAAGCCAGATAGGATTGAAAGCTGCTTCACCGCCTAGTGGCGTACATTCTGTCTCTGGGGATAAAGCAAAGCTCGGGGATTTTTATTGCCCAGACATGATTATTGATTGTTTGCAACGCCATGATATTGCGATTATAGCTGGAGATCAAGTATTAGATTTCGGTTGTTCGTCCGGGCGTGTGATAAGAATTCTTCACAGCTTTTTACCTGATGCAAGGTGGTATGGATGCGATCCGCGAGAATCATCAATTAACTGGGCCAGTGAAAATTTTCCAGGCATTCATTTCTTTTGTAGTAATGAAAAACCACCGCTGGATAATTTTGCAGACTCTACTCTAACTGGTGCTTATGCAATCTCGGTTTGGTCACATTTTAGCGAGCTATTAGCATTACGTTGGTTTGATGAAATGGCACGTATCATAAGACCAGGTGGTTTCTTGATCTTTACAACACATGGTTACCGATCTGTTATACATTTTGCTGAAGTAAAAAAATCAATGTCAAGAGAAAAGGCTTATGAACGATTACTCAGTTTGCAAAAGTGGCAATATCACTTTCATCAATATCCCGATAATCTCCCTGGCATGGAAGATTTGAATACTTCTGATTGGGGGATCGCATTTGCAGAGACTACGTGGTATGAAAAACATCTTTCAAAGCAATGGAAGTTTTTAGAGTATATGCCTGGAAGATTGATGGCCAACCAAGATGTGTATATGCTGCGTAGACACTAAGAATAGAAAAAGGCTCTTTATAGGTTTCTGTTAGTCAAAAAGAGACACAATAATTAAATTATACGATTAAAGTACTTATATTATTCTTCTGACTCCTAACTCCTTTCATAACCGAGATTTTGATTTATGCAATAAGTTTATTGAAACTCAGTCTAAAGCCATCAATAATTATTAATGTTAATCACTGAGGTGACTAGTTGAGAAATGAACATTGTCCAAGATAATTATCAATCGAAGCTGTCACAACTTACTCTCCAAAATAACCAAGGAGAATTAATCAATTTAGAACGACCAATTATCTGCGGTTATGTAGACTGTAAAAACACTACAGAAATCGACATATTTGCTTTAGCTGCAACCAAGCTACCCAATTTCCAATTTGTATTACTTTTAACCTTTAGACAAAACATATTTGATACTAAATATATTTTAGAGCGTTCAAATAACCTATATATAATTGCTCGAGCTATCGATGTAGAGTGTTTTTTACAATTTATAGACTTATTTACGATACTATCTGGCGATCAATCGCCAGATTTTTTGCGTAATAATACTGTTGACCTCGCAATACCAGTACTTTATTTTGGTCAGGATGGTCAGAATTCTAAGTTGTTAGGAGATTCTAATGCTTATGTAATTGCAGGACAAGCAAATCTTGACTTGTTCGTATTATTTATTAAACGTTTTTTTGCTCGCAACAATGATGTTGTTTGCGAGTTTCAATTAGTTACCCAAAAATCACATGTAACTGCGATACAAAGGGAAGAAAAGATGATAGAAGAACAAACAGTAGTAGATTATTCTTCTCATGCTGCTGGCTTGCAAGAGCGAGGTGAAATTGAAGCAGCGATTCAATATTATCGTCAGGCGCTAAATCGCGATCCTCAACAGCCACTGTGGGTGTTTTCTAATCTGGCTGAATGTCTGGAATCTCAAGGTCATTTTGAGCAAGCCATTGAAATTGTGCAAGCGGGACTAAAAATGTATCCAGAAGCAGCGTCTCTATATCGTTTTCTGGGAGTTGTTCAGGATCGCAAAGGTAACGTTTTGGATGTCATAGTCAATTATCAGAAAGCTATTGAATTAGATCAAAATCAGCCTTTTTGGGTCTATTGCGTCTTAGCGGATTATTATCAACTGCAAGGCAAGTTACATGAATCTACTCTGATTTCTCTTCAAGGAATTAAGCTCTATCCCCAACAAGCAGATATGTATCGTTGTTTGGGAGTGATTCAAGACCGACAGGGTAATATAGAGGAAACTATTGATAGCTATTTAAAGGCCATCGAGCTGAATCCTCAACAGCCTTTTTGGGTATACTGCGCTTTAATTGAACGCCTAAATCATCTAGATCGAGCAGAAGAAGCCATAGCTGTTGGTCAGCAAGGACTGAAACAATATCCAGAGCAAGCTGAAATCTACTATCACCTGGGAGCCGCTCAAGACAAAAACAAAGATATTGCAGGAGTTACAGACAGCTACTGTCAAGCAGTAAAGCTTAATCCCCAACAGCCGGTTCATCTTTATCTAACTTTAATCGAACGTTTACTGGCACAAGACAAGATCGAATTGGCAATTAAGCTGGTAAACCAAGCTACTAAACTCTATCCCGAACAGGTCGATTCATTTCGCTCTTGTTATCATAAAATCTTAGAAATTAGGCCCAATGACTTACTACTATTTGTAAATTTAGTCAAAGCCTTACGAGATAGTAATGAATTAGGTGAAGCGGTATCAGTATGTCAAAAAGGTTTGCTAATTTATCCCGAGCGTCAAGAACTTCGAGATCATCTCGAGCAGATATTTCAGCAATCACCCTCTTTAAATCAGAGTCAAAATAACGAAGGCTCGTCCTATGCACCAATTTCCCTGGTGTTGACTCCTCTATCTAATTGGCTAGCTCAGTATAAATTGGGAGATAAACTGCAGGCCCAAGGAAAGCTAGAAGAAGCTGTGGAAGCTTATCAACAATCAATTATTCGTAATCCTGGTTATTCCTGGTCTTACCATAACCTAGGAGATGTGCAATTGAAGCTTGGTAGATGGGAAGATGCAATTGTATCTTATCAACGGGCAATTGAGCTAAATCCAGATTATTTTTGGTCAAACTACAATTTGGGAGTTGCCTTTAACAATTCAGGAAGATGGAGTGAGGCGATCGCATTGTATCGTCGGAGCATTGACCTAAATCCTAGCCTTAATCTGCCCTATAGGGCTTTAAAAGATAGCCTGTTAAAGCGATGGAATGGGATGTTGGCACAAGGTGATATTTTGCTGAAACAGAAGGAGCGAGCCGAAGCTAGTGCTATTTTTCGTCAAGCGATTCGACTATTTCGAGAATTTTCTTACGTTCCTCAACTTGATGGAGCGAAAGAGATACCTCAAAAACCTTCTGTAGTTCTGGTAGTTGACGATCACTTATCTCAATGTCTTCGTTATCGAGTTGAGCAAAAAATTGAGCAATTAGAACACGCGGGGATTGCTGTTCAATATTTTCCTTGGCGAGATGTGAAGCTAGCCAAAAGCGCGCTTCACTTTTGTCATGCGGTGATTTTCTATAGAGTGCCAGCCTTACCGGATTTGATTGAAACTATTGAATATGCAAAAGCAATTAACAAGGTGGTTTTCTACGAAATTGATGATTTGATCTTTGATGAAAAAGAGTATCCAGATCCGATTGAAAGTTATGGTGGTCAAGTTTCCGAAGATCAGTATCGGGGTTTATTAAGAGGAACTACCTTGTTTAATGAAGCAATGGCTTTATGTGATTATGGTATTGCCTCAACTCCAGCATTAGCTAAGCATATAGAGCAGGTTGTGGCGAAAAAAACTTGCTTTGTTCATCGCAATGCTCTAGACAGCTTAAACTCAGAGTTTATTCAATTAAATATTCCTAAGATTAAAAGAGATTATGTCTCTATTTTCTACGGTAGTGGAACTAAAGCTCACAATGCTGATTTTGAAAAATTAGTGGCACCAGCGATCGCCAAAATTCTCGAACAATACCCCCAGGTTCGACTAACGTTGATGGGATATTTGACCTTGCCCAAAATACTAATTCCCTACCAAGAGCAAATTGATAGGATTAATCTAATCAGAGATGTTGCAGTTTACTGGGAATTTCTGAGACAGGCAGACATTAATATTGCTGTCTTGTTACCAACCCCAGTCAATAACTGTAAAAGTGAATTGAAATGGTTTGAAGCAGGTTGTTTGGGAGTTCCTTCGATCGTTAGTAATACACAAACCTATGAAGAAATACTCACTGATGGAGTTGATGCTTTAATCGCTAGTAATACTAACGAATGGTATGTCAAATTGAAGTCATTGGTTACTAATTCCCAGCTGCGCCATAAAATCGCTAAAGCGGCTTACAATCGTGTTTGGCGTGAGTATAATATTCCCGTCATGGCAGATAACATCAAAAGCATAGTTATGGCTGGTATTGAGTTAGAAACCAAAGCAGGCAAACTCAAACCTCGTACTACCAAGAAAAAGCTTTTAATTGTCAATGTTTTCTATCCTCCACAAAGTATTGGTGGAGCGACCCGCATTGTTAAAGACAATGTTGACGTACTTAAAGCAAATTATGGCGATGAATACGAAATTTCTGTTTTCACCACTGATGATGGCAATCCTCACCCCTATGAAATTCTTGAGTATAGTTATGAAGGAGTTAATGTAACCAAAGTTAGTTCTCCGATGATGGAGGGAATGGATTGGCAATGTGAAAACCCCAAAATGTATGAAATATTTACTCACTATCTGGAGTTCAATCAGCCCGATTTGATCCATTTTCACTGTATTCAAAGATTAACAGGCTCAGTACTCGAAGCAGCAGCAGATTTAAACGTACCTTACTTAGTGACCGTTCATGATGCCTGGTGGATAAGCGATTATCAGTTTCTGGTCAATGACAAAGGAATTGAATGCAATTATCAACAAAACGATCCTGTAGTGACTGCTAACGATACGAAGGATATTGTAAGTTCCTTAAAACGTAAACGCTATCTTAAACAGCGTTTAGAACAAGCTAGTGCTGTATTAGCTGTATCTGAAGCCTTCACTGAAATATATCGTCGTAATGGGATTGTTAAAATCCAACCAAATCGTAACGGTATTATCCCCCAGCCTTGTTTAGCCAGAAAACCATCCCCTAGCGGTAAAGTACGTTTAGCTCATATTGGTGGCATGGCAGCACACAAAGGATACTTTCTATTTCAAAAAGCAGTGAAAACAGCTCAACTGGAAAACTGTGAAGTTGTTGTCATTTCCCATGGGCAAGTTGAAGGTTCCGTGAATCATGATTTATGGTGCACTACCCCGGTTCAATTTATTGCCAAGATTCCACAAACGAAAATATACGAATTTTACAGTACTATTGATGTGCTAATGGCACCATCGATGTGGCCCGAAAGCTTTGGTTTAGTTACTCGTGAAGCAGCTGCTGCTGGAGTATGGGTGGTGGCATCGAATAAAGGTGCACTGTCTGAAGATTTAATTCCAGGCGAAAATGGAGATGTCTTTAATCCAGATAATATTGAGGAATTAATAGGTATTTTACAGAAAATTGATCGAGAACCTCAAAAATATCAACAACTGCTACATCAAAATATTCCGATTAGAACTACAAAAAAGCAAGTTGATGAATTGTTAAAAATATATCAAAACATTATTTAACAAATACTAAGAGGTAGTTGAATCTTAATTAATTTACTGAAAAAAAACTCAAATGAAAATATTAGAAACTAATAAACCCTTAGCATTAATAGTTTGTGGTTTTGCTGGCGGTGGAACAACAATGCTAGGAGAAATGTTGAGGCAGCACCCTAAATTGGACAGTGGTTTTGAAGGGGGATTATTGCTAGCAGAGGATGCCTACTTATTTAAGTCTATCGAACCTCATTATTCTAGTTTAAAAAAAATGTGGCAAGTTTCTGATGAGGAAATGGATTATATATGTGCAGCAGATACCTGGTCTAGTGTATATCAAAGATTATTAGATATATCCCCAATTATTAAGGATAAAAGTGTCTATTTATTCGATAAAACACCTTTATATATGAAGAAATTACCCAACATTTTAAGTAAAGTCCCAAATGTACCATGTATTGTATTAGTAAGGGATCCGCGAGCATATTTATGGACTAGGACCAAAAGAACTTATAAAAACGCTCCTCTTGGTATGACAAAAGTAGATTGGGCAGAAAAGACTGTTGAACAAGCAGGTAGTGCTTATCTCAAATTTGCTAGGGGATATAAAAGAGCAATCAGTAGTCAATACGCATCACGAATTCTATTAGTGCAATACGAATCTCTTTGCACTAACCCTGAAGCAGAAACAAAAAAGATTTTTGATTTTATCGAATTAGATTTTGATAAAGATTATCTTACTTTTCATAATAAAGATAGTCGATATACGCCATGCCATGGTCAAACAGTATCAACAGATTATCTAGAAAAATACAAGAATGAATTGCCTGAAAAGATACAGAAAAAGATGCTACAAATTACAAAAAATTATAAAAATTGGTTCTGGCAACAGTAATAAATTTGTGAACTAGTTTTTTTATATGCATCATGCGTAGAAGAAATTTTATGAGAAATGGAAATCAAAAAATAAAATGTCTCTCAAGTTTGTTATTTGTGGACTAGAGCATAGTGGAACTACATTACTCTCTGATATATTTAGGCAAGTTAGTGGTCTTGACTCAGGATTTGAAGTAGGAGTCCTCTTAGGACGAACTCCCAAAGAATTTCCTAACATTCAACCCTTTTATAGCAATATGGTAGAAGGATGGAAAATAGAAGCTGATGTGCTTCAAGAAATATGTAATAGTAATAAGTTTGAAGATTTTTATGATAATTTAAAATTAAAATCTAAGCTAATAAGTTTAGAAACTAAGTATATTTTCGATAAAACTCCTAGATATTTCTTAGATCTATATTGCTGTTACGAAAAGATAAAAGTACCTTTTATTGCGCTTTATAAAGATCCTCGTTCTTTAGTCTATTCAGATTATAAACGAAGTGTAAAGTCTCGAGATTTTTATTCATGGTACAACAATTATAAAAAGCCAAAGTTACGTTATTTACGAAATATTTACACGAATAGTTATTTAAAATGGAAACAAAGTGAAACTAAAACTGAAAGTAATAATGGAGATATCCTTTGCCTAAGTCTTGAGAGTATTTGTTTGAATACCAGATTGACACTGGAAAAAATATTCGATCATGTTAATTTTGAATTTAATTTTGAATATCTTATGCTCAAGAATTTGAGGTACGAACATACAAGACAGCCTCAAATATCTTCACGTATTCCATTTGAATATTTAGAAAACCTAACAAAAGAGCAAATAGCGATGATTCAAAAGGATTTTGAGATATTGGAAGATTGGTTTTACTATTAGACTAGTATTAAGAATAATTTTATATTTTCGGAAAAAATAATTCAATGCAAGCTAATAATTACAAAGTGTGATCTAAATTCTATCAGTATTTTTTCGTACTAACTATTGAATCCGTTTATGGAATAAACAAGCTGATGGGATTATAAAACAGCCTCGCATTCACCTGCTATTTTGTTTATCTCCAAAACTTTTTTTCTAACTTATTTAAATACTACCTCAAGATAATTATGTTTAACTATTTTCATGTAATGTTAATACATTAAATAAGTGATTATGCATCAAGTCAAATCTGACACTATATTGACCATAAATAATTACCTTAATGAAGGAGATCAACTTAATCTAGAAGGAAATCTAGAGAAAGCTATCGAAAAATACTCTGCCGCTCTTCAGATAGAGCCAAATTTTGTTCCTGCTCTAAATCAATTAGCAGAAATTTATAAGAGTCAAAAGAAATTTGACCAAGCTATTAGCTACTATCAACGCATAATTAAACTTAAACCTGAAAACTGCCAAATTCGTGCGACACTTGCTGCTATATTTATGCGTCAGGGAAAAATTCGAGAGGCAATCGATGCTTATCAAAAAGCTATCTCGCTTCAGCCAGAGCAGCCAGCAAGTGTTTACATTGGCTGGGGAGATGCCTTATCTAAAAATGGACAGATAGAAGAGGCAGTCGCTACCTATCAGAAAGCGATTAAGATCAATTCAAGTATTAGCATTGTACATGCCAAACTTGCGAAGGCATTGATGACTCAGAAGAATATTCAGGATGCAATCAGGGCTTATCAACAAGCTATCTCACTCCAGCCAGAACAGCCATCATGGGTATATAGAGGCTGGGGGAATGCCTTAAAGCAAAATGGCCAATTAGACGAAGCAATCACAGCTTATCAGAGAGTAATAAAATTTAGTCCTGATAACCCTAAATCTTACCTGAGAGTAGCTCAACTCTATTCTAAAAAAGGTCAGTGGCATGAAGCGATTCAAAAGTACCATCAAGTACTGCTATTAATGCCAGAATCTGTTTCTGTTCTTAATCAGTTGGCTACAATATACGAAAAGCTTTATTTTCAGCCAGCTCAAGAGATATTGAATCACAACGATCTCTTGGAAAAGATTTTAAAGATCTACTATGAAGTAATTGAACTTAATTGTAATAAAGCTGAAAGCTACTTTGGGATTGGACTTATTCTACTTGCACAGAAAAACTGGGAAGAGGCTATAGACTATTTTACAGAAACTCTTAAAAGAAATCCACACTGGGATAAAGTTTATAAAAGCTTAGCCTACGCATTAAAACAGCAAGTAAATGAGAATTCTCCAGATATCAGGCATTGTTATAAAAAGGGAGTACTTCCTGAAAAAATTTTAAAAAAAATTTATACTTTTAAACAAGAAGATTTAATAACATCTCAAGATACAGCTAGCGATTTAAGGTATATAAAAGTTAAAGAAGTCGAACCTTTTCTTCCACAAAAAATAGAAAATAACTTTGTAGTAATATTAACTAATGGGCGAGCTGACATAAACTTAGTAAATAATCCGAATGATGCTGTAATCACTTCAAATAATAAACTTGTGCAGGAAGTTTCGGGAACAAATTCTCAACTAATATTCTATGCAAATAAATTAATCCAGCCTCTTGAATTTGAAGAAACATTAGCTTATTTTAGAGGTGCTGCTGGTTCAAACTATTACCATTGGATGCTTCAAGTAATTCCCCAGTTCTGTTTATTACGTCGTGTTGGGATTAAAACAGAAACAATTGAAAAATTCGCCTTTTTTCGACTACCAATACATATACCCTTTAAAATGCAAACACTGAGTTTGTTAGGTATTCCCCAATCAAAAATCATAGAAACCTTTAGAAATCCTCATATAAAAGCAAAAAAATTAATAGTTACATCTCCTATCAACATTGCACCTCCTCGAAAATTAGCTTGCGAACTAGTAAGATCTGAATTTCTGAATAAGAATCTTAATAAGAAATCGCTTCAAAGTATAAATAAATCAAATCGTATATATATTTCTCGTAAGAATGCATCCTATCGCAAAGTTATTAATGAAAATCAGTTGATTAATTTATTGAATAATTTTGGTTTTAAAACCTTTTACCTAGAATCTATGTCATTTTTAGAACAGGTAGACTTATTTTCAAAAGCTGAAATTATAGTTGCTCCTCATGGAGCAGGTCTTACTAATCTTATTTTTTGTAGTTTAGGTACTAAGATAATAGAAATTTTTTCTAAAGATTATACTCCTTCTATGTACCAAATAATTTCTAGTTATTATACTCTGAATTATTATTGTATTATTGCTGAAGGCATAGAAAATGCTAAGTCTAAATATAAGGCACGAGATCAACACCTGAAGGTCAACTTGAATTCTTTATTGGATTTAATGAAACTTGCTGAAATAATTTAGATTTCAATGAGTTGTTCACAAATATTTCCTTTAGTCATATTGCTCTTAATAATTGGGTAGTCCTTGACATGGTTGACTAATAAAGTTTTTATAATTTAATTCCAATTTAATTCACACTGAAGAAGCTGCTCTAATTTTTGATTGTGAGGTCGAAATACATCGGCTAATTCTAGTCGGATATTTTCATCAATTGGATCATAAGAATTAGAATAATATTTAGGATATTCCTGAGCTGTATAGTTATCTAGTCCTAGAAACTCAAAAACTTGTTTCATGCTAGATTCAGGATTGACTAATAAATCCTGATTGTTCACAATTAAAAATTGCTCTTGAGGAAAAACATCAAGCCATTGCTTGAGAAAATAGTAATAAAAACCAATTAACACATAGCCAGTATTACCCCGCCAATTTCGGATTTGCAATACTTCCCTTGGATTATTGAAAGATTTTATAACTTCTAGCTCAGCAGATATTGCCTCCTGAAATGTCCGCCTTTCAAATCCATGTTTAACATTATGATGATAATGAGACAGAGCACGAGCAACTGGATTTCTAATCAAAGCGATCGCTTTAATCTTGGGGAACATCTGAAAAACTTTATCTTGTACATTATTAACAATGTATCCAGGACTAGCTTCCCCTGTAATAAAGCTTTCTTCAGGCGGAATCAAGGGAAAATGGGCTTTATACCAGTTTTTACCTTGGGAAAATTTATACCGATCGTTAAAAAAGTGAACTTCTTTTTCAATACAAGGCAAGACTAGAGGATGCTGATTGATATATTTGTATAAAGCAGAGGTTGCGGTCTTCATTGGACCAATAATGATAAATTTTGGTGAAGCTGGCTTTGCCTGTTCCCAATATTTTGCTACATATTCTGGATTGAACTTTTTAGTCATTTTATAAGTAGCAATTTGATAGCTAGAAATTGCTTTCTTTATTTTCCCCTGCTTGGTAAAAACATTGCCTAATTTAACGTTAACCCAAGGATTATTAGGCTTACTCTGGCTTAACTGCTGATAAAAAACAACTAATTCATCCAATTGTGTAGGAATGAGCTTCATGTACATTAATTGGATAAATGGAGAGTTATTAAATGGTTCGACCTGAAGTGCTTTGATGTAGTGTTTTGCTGCTTGTTCTAGCCGTTCTTGCTTTTTATAAATTTCTGCCATATTGTATAACAAAATTCCATTATTAGGCTCAATTTCAACAGCTTTTTCATAATATAAAATAGCTTTGACCAGTTTTCCTTGACTCCAGCAAATATCACCTAACTGTTGATATGCTGAACTACATTGAGGATCAATCTTCAAGGCAAATTCAAAAGCATCGGTTGCTTCTTGTAATTGTTTTTTTTGTTTGAGATATATTCCTTTATCTAAGAGTTGATTGATATTGAAATTCATCTTACGGATAGCAACAAACATTGGGATTTTAAGATTCTAGGTAGTATAACAGCTTTACTTGTTTATTGGATTTGATATCAGGACCTTGGTAATGTTATTCGCATCCATTGGGGAATTGAGGGCGAGGGACGCTTTGGTTTCCAAGAGGCTTATCCAATCACGCTGTTTAAAACCAAGTCTATTGAACTTTTAACGAGGATCATAGTCACATTCGTTTCAGCCACTCTCTCCGTAACTTCACTCTCCTTGGACATCTAGAATTAAATGCCTTGTATCTAGAAATCACTCTGAAGCGTAGTCTGTGCCCAAAATGAAACACACAGCTAGGAGTAATTACTATAAGATGACTGTTCTATAATCCTATTGTCAATAGGGTTTGAGATGCTCAAAACCTCTATTTGAAACTCCTGTCCTATATACTTTTGATGATTAACCCTGTTTTAGCAATCTCGAAACTTTTTTTTACGTGTTTTCCTTGTGCTTACGTATATTTAAGGCTACTTTATAATTCATTTACAAAAAAATACTGATTCTTAATTGTTGCTTTACGGTAAATCAGAATATTTACGCATATAGTTGAAATATCAGAGAAACTAAAGGTATGAAACTCACAAATCTCATCTGAGAAAGTAAGTAATTTTAGTTAGCTAGAAAAAGTGACTAAGTCATATTTTAGCCTCTGCTCAAATTTAGTAGTCATTGATAACAAGCTTACCAAACTGTTTTTGGATTACTAAACTTCTCTATCTCACAACTCAAAATCAATATTAATAAAAACATCTGAGCTGTTTAGAAAATTAGATAATACAAATTTTAGCCTTTTTTTATTGCACATATAGATTGTGCTTGATTTTTTATACTTTGTTTTTTTCTAATGCTTATTTTAAACAGCATCACTTTTCGTAATCTGCTGTCTCAGCTTTTTCTATCTCATTACTTTACTCAAAAAACTCATTTAAGTAATACATAATATGCTAGTTTCTAACAAAGCTTCTGCTATTTTTACAATTAATCCTGCATCCGAGTCCATCAATAGCTCTACTTTCATTGCAAATTCATTCACAATTACTAATAACTCGGAAAACGGTCAAAAAATCAATAAAGTTGTCATCGATCTAAGTTCGGCTATCTTCAAAGATATAGTATTTGACCCTGACGGTACCGCTGGGGATTTTGTGGGAAAAGCTTTTACAGTTAATGCAGAAGGTAATACAGGACATACTTCTTTTAACCACTTCTCTCCCCATGATGGTGGCTACTTCGGTTTAGAAATATTTTTCGATGATTTTCAACCCAATGAGACATTTCAGTTCTCTTTAGATATTGATCCGACCAGCATTAAAGGTACAAATTCTCCTGGACCAGAACATTCTGGCAGCGTATCTGGTTTGGAGTTGGTGGGTTCAACTATAACTGTTGATTTTGATGATAATACAAGTGCAATGGGGCAACCCTACTATATTCCTGGTAGCAATGATGCTTCTACTACTATCATTCAAACTAATTTACCTGAAAAACCATCTTTAGAAATTATTGATGTACCCTCCGAAAGTATTACTTCTAATTCTGAACAAATAGTTAGGGTAACTGGTACTCCAGGTGCAGATATTTCTCTCTTAATTACTGAAGGTGCAATGTTTACGGAGAATGGCGCTGGCTTTGACATAGATGCGTATGAAGCCAATTCCGCTGTTACAATCGATGAAAAAATCGCTACTATCAATGATCAAGGTTTTGTTGATATTCCTGTTACTCTTACTCGTACAGATGTTAATAGCGGAGAAGCAGGGTTAAATATTTTCACCGCAGTAATCAAAGGGGAAAATGGTCTTACTAGTCATACTGCCGATGTTACTGTAGTCGAATACGATCCAACTTTTACTGAGGAAAGCACTGAAGGAATTGACGGTAGCGCTAACCCTGAAGCAATTCGCATTAATGCTGGTGGAGGTGCATTCACTGACACTGATGGTAATTTTTGGATTGCTGACCAGTACTTTACCAATGGCAATGTTTATACTACTAGCTCCGATATTGTCAATACTAGCGACGATTCTCTTTACAATACTGAGCGTTTCATTCCTAACAGTGGTGAATTATCCTACGATATTCCGATTGAAAATGGTGATTATCAAGTAACTCTCAAATTTGCTGAGATTTACTTTGGGGACTCAGGTAAAAGAGTCTTTGATGCTACTGCCGAGGGACAAACAGTTATCAACGACCTAGATCTTATTGCTCAAGCGGGTGGAAACAATATTGCTCTCGATCAAACCTTCAATGTTACGGTCGCTGATGGAGTTCTGAATTTAGACTTTATTTCCGAAACTCAAAACGCTAAAATCTCTGGGATTGAAATTGTTCCGACATCCGATACCGATGGCGGCACTGACGGTGGCACCGATGGCGGTACTGACGGTGGTACTGACAGTGGCACCGATGGCGGTACTGACGGTGGTACCGATGGCGGCACCAACCCTGAAGCAATTCGCATCAATGCTGGTGGAGGTGCATTCACGGACACTGATGGTAATTTTTGGATTGCTGACCAGTACTTTACCAATGGTAATGTTTATACTAGTAGCTCCGATATTGTCAATACTAGCGACGATTCTCTTTACAATACTGAGCGTTTCATTCCTAACAGTGGTGAATTATCCTACGATATTCCGATTGAAAATGGTGATTATCAAGTAACTCTCAAATTTGCTGAGATTTACTTTGGGGACTCAGGTAAAAGAGTCTTTGATGCTACTGCCGAGGGACAAACAGTTATCAACGACCTAGATCTTATTGCTCAAGCGGGTGGAAACAATATTGCTCTCGATCAAACCTTCAATGTTACGGTCGCTGATGGAGTTCTGAATTTAGACTTTATTTCCGAAACTCAAAACGCTAAAATCTCTGGGATTGAAATTGTTCCGACATCCAATACCGATGGTGGCACTGACGATGGCACTGATGGTGGCACTGACGGTGGCACTGACGGTGCCACCAACATGGAAGCGATTCGTATTAATGCAGGAGGTGAAGACTACATTGATCCTTCTGGTAACTTGTGGATAGCCGATCAATATTTCAATGGAGGTGGTACTTTCAATACTTCCGATCCTATTTTCTCAACTGAATTAGATCCAATTTATCAATCGGAGCGTTGGGCAGGAAATCTGGCTTATGATATTCCTTTGAACAATGGTTTGTATTCAGTTAATCTCCATTTTGCAGAAATTTACCATACAGCCTCTCAACAAAGGAAGTTTGACGTATCTATTGAGGGAGAACAAGTAATTGATGGGTTAGATATCTATGCCTCAACTAAAAATGCCTTTGACCCTGGTCACGACAAAGCTTATGTAGCCAGCATAGCTCCAGTTCAGATAATCGACGGTATTTTAGATTTAGATTTAAATGCCACCATTAATAATGCCAAAATTTCTGGAATTGAAATTATTCCTTTAGCTGGCTCTCAAATTATTATTCAAGAAACTCAAGGTTCCACATTAGTCAAAGAAAATGGTAATGGAGATAGCTATTCTTTGACCTTAACTGAACAACCCACCAGTAATGTTGTAATTAATATTGACCCCAATAACTTACTGACAACCGATAAATCTCAGATTGTATTTACACCTGAAAATTGGAGTACATCTCAAACAGTTATCGTCAGTGCTGATAATAATAATCAAGCAAGCGGTACTAAATTTTCATCCATTAGTCACAGTGTTGTCAGCGCGGATAGCACTTACGATGGCTATAACTTACCGGAACTCTCGGTAGAAATTAGTGATGACGATGTTGTTCCAGTTAAATTCAGTCAAAAAACTATTGCCACTGATGTCGATCCAAGCCCTTACACTGGATCAACAGTCGGAAATTGGGGTCCTGATGGTCGTCTTTATGTAGGTACTTATAGCGGTGTTATTAAAGCCTACACTTTCGACGATAATTACAACATAACTGATACGGAGGTAATCGATACCCTAGTTGGTCAATCTAATTCCAACATCTTAGGTATTGCTTTTAATCCTTTTGACAGCTCTGAAAACCCTCAAATCTATGTATCTCATAGTCAGCTATTTGCTAACAATAATGGAAAAGGCTTCCCCACAACTGAATTGTCTACCTACAGTGGTCAAGTTTCAGTACTCAGTGGAAATAACTTCTCTAATCTAGATCCCTTAATCACTGGATTACCTGTTTCTAATCACGATCACGGTGTCAACGATCTGATCTTTGATAACAATGGAAATTTATATATTGCAGTTGGAGGTAACACCAACGCAGGTATCACCAACGACAAAATAGGTGGTATCCCTGAATCTCCTCTCTCCGCAGCAGTATTAAAGGCAGAAATCACTAAGCCGGATTTCAACGGTAATATTAAATACAATTTGGTGACTGATATCGATCCAGATAATTATGATGATTTACCAAATGATTTTGACCCCAACACAGATCTTGATTTTGACCCCGCACAAAGTCAAGTGTTTGGAGATCTGGTAGAAGTTGTACCAGGTGTAGATGTTTCCGTCTACTCGAGCGGATTAAGAAATACATTCAGTCTCCTTTTGACCACAAATGATTTGATTTATGGGGTAGAAAATGGGGCTAATGGCTCATTTGGAGATGTGTCTACTTCAGCTACTACCCAAGAGCCATTCCCAGCTAACAAACATGCTGATGAGTTAAATCTACTTGAAGAAAACGGATACTATGGTTTTGCCAATCGCAGTCGTGGTATCTACGATGATAGACAAAATGTTTATCATGGTCCTTCTGAAACTAGTAATAGTGAATACACTGCACCTTTAACTACTTTAATTTCATCATCTAATGGTCTGGATGAGTATCGCTCTAATTCATTTGGTGGTCAGTTAAAAGGAGACTTACTCGTTCAAAAATTTAATGGTAAGGTATCATTTATCTCTCTTTCAGAAGATGGGACTCAAGTGGAGAACAAGCAAGAATTGAACAATGTGGCAGATGGTCTAGATGTCTTTGCTGCACCAAGAGGTGCAATTGTTGGGGTTGACTTCTTTGAAGATAAAATCACAGTAGCACTACCTGATGATGCTTCCATCAGTGATGACCCAACCGCTTTAGACATATTTCCTTGGAGAGCTCCCGCAACTGGTGGTAACTTGTTTGTTATTGGTGGAGATAACTTCGGTGACATCAATAATACAACTGTTACCATCGGTGGAGAAGTTGCACAACTATCTTCTGTATCCGATGGCTTAATTTACGGAAATTTACCAACCTTTGATAATCCTTCTGGCGATTTTGTAGATGTAGTGGTTGAAAGTGTTGGTCAGATTTCTGTCCTTGATGATGCTTTCCTTGCTCTAGCGTAGATAACATAAAACAGAAAAAGGTTTGTTAAAACCCCCTATAAATAATTATTGTAGAGACGTATTTTGGTACGTCTCTATGTGATTTCAAGGTCTTATACGAAATCTTTGAAACTCAATAGCAATAGCTTTAGCGTTCTCAGTCTTTTACCTAAGTAAGTTTAAGAGCTGACAGCTGACATCTTTTAAAGGTAAACTACTAACAATGTCCAGATTTTACTGGTTTATAAATAATACAGTTACGACCTTTAAGTTTGGCATCATATAAAGCATTGTCAGCAGCTGAAATTAAAGTATGAGGCGACGAGCTAGTATCAGGAATAATGCTAGAAACTCCTAAGCTTAGACTGATAATCTGATCTACTTGAGATGAATGATGAAGTATCTGCAGGTCTTGAATTTGTTCTTGAATTTCTTCGGCTACTGTAATTGCACCTTGTCCTTTCGTATGTGGCAAAATGACAGCAAATTCTTCTCCACCATAGCGAAACGCAATATCAGCAGGGCGTTTGACAGCTCGTTCTATCGCTTGAGCAACTTCGTAAAGACAATTATCTCCTGCTTGGTGTCCATAGGTATCATTGTAAGCTTTGAAATAGTCTACATCACAAAGAATTAATGATAAATATTCTTGGTCGCGAGCGCATCGTGACCATTCTTGAGTAAAATATTCATCAAAACGACGGCGATTAGCTATTTGAGTCAGACTATCAATGTTGGCTTGGTAAGTTAACCGTAAATTGGCTTTTTTAAGAGTGATTTCTATTTGCTTGCGATCGCTGATATCTCTAAAAGTCATCGCAAAACCATCTCCTAATTTTACGGCAACGATCTGAAACCAAGCAGTTAAGGATGAAGATTTATAATAATACTCTTGTTCTAATACAGTACAAGTTTCTACTACCTGGACAAATAAGTTAAATAGTCCATCAAATAAATGACCAGGAGATTCCTCGACAAACAATCTTTTTCCTTTAAGACTTTCAGTTGTGCCCCCTACAGTCATTGCTGCTACGGGATTAGCAATTAACCAACGAAAATCGGTAATTTGACCCTGGCGATCGCGAATTGCTTCAAAAGCAGCTACTCCATCCAAAGAACTATTAAGTACCCCTGTCAACAAAGCACGAGATCTGTTTAATTCTCTTTCTGCAATTTGTCTTTCTGCAACTTCTTCTCCAAGTATCTGTCTAAATTTTTGTTGCTGTTTCATAGTAGCTAATTGTGCTTTTACCCGAAAAACTACTTCTTCGACAAAAAAAGGCTTTGTAATATAGTCGATTCCGCCGACTTTAAAAGCCTCTAACTTATCAAATTCTGAGTCTAAACCACTTAGAAAGATAATTGGTATATGTTGAGTTGCTTCTTGAGACTTTAAGACACGACAAACTTGATAGCCATCCATCATTGGCAGCATGATATCTAGCAAGATTAAGTCTGGACATTTCGCCTTAATAATAGATAAAGCCATTTCGCCGTCAGTAGCCGAATTGACTTCATATCCGTGACTACTGAGCAAAGATGATAAAAGTCTAATATTGTCTGGCAAATCATCCACTATTAGTATAGATTCTTGTAGCTTTTCGTTATGCTTTGTGCTCATGTACCACGATTGGGTAATGACTTACTTTCCTAGCTTGAATTAAATACATATGTTGACAGATGAAGACAAATTCAATTGAAAGAATTGGACCTAAAATTGTTTCAGTATTAGACACATTAAAACAGTTTCAAAATTGCTTAGCATAGATAGTCACAAAAACATGACTATTAGTTTGTAATCAAACAAGCACATAAACTACATCAATCGTTATCTAAAAAATTTATTCTGTCTTAATAGTCATTTAACATTTTTATATTCTGAGCCTATAGATGATTAATTTATAGAAATTTTGAATATCAGCCAATATAGGAGTCACAGATTACTCCACCGTAAAAGCGGCGAAACCGCTCCCAGGAACCAGTATTTGCTCACGGGAATCCCCTTAAGACCAAACTGCTTTACCGCGTCTGAGTAAAACGCATGACTAAGGCTGAAGCAATATGTATACTCGATAAAAGAGAATGGACATAAGTGGCGAACCCTAAAGGGTGAAGCAGTTTCTTCTTGATGAAGTTGTTCATGGGGGAAACCCCCGCCCTCGACAGTTCCTTCAAGCGGGGGAACCCCGCCAACGGACTGTCTCGCAAGACCACACTTCATCGCTTTAAGCGGGACAAAGGCGTTTGGTTCGCCGCATGTACCCCGCCAACGAACTGCTTCACCGAATCGCCTTGGTGCAGTGACCATGGGTCAAAATTGATGATTAAGTCTCAGTCATACATCAGTTATATCATCTATTTTTATGGGCGCAAACGGATGTTGGGCATCAATTCTGATTTCCCATGATTAGTGGAGCATCTTCGATGATTTAACTGTCTGAGCAACAGTATAAATTACACAATAATAATAATTTTTCAACCCAAATCCTACAGAAACACTCGCAATGTATCTCTATAGATATAAATATCAATGCTATTTAGTTAATCGAATATTTTCTAATAAATATTGAAACTTCAATTGATTTCTTCAACCTGAAAACTGATTCGCCTACTAGCGAATCAGTTTACAAAGACTGTCGAGAAGCAAACTTTTCTATGACTGCCTGAGTTTCCCGTAGCATTTGCTGTCTACTGTTACCTAAACTGGTATTAGTTAGTGTGGGGACTAAATTACGGGCTTGTAATGCCATGTGTATCTGTAGCTGGGCTACGTACTCGCCAATATCTTCACGAAATAATTCTTGTTTTTGTTCTTGGTTGCGAGATGAGATATCCAAAGCGTCCAACTCCTATTGCTTAAACTATAAAATCAGCCTAACTTCCAATTTAAATTAACATGAAGAATGACTATTTTGTAAGGCTTTCGACAAATAAAAAATATTTTGCAATATTTTTTATTAAGAAACTTAAACTTTGTGTTTATAATTATTCTGCTTCAAATTTTCTATTTTTAACCAATGGTCATAGATTACTCTGCCGTACCCATTCCAGGATAAATGAAACGACAGAGGAATCTGTGAAAATGCTTTTTAATTTACTGCTTAATCAACAATATTGAAAAATAAGATAAATTTAGCTCAGGGCAATTACTTAAGTCGTCATAAATTTTTTGCTCGGGAAAAGTCGCTTTTTCTACAATCCAACTAGAATTTAATAGATTTCGCTCCTTGAGAATCTGCCAAACTTGTTGATAAACAGAACTAACTTTAAGCAAAATCACTACTTCAGCCCATTCTAATGTTGCTTCTATTTCTGATATCGTATGTATAGCAGGGAGTATAGCTAATTTCTGATGATTTACCACTAGCGGAATTTTTAAGACAGAGGCGATCGCCATAGGAGAACACACTCCAGGTACAGTTTCTACTTTCGCTTTTGGATGCAACTGTTGTAAGGTTTGAGCTAAATAAGTAAAAGTACTATAAAAACTGATATCTCCTAGACAGGCAAAGGCAACGTTGACCCCCTGATTTAAATAGTGCCAAACTTGTTGTGCAGTTTTTTGCCAAGCTATTTGTAATCTGGCTATATCTTGAACATAGGGAAATTCCAGAGGTAAAATTTTCTGTTGTGGGAGTAGCCAACTAGAAATAATATTTTCAGCTATTCCTGGACAATTATTAGTTCCTGCGGGGAAAGCAACAACTGGGCTAGTTTGTAAGATGCGTAATCCTTTGACTGTAATCAATTCGGGGTCGCCACTTCCCACGCTAATACCGTATAGTATTCCTAGTTCCACTCTGTAGTTTGATTGTTTTTAGGTAAAAGTATACTCCACCATAGCGCGACCTCTATCACCTTGATCCAGAATGAAAGCTTTTTAATCCTAAGTTTCTAGTTAGCGTTTAGGAAGGGAAGATGTCAAAATTTCTTTAGGTATTAAAATTGGATAATTATTAATTCGGGCAGGTAGCTATGTTTCTAAAGCAAAACAACCAAAAAGCTCTTCTGGGAGTTTTAGTCACTAGCTTGTTTACTTTATTAGCTAGCTGTGGCAATAGTGCAGCCATTGAAAGTTTAGTTAGTGCCGATCCGAAATTGAAAGCTAATACTGGTGAGAACAAATCTAAGACGATTAAAGCAACAGAGTCCCAACAAGTAATAGAACGAGATGATGATACATCCACACCAGAAGAGAGGCAAGATAACAAGAATGATTTAGAAGTAGACACTAAGATACGGTCAATAGATTTACCGGAAGATTTTCCTGCCTCTTTTCCTTTGTACCCCAAAGCTAAATTAACCAAAGTAAAACCGGGGAAAACCCAGAAATCGGGAATGTTAACTTGGAAAGCTCAAGATAATCGCCAAGCGATCGCCGATTATTATCAGGCAGAATTAATCGCTAACGATTGGGATATTACTCAACCATTTCAACTCAAGACCAATCAGAAAACGGCAAAGGCGGTTGCCAGAAAAAATCAACTGCAAGTCGATCTAACCTTGCTTTCATCTGTTGACCAGCCCAATACCAGCGAGCTTACAGTTAACTATCAACCTATAAATCAATCATCAGAAGAACCAGAAGAAGAGCTAGAAATTTCTTCAGCTGAAAATTTTGCTGGAGAATCCTCGGATACGGAATCGAACGCACTACAAAATACCCAACCATCATCTAATCCTATTGAACAGCTAGAGGAAAGTGAACCTAAATCCCAATCCCAACTCCCTACTGAAGCTGAAGATACTGACATCCTCAGCAAAGATTATCTTGATCCATTAACTACTGATTTCATCGATCTTGATGAAGTTCCCGAACAATTGACTCAACCGGTAAAAGAAATTGCCGAATTGGGAATTTTAACTCCCTATACAAGCAATGGCAACATTGACCTCAATAAATTTGCACCTAACGAAGTAATTACCAGGGGAGAATATGCTCGTTGGTTAATTGCAGCCAATAACCGTTATTATGACGACAATCCTGGGAAGAAAATTTATATCGCTACTAAAACTAGCCAGCCTGCTTTTCAAGATCTTAAGGTGAATAGCCCAGATTTTGGCGCAATTCAAGGTTTAGCTGAGGCCGGGCTAGTACCTTCTCGACTAACCGAAGACAGTACTAATTTACTATTTCGCCCCGATGCTCCTCTAAAAAGAGAAGATTTAATTACCTGGAAAGTGCCCTTAGATATGCGTCAGGCTTTACCCAAAGCATCTATTGAAGCCATAGAAGAGAGTTGGGGATTTCAGGATGCTACGGAGATTGCTTCTATGGGAATCAGAGCCTTATATGCTGATTTTCAAAATGGCGATCGCTCTAATGTGCGGCGTATTTTCGGCTATACAACTCTATTTCAACCTAAGAAACCAGTGACTCGTGCAGAAGCAGCAGCTTCTCTTTGGTATTTTGGATTTCAGGGTGATGGGATTACTGCGGGAGAAATTTTAGAATCCGAAACAACATCCGAATCTGATAGCTAAAGACATAGCAATTCTAGTCTGAGTAAGGTACTCTTTGTAAAGGCTGAGATTGGTGATTTAAAGTTACAGTTGTTGACAATTAACAGGTATAAGTTGTGGATGAATGTAAAATTGTGATATTTAAAATTCCCAGGATAAGCAATAATCAACCATATAGCTAGATTTTTTAAATTTATGTTCGATTTAGAACCACTTTTTGCCTTTTCTCGTCATTATTGTGTCGCTATTTGTTCTTTTCTTGTGCCTGCTAATTTGATCACCACTGGAACTACATTTTTCTTAGTAGCTACAGAGCAATCATTGACAAAAATACGCTGGTCAATGGGAATCGCCTCAATTTTTGCTTTTACCTTATTTCTGCACGTTTCCACTTGGTTTATCATCGGGGTAATTACTCCTGTCACTTTTGTTTTGTTTGGTTTGGGTACAACCTGTTTGATAATTAACATCTTGACAGTTATTTATCGTCAAGAAATTGTTCAATTGATTATGGAATTACCATACAAAACAAAAGGAGGATGACGATAGACAACCTCCAAATTTAATTGGTGTTTATTTTTAGTAAGTATATAACTAGCACCATACTTATTCATTAATCGTTTAACCTGTGCTGTGGTTAATTTGCTATATCCTTCCTCTAATACTTCTTTGGTTTTTTGTTTACTCACTTTGCCACTGGCAACATATTTCCCCAGAACATAATTGCCACTGAGGTCGTCCCATCGCTGATATTGTTCAATAATTGCTGCTTTGGTTTGGGGTAATAGTTTAAATTTAGCAATAGTCGAGCGCTCGGTTAACCAAGAAAAGTTAGTTTGCTCTACAGGAGAAGAAATGATCGCGGCATCTTGGGGAGTATGCTGATGAATCCAGGTAGCCATAGCTTTCCACTCAGGAGTAACATCTTGTTGTTGTCCTGGAAAATTACGTAAGTCCCATATTTGTTGCGTAAATACGATGCTTTGAAAACCAATAGCCACGAACAACAAAGCAACACAGTAAGCCGACTTTAAACCCTGATATTTGTTACTCCAGCCATGCTCGATTAAACACACTCCTAAAAAACAAGTAGTAAAAGGCAGCATTACATCCCCCAAGCGAAATGGGTAGTACTGCAACCATTGACCTTGAGTATCCCAAATAGCGATCGCCACCCCGCTGATAAAGGGAACTAAACTAATGAGAGCGAATTCCCCTAATTCCTGACGATGATTGTCTATGGGCAACCATTGACGGGTATGAGCTTGCTTGTTTAGTAAATACATAATTCCCGCTAAGATCACCAAATATATGGCTGGGGCGAGCCATTGCCAGCCCCAAGATAAAGGATTGAGGTGATGGGAAAGACGCAGAAATACATAGATGTAAGAAGGTTTGATGATTCTATCGGGTGCAGACTCTGATAATTGTTGAATGACCGGGAGAATAGCGAAGCTACTGGCTAATATATAAGTGATTGCCAATAAAATTACTTGCTTAAACTTGGGGAAACGACTTTCGTAACGCAAACATAACCAAGCAAAACTAGTCAGAAATGCCCAGCCACCGACTAAAACATGAAAAGAGGTCGCCACACCTAATAAAAATGCTACCCAAAAATATAATCTCGAAAATAGTAGCGGAATTGCGATTAGAATCAAACCATAAGCGATCGCTTTAGCTTCTAAGCCGCCAATCATCCATTCGTCAGCGATCGCACCCTGTTTATAGCCCTCTTCTATTCCACAAAATAATGCCGTTGCCAGCAATATAAAAGGTAAACTTAAACCTAGTCTTTTTCCCAGTAAAACTATGCCGAGAGCAGATAAAGCATAACAAAATAGACGACCAATAATTGAGGTAGCTAAAAAACCCCAATGAACTATTAATTTACCGACCAAAGTTTGAAATAACCACCGATAACCCGCAGGACGATCTAAATACCAGTCATTAGGCAGCCAAGAGGGGTCAACAAAGTGTTTTGCCAGGGGCAAGACATCAATTTCATTCCAGCCACCACTACCCATATTGCGGACTAATACCAACCTAAAGGCAATAAACAAGGTAACTAATAATACTTGCCACCATATCTGAGAGCCAAAAAACAAGTTATAGTTGCGACTAGTCATTAACAAATAGCTATCAGCTTTCAGTTTTTAGCTTTCAGATTATAGCTTTAGTAATTACTATGAGATTGATAAGGTAGGTAATCGTACTTTAATTAAATAGTTAGGGTGATGGAGAGTGCATAATCGAATAATGAATAAATTTGTTATTTCATTAAATAGGATTAGCTAGTCAAACAGATATCTGAACTTAACTTTAGTTACGGAGGGGTTTGGGGAAGTGACGGCTTCCCCAATGGGGGGTCTGGGGGGTTAATCCCCCAGGAATAAATACGGTTTTCAGAGGAAAATTACATACAAAAAAATCAGATTTAATTAAATTTTCTAATTCATACAAAAACACCGCTCCAATGTAAATTGTGGACTACTTCAAATGCACGACAGTTACTCCTGAACCGCCTTCCTTTTGTTCGGCTAATTCAAACTTGTCTACTTGGGGATGACGCTGCAAAAATTCATGAACTCCTTGACGTAAACGCCCTGTACCTTTGCCGTGAATAATCCACAACACCCCAGATTCATAAGCATGGGCGATCGCATTTTCTATATCTACTTCGGCTTGATTGACGCGACTACCGCGAATATCTAGGGTATTTTGCGACGTTCTAACCATTACCGCTGGTTTTTTGGATTTAGTTGGAGAAGGTGCAGCTTTAGTAGCCTTGGCTTTGGGCTTAACCTCCGCTTTTTGCCCGTCAAGTGATTCAATCTCTGTCAGACCAACAGTCATTTTCATGATGCCAAAACGTACTACCAGTTGCTCTGTTGCTTCGTCAATGCTCAATACTTCGCCTGTTTGATTGAGACGAGGAATACGCACCTTTTCCCCAAGTTCAGGTTTATAACCTGGTTTAGCTGGCTTAGCTAGTTGAGTTTTTGCTAGTTCTTTGGCTGTAATCTCATTCAAGGCTTCTGTCGCTTGTTGAGCTTTTTGCATAGTTTGCTTGCCCTGCTGTAAACGACGAATAACTTTAGCGACTTCTTGCTTAGCCTCTGCGATCGCCTGTTGTACAGCTTGTTCTTGAGATACTTTTAAAGCTTGTTCTCTTTCTTGCAGCGAAGAAGCTTTTTCCGATACCTCAGAATAGAATCGCTCGGTTTGTTCTAACAGCTTACCTGCCTCTTGAGCCTTAGCTTCCTGTTCCCTTCTTTGTTCTTCTAAAGCAGCAATTACTTGATTCACGTCTTCTGATGAACCCGTACCAACTAAAGACTGAGCCTCCTGGATAATTTCTGGATTTAAACCTAGACGCTGAGCAATAGTCAGAGCATTGGAACGCCCAGGAATCCCCCATAACAATCTATAGGTAGGCTGAAGAGTACTATCATCAAACTCCACTGACGCATTTTCAAAACGTGTATCTTGATATTTGAGTGCTTTTAGTTCACCGTAGTGAGTCGTGGCAATGGTTAATAAACCGTATTCTGCTAAATATTTTAGTAGAGCGATCGCCAGAGCACTGCCCTCGGCAGGATCTGTTCCCGCACCAACTTCATCTAACAGAATTAAAGAATTGGTAGTATCAGTCTGATTGACTTTTAAAGCTTCGATAATACGACTAATACGGCGTATATGACCGGAAAATGTTGATAAACTCTGCTGTAAAGACTGTTCATCCCCAATATCAGCTAACACTACCTCAAACCAGGGTAATTCTACTGGCTCCTTAGCAGGAACAAACATCCCTGCCTTTGCCATGAGCGCAGCCAACCCCATAGTCTTGAGAGTAACAGTTTTTCCTCCAGTATTCGGTCCTGTGATAGCCACTACCTTAATTTCAGGTTTGACTAACACGTCAATGGGAACTACTTCTGCTCCCTCTTCATGACGTTGTTGCCACAGTAGTAGGGGATGGCGCAAACGACGCAATGTAGTAGTTTCGCCTTTTGCTATATCAATGAATCTGGGGGGATTAGCTTCTAACCACAAACTATAACGAGCCTTGGCGGTGGCTAAATCCAACATGGTCGCTACCGCTAAAACTCTTTCTAAATCCTCGATGACCGCAGCTACCTTTTCTGACAAGGCTTTGAGAATAATTTCTTCTTCCCGTTTCTCCTGACGTTCTTTTTGACGTAGTTGATTTCCTAACTGAACGACTGCATTAGGCTCAATGTAATAGGTTGAACCTGTACTAGACACATCGTGAACAATCCCACGAATTGTATCTTTCTGGGCTGGCTTAACAGGTAGAACAAAGCGATCGCCTCTCTGGGTAATTACTGCTTCTTGAATTGCCGTGGCGTTGCGCTGCATAATTCCCTGAAGCTGCTTATAAATTCGATTACGCAGATTTTTAATTTCATGACGGATTTCAGCGAGTTTAGGGCTAGCACGCTCGGTAATATCCCCCCGATCGTCAATACAGTGATGAATATCTTGTTCAATTTCGGGGTAGGTACGGACATCGATAACTAATTTAGCTAAATTCTCTAAGGTTTCACTTTTAGCATCAATTAAACGGCGTAAATAGCGCATCCCGGCTAAGGTAGTAGCCAAATCTAAAAGTTCTTTGGCTGAGAGAATTCCACCTATGCTAGCTCTTTCTAGTGATGAGCCAATATCTTTAATTCCTGTAAATTTCCAGCCTGAATCTAACTCTTGTTCTAAATCATATATTTCTTTCGTTTGGGCTAATAGCTTTTCACTTTCAGCTTGTGTATCAGGCAATCTTAGCTGACGCGCTGCCACAACACCTAGCTTCGTTGCTGCAAAGGTAGACAGATGTTGACATAAACGCTGCCATTCTAATAATTCTAGAGTTTCTGTGGTAATCACGGTCAGTTTATCTTACCTATATTTAATTAATAGTTTATAAAAATGTTTCTAAACAAGGGGTGCTTAAGGCAGATTGGATAATTAACTAAAAAAATGTTACACTTAGTTAAGAATACTTGACTAAAATCTCTCTTGCAACTAAAACAAAAATAATTATGGATAACAAAGAAAGTAAGTTTGGCTTTACCAATTTTGCGGAAATTTGGAATGGTCGCCTAGCGATGATCGGTTTTGTTACTGCTATTATCGTAGAAATGAACACTGGACATGGAGTTTTGGCTCAGTTTGGTCTAATGTAATTATAATTTTAATAGATATTACTTAACCCCTTGATCATTTAAAATCAGCCAAATCAGGGGGCTTTATTTGTTTAAAATTTCTAAATGTTTTTGTAAGGGCGCAATGGTGTTAGCTGCGATCGCGAAGCTTATCTTGTAGAAAATCGCACTTTACACAGCCTTCGGAACAAACCACGGACAGGCATGGCGAGAGTATTAATGAGGTATATAAACTATTTTATCTCATCTAAAAAGCTTTTTTTGAGTATTCTAGGATTACCAGTCAAAGCCTTAGCAATATACTTTGTAAGTAACTTGTTCTCAATCTTCGATAAATTAAAACTATATTGTTGCTGCTGATAAACACCATTATTTAAAACATAAATCTCTAGAGTGTTATTAATCCAAAACCAAACTTCTTGGACGCCTAATTTCTGATATTTATTTAGATCGTAAGTACCACCACTACTAAAAACCACTTCTACAGCTAAATCAGGAACCTTCTTTAAATTATTAAAGCAAAAGCTTGTATCTGGCTCCTTTCCTACTTGTTTATTTTGATTTTTCAAAGTTGTCGAGCCTGTGGGGTAGTAATCTAAATCAAAGGCATCGCAATAAGTAATAACTAACAAAAAGATGAAGTCTTTGATCATTTCATGATTTTGACTAGGAGACATTAAAGTAATTACTCCATCTAAAAAAGATGTACGATAGCCCAAATATTCCACTGCATTAAACTTTTCGTAATCATCCCAAGTCATACCAGAAAAGCTTAAAGTACGATCTTGCTTTAAAAGATAATTTTTGTTGATTGGTAATTGGTCATCTATCAACATGGCCACCAGTAGTGTTTGATCTATATCTTCTAGTTTAAAATTTCCAAATGCTTTTGTAGGGGAGCAATAGTGTTAGCGGCGATCGCACCGCTAGCAGCTACTGCGGGAATCCCAATCCCTGGGAAAGTAGAATCGCCACAGCATAACAAACCATTCAAGGGGGTAGTGGAACCTGGAAATAACGCTTTACCAGCCTGATGGGCGGGACCGTAAGAACCATGATGACGACGCAGAAACCTCTTGTGGGTCAAGGGAGTACCAATAAGAGTTAATTCAACGCGATCGCGAATATCGGGGATAACTCGTTCTAAACCTTGCCACATAATTTCTGCCCGTGCTTGTTTTTGCTTTTGATAAGCCTCGCTACGGCGATCCATTCCTGCCCATAGTTCAAAGGGTTCATTACCAGGAGTATAGACATGAATACAATGTTTACCTAGAGGAGCAAGGCTAGGATCTAATACGGAAGGAATAGACATCACGACCACGTTTTGAGGTGCAGTTACCCCTCGTTCCCAATCATTCACTACAGTATAGTGACACTCCAAATCTTCTAAGCCAGTAGCATCAAAACCTAAATGCAAGTGCATAAAACTCTCACACTCTGGAGTATCAACTCTTTCTTTAATAAAGCTTGGGGGCAATGCCCCTTCAGGAACAAGAGATAAAGTATCCCAGATAGAAGCGTTAGACACCACCGCCTTAGTTGCCCTGATTTCTTTGCCATTGCGTAAACGTATCCCAACAGCCTGGTTTTTTTCGATTAATACCTGCTCAACGTGAGCATTATAAACAATTTCACCACCCAGTTTAGTTAGCCCTCGCACCAAGGCGTCGACAATTGCACCACTACCACCCATGGGATAATCTAGCTGTACTCCCGGCTTATACCATTCGGCAAACATAAAAGCCATTTCTGCCCCTACCGTGCCACTGGCAGGTAAACCTGACAGCAAAAAGCTAAGTAGATCCATCCAGTTACGAATAAACTTATCTGTTATTATCCCATCCATAATTTTGCTAAACGGGCCAGATAAGCGCAGAATATTAGGCAGATGCCATAGAGCATTGGGTAGATATCGACCCATGCTAATAGCTGCCCCCAAGTCAAAACGCATTGCCAAAGGAGGTAAAGCATTCGCCGCATCAGCTAAAGGCTTCATTTCTGTTTGAAGTTTGCGCCATTGAGCTACTGCATCTTCTCCCCGCAGTTTGCTTAAGATCTCACAAAAATGATCCGCTCCTACAAATGCATTAAAGTCTCCTTCGGGTAAACGACAACCCCAAACATCATAATTTATCCATTCCACGTCTTCTTCGATAAGATCTAATACTTGTCTTAAAGGATTATTAGAAGGGCTAGATGATAAGCCCGAATAAAGGGAAGGTCCAGAATCAAATTTATAACCATCTCGCTCAAAACTATGGGCAGCACCTCCTGGAATAGAATGACTTTCACACACTATTACTCGATAGCCATATTTTGCTAACAGTGCAGCACAGCACAAACCTCCAACACCACTACCAATTATCACTACATCTGCTGACTGTTTATTATTCATAGTTACTTTCAATGTTTACAAGTTAAATTTGATATCGAATAGTTTAATAAAAACCTCAATGATGTGGTCAAGCTAACTCTACTCTCATTTTGTCATGGAGGCTTTTTTCATTTTTTCTGCGTAAGCTATGAATTCAATCAACATCTTCTCTTTCTGACAGTCGGGTTAATGGGTGATAAGATACCTGAAGCCTAATCGCATTTGCATCCTAGATCTAAACCAGATAATCAAAGATATAGATTATGCCACAACTAAATATTATTAGCACTAGTGTTCGTTATTTATTATTTATTTCCTTATTTTTAGTTGGGTTTCCTATTACTACCCTCCAAGCTCAGGAAACAGTCAATCCAGAGGAAACTTCCCCAACTGATGTGGTTCCTGAAGATGTTACTCAGCCAGAAAGTTCACCTCCTACTAATCAATTCGATAGCATTTTTAGCATTGAGGGAGGCAAAAAATTAATGACTGAGGCAGACCAAGCAGTTGATGCTCAACAGTATGATGTTGCAGCCCAAAAATTACAAAGTGCGCGACAAGTGTTTAATCAGCTATCTAACTTTTATCTCCAGCTATTTAATAGTTTTTCGGGAGTTGATAACATCGTTGCCGAATCTCATCGTAAAAAAGCCTTGGAAACAGGGATTGAGCGAGATAGAGCTACCTATCAGCTAGCTTTGGTACACCGAGCCCAAGAACAGCCAGAATTATCAATTCCTTTACTAGTGCAAATTATTACCTCTCAAAGTCCTACTAGTGGCATGGGTAAAAAAGCTTATGAACAATTACTAGAGATTGGTTTTGTCGATGCTCCCTTATCTCCTCCAAGCGAGCGCAATACTCAACCCGAAACTCCAGCAACACCTGAACCCAATTCTCCGCCTGCTACCGATCCTTCTCAACTCCAAACCCCTGAAGCTCAACCATCAATTCCCACTCCTTAATTTTTTTTTGAAGAGATCTCTACTTTGAATCAAAGTAGAGGAACTTTAAGTCACAATAGATTAGTACTGCCACGTAATTGAAATTTATTCCATCCAATAAAGCAGATCATGATCAGTCCAGAACAAGTACAAACAATGATTCGAGAGAGATTGTCCAATGCTGAGGTTAAAGTCGTCGGTGATGGACAACATTTTGAAGCCATCATTGTTTCTCCAGAGTTTACTGGTAAAACCAGAGTCAAACAGCATCAAATGGTTTATGCCGCATTACAAGCCGAGATGGCATCAGAAACAATTCATGCTCTATCTTTAAAAACCTATACTCCCGAAACTTGGCAAGCTACTGGTCAAGCTGTTTAATTTTACGGAGTTTAGTAAAATCGAATAATAAATAAATTGAGCGCTACAAACTAGCAGTAAATCAAAACAACAGGTGATTATAAGGTTATGAACTCCGAAACAAAAGCAAAAATCGATAAACTAGTTAATGAAAATAAGATCATGGTGTTCATGAAAGGGTCGAAGTTAATGCCCCAGTGTGGTTTTTCCAATAACGTCGTCCAGATTCTCAATACTTTAGGTGTTCCCTACGAAACTGTGGATATCTTAGCCGACCCCGAAATACGTCAGGGAATTAAAGAATATTCCAATTGGCCTACTATTCCCCAAATTTATATTAACGGGGAGTTCGTCGGGGGCTCAGATATTGCGATCGAACTCTATCAAAGTGGCGAATTACAACAGATGGTAGAGGTAGCATTAGCTTCTTAAAATTTTTTACTTTGAAACAGTAAGCAAAAAAGACGACTAATTTCGGTCGTCTTTAACTTTAACTGTCAAAATAAATACAAATGCACTTTAAAATTGAATAATAAATTTAAAAATAATCGGTGTCTATTTCTGTCTGAGTTTGAGGTGATGACAATTCAAAATTAGACGGATCTCTTAGAAACTTAATTGCTTGCTCTTCTAAACGGTGAATATGATATTGCTCAACAAAGTCGCTGTGACGTAAACAGGCAATATATCCATCTAAGTACAATCTAATTTCCTGAAAGCTATAACGTCGCCGCCAGAGGTCTACCATTCCATCGGTAACTTTCTGATAGTGACGAATTGATTGGGGATCTTGAAGAATCATGACTCTAACTAAATTATTTTTGTGATCGGTTACTAGAAATTTAGCTGTTGTTAAGTTTTATGGCTTGGTTTCATTTTACTGCGTTGGCTTGTAACAAAATATATTTTTTTATTGAACTTTAGTACTGTTTGCTCGTAACCGTCGCTACAAATTATTTTCAAAGCCTCTGTTAGCCTTGTGTTAATAGGCATTATCTCTAATTTTAACGAGGCAATAGTAGTGTCAGCATACATATCCATAGTTGAAAGTAATCCTCACTTGCGATCGCTACTAGGGTGGCATTTGCAGCAGTCGGGTTATGCTGTCTCTCAGTCAGGTAGTCTGCAACAGGGTAGGGATGCTTTTTATCAATATCAGCCTATTTTAGTGGTTATTGATTCAGATTTACCAGATGGAGATGGTTTGGAATTGTCTCATTGGCTATACCAACAAAAAAAATCACTGATTCTGCTACTGTCTGCTCGTAATAGTGAACCTGATATCGTCAGAGGTTTAAAATCTGGTGCTGATGATTATTTGACTAAACCTTTTGGTATGCAGGAGTTCCTGGCACGAGTTGAAGCTTTAATTAGAAGAATACGCCTTTCAACCCATAGTCCATTATCTGTGGACTGTAAAGAATTGAAGATCGATTTAGCACAACGGCGTGTTCAAGTACAAGGGGAGTTTATTGAATTAACACCACAGGAATTTAGTTTGCTCTATGTCTTGGCTCAAGCAGAAGGAAATCCTTTGAGTCGTTCTGAATTATTGCAGCGGGCTTGGCCTGATGCGATTGATAATCCTCGCACAGTAGATACTCATGTGCTTTCTTTGCGTAAGAAAATCGAATCTAATCCTAGGAATCCTAGTATCATTCAAACTGTGCGTAATGTCGGCTATTGCTTCAATCCTGAATTAATTGAAACTCCCAAAAACTCACTTAAAACTAATTCTCTATCTCGGAATTCAACCAATACTCATACGATTAATGGTCATAAAAAGCTTAGTACTTTTTAACTTTGGGCTTTCGGTTAGAAGCTAAGGAAAAACCAATTCTTGTGGAGGTTGATTATAGAGCTATCCCATAGCTTTTATGAGATAACTAGTTGTTTTTAGTTTTTAGTTATCAGAGCTCATTGCCCATACCTAGAAATCATTTTTTGCCTATTTGATTTGGTATTGTGACGTTCATGAAATGTGAATGTGCCGATATCATACTGCAAATCATCAATTATAAAGTTGCGATGAAAACCTCCTAATGCAGATGATTTTTCAATTAAATCGATTTCTAGAAAGGGACTTTTAGATAATTCCCGTGCCAAGGTTATGCCAGTAACTCCACCGCCCAAAATAGCGATTTTTTTTTATTTGTCATTTCAGTAACTTTAATGAGGCTTATATTTTAGTACCTATTTACTATGAAATGGTAGTTAAATATATTTACTAGTAATCAATTAACTACAAAAATGTAAACATTAAGATAATTTTTTGAAGTTTATGTAAAGACAAATTGATTTTGAGCAATCTAGACTCTGAATAATTTACAAAGTTACTAACTTTGGGAGAAATCTTAAACCCCCAGCTTCTCTTTTATTTCTGCTTCCGAGGCTCTAAAGCCAACTAATATTGCTCGATTATCTTTAACAAATAATGGTCTTTTGAGCAACATCGCATCTTCTGAGAAAGCTTCGATCCATTGTCGATCATTCCAAGTTTTCTTATCTTCTCTTAAAGCACGATAAGATTTACCCGAAGTATTTCGCATCGGTTTATTACCTAGAATCTTTACCCAATCGAGAATCATTGCTTTGCTGGGAGGATTATCTTTAGTATTGATGAACTCATAGTCGATGTTATTATCTTGCAGCCATTTGGTCGCTTTCTTGCAAGTACCGCAGTTTGGGATTCCGTAAACTTGGATAGACATATGGTGAAAAAAATACTTTTTCAGAAATATAATCGATACCTATCTAAATCGCTATCGCTTTTTCAAATACTCTAATTATTTGCTTGAGCTTGACTCGATAATCTTCAACCGAAGTTGCTGCTTGTTTTAAACCATGAGAGGAATTAACTAACAATTCTGCAGCTTGTAGGGAAGTAAGGTCAAGATTTTTTAGCCGTATTTCTTGATTAACTTCTGACTCTTCTAGAGCCTGAGCTAGCAACTGAATAAACTTGTCCACAGAGGCACGGTTAATTTCTGCTGCTACTTTGCCATTGATATCAATTAATTCGTTACCATGAGTCGAGTTGGCAACTAAGGAAAACAGTTCCACACTATGACATTCAAAAGCTTGTTTAAGGCGATCGCCTATTTTCCCTTCTGGTTGCAATACTATTTCTGCTTGTGACAAAGTTTGTTGCTGCAGTTGTTCAACTAAAGCACAAAAGATGGTTTCCTTATTGTCGAAGTGTAAATATAAAGCAGGTCTAGACATTTTTGCCTGTTTTGCAATGTCTGACATCGAGGTTTTTTTAAATCCGTAGTTGAGAAAGCAACTTTTTGCTGCTTCTAAGATACGATCTGCTTTACTATCTTTTGGGTTTTCGTTGGTCGTATTTTCTTTCATATCTTGACATTCTGACATAATTTAGTAAGATGTCAATATGACATTTTGACAAAAATAAGAAAAATGTCAGAAATTTTACTGGAAAAACAATATTTAGGTAATTATGATTAATACTTCTCAGCCTAGCGATCGTGGTTGCGTTCTAGTTACGGGAGCATCAAGTGGTATTGGTAAAGCGACAGCGAAAAGACTTGCTGTGGCAGGCTACCATGTTTTTGCTGCTGCCAGACGTTTAGAAAAAATGACAGATTTGCAATCAGATAGGATCACTGTTTTACCTCTCGACATCACCAAAGAGGAATCAGTGCGATCGCTCGTCGAAACTATATCCACCCAAACTGAAAGACTAGATGTATTGATCAATAATGCTGGTTATGGTTCTCATGGTGCGCTAGAAGCTGTTTCTCTAGAAGAGGCAAGATATCAGTTTGAAGTTAATGTGTTTGGCTTAATGCATCTAACCCAATTAATTCTGCCAATCATGCGTCAACAACGAGGGGGCAAAATTATTAATGTTTCCTCTATGATCGGTAAAGTAAGCGTGCCTATGAGTGGTTGGTATAGTGCCAGTAAACACGTCCTCGAAGCTCTTTCAGATGCTTTGCGGTTAGAAGTTCAACAGTTTGGTATCAAAGTAGTTGTCATAGAACCTGGAGCAATTAAGACTGAGTTTAACGATATTGCTGCTGAGCGTGTCAATAAAGCATCATCAATTGACGCTTATCAAAGTTGGACTGAGGCTTGGATTAAAGTATTAAACTCCAGTAATCAAACTGGTGCCGAGCCTGAAGTTATAGCAGAAGCAATCACAAAAGCAGTTAAAACTAAAAATCCTCGATCGCGCTATGCTGCTCCTTTTGAGTCCAAATTTTTCTTATTTTTGAAATGGTTATTAAGCGATCGCTTATTCGACCGGGTTGTTCTTTCAGAAATTAAAAAGCGACAAAAATTAGTCTCCCCTTCAATTAGCCCCATTGCAGAATAACAATGAAAGCAATAGTAATTGATCGCTATGGCTCTGCTAATGTCTTGCAATACGAAGAAGTAGAGCAGCCCCAAATTAAACCATCAGAATTACTGGTTAAAGTTCAAGGGACTAGCGTTAATCCTTTGGACTGGAAAGTTCGTCGAGGAATGGTGAAATGGCTGATGAATAATAAGTTTCCCAAAATTTTGGGAGCTGATATATCTGGAGAAGTTGTGCAAGTTGGTACTCAAGTCACCCGCTTTCAGCCAGGAGATGAAATCTATGCCAGCCTTTCCTCGTCTTCAGGAGCTTATGCAGAATTTGTGGCAGTTTCAGAAAAATTGGCTGCACTTAAACCAACCAATCTAACTCACTCTGAAGCTGGAGTAGTTCCTCTTGCTGCTCTCACTGCACTGCAAGCTTTACGCAATTTAGGCAAAATTAAATCGGGGTCTAAGGTTCTCATTAATGGTGCTTCTGGCGGTGTTGGTATTTTTGCAGTTCAGATCGCCAAAGCTTTTGATGTAGAAGTGACTGGTGTTTGTAGTCAAAAAAATTGGGAACTGGTTAAATCATTGGGGTGTGATCGCACCCTTGACTACAGACAAACTGATTTTACCCAGGATACTATTCAATACGACATTGTATTTGACGCAGTAGCAAAATCTTCTTTTTGGCAATGTAGAACAATACTAAAGCCGAATGGAATATATGTCTCGACTTTACCTACATTTAGCAATCTTGTGGCTATTTTATCGACGGCAATTTTTTCCAAACAGAAAGCCAAATTCATTCTATTTCAGGCAAATGGTCAAGACTTGTTATATATAAAAGAGTTAATAGAGACTGGTAAACTTCATCCAGTAATTGATCGTACCTATTCTTTGCCAGAGCTAGCTCAAGCTCATAAATATAGTGAAAGTCAACGTGCAGTAGGAAAAATTTCGATTATTGTTAAGTAGTCAAGTAGTTGGACAAAATTAATTACATATATGAACAAGAAACCGATCAATCCTCCAGAATTATTCGACGGTTCTCCATTTGGGATGTCTCAAGCTGTATGCGATTTAGATTCAAAATTGGTTTTTATTTCTGGGCAAGTAGACTGGAATCAAGAATATCAAACATCAGAAAATTCTGTAGAAGGTCAGACAGAAAAAGCCCTTCAAAATTTACAAATAGCACTAGATGCAGCTAATTCATCAGTTGATAATTTACTTCAGGTGAGAATCTATATTCGTGGTGAGTTGGGAGAATACATAAACACACTAGCTCCCATTCTCTCCAGTTTTTTCGGTGAATCACGTCCTGCTCTGACAGGAATTGGTGTTGCTTCTCTTGCATCTCCAGAAACTTTGGTAGAAATTGAAGCGGTTGCGAAAAGGAAATAAGCTGATTACTTAGATTTAATCAAAAAATTGACACCATGAAAACTGTCATTATTACAGGTGGGAATAGCGGATTAGGTTATTATTGCGCTCAGGAAATTGCCAAAAATGAAGATTGGTATGTGATTATTGCCTGTCGTAACCAAGACAAGGCAAATCAAGCTATAAAAAAACTGAGAGAGCAAACATCTAGCGATCGCCTAGAAACAATGCTCCTCGATTTAGCGTCGTTAGCATCTATCCGCCAGTTCGCCCAAGAATTCGCTAATCGCGATCTACCTCCTTTAAGGGCGATCGCCTGTAATGCAGGAGTACAGTTTATCCAAAGACAAACCTACACTGAAGATGGTTTTGATACTACCTTTGGGGTGAATCATTTAGGACACTTTTTATTGGTTAATCTACTCTTAAAACAGCTAGTTGACCCTGCTAGAATTATTTTAGTTAGCAGTGATACCCACGACTCCAGTAAAACTACAGGAATGCCTGCTCCTTATTTTCGTGAGCCGTCATTGATAGCTCATCCAGAACAAGATTCCCAACTAAAAAATAAAAAAATTGGCGAAATTGGACGTATCGCTTACACCACTTCTAAACTGTGTAATGTTCTCTGCGCTTATGAATTATCTCGTCGCCTTCAGCAAGCAAGACAAAATACAGGAGAATCTCATCCTATTACTGTTAATGTTTTTAACCCAGGATTAATGCCAGGTTCAGGACTAGCTCAAGACTACACTCCTGTTGCCAAGTTTGTGTGGAATAATATTTTGCCAATTTTGTGTAAGTTTGTGCCTAACGTTAACACGATGGAAAATGCAGGGAAAGCTTTAGCGCGATTAGTTCTCGATCCTGAATTAGAAAATGTAACGGGTAAATATTTTAGTGGATTTAAGATGATTGATTCTTCTCAAGAGTCTTATGATCGAGATAAAGCAAAACAACTATGGGAAGGAAGTATCAAACTCACACAGCTCACGTCTGAAGAGACAATTTTCGAGATTTGAAAAATTATCGTGCATCAAAGACGAACCAGTATGTTCCGTTACAAAAGCTTCGGCTAAGTTTCTGTTGCTATAACAGTACAATGGGGAAAGCTTCCCCCAACAGGAAAAATGCAAGTAACCATACCAACTGGATTTAAAATTACTGAGGAGCAATTTGACCAGATTGCGGCAGTTGAAGATGTTAACAAGCTGGAATTAACTGCCACAGGAGAGTTAATTGTTATGAGTCCTACTGGGGGAGAGACAGGCGATAAGAATAGCGAGTTAAACGGACAACTTTGGCTCTGGAACAAACAAACAGGTTTAGGGAAATGTTTTGATTCCTCTACTTTATTCATACTCCCCAGTCGAGCCAGAAGAAGCCCCGATGTTAGCTGGATTTTAAATGATAGGTGGAATCAATTGACCCTAGAGGAAAAAAGGCAATTTCCCCCCATAGCTCCCGATTTTGTTATTGAATTGGTTAGTCCAAGTGATAACACTAAAGCTCGCTATCAGAAGCTACAGGACAAGATGCATGAATACATTGATAATGGGGTGCGCTTGGGTTGGTTGATTAATCCCGAAACAAAAGTAGTTGAAATATATAGAATTAATCAGCCAGTAGAAATAATAGAGAATCCTGCAACTCTTGATGGAGAGGATGTGCTGGTAGGTTTTGTTCTGAATTTAAACAACATTATTTAAAGAAAAGAAATGTAATCAGTAATTAGTAATTAGTAATTAGTAATTAGTAATCAGTACTTCTTTGATCTTGCCTCTTTTGTCTCCCTTGGAGTTAATTGAACGAGGCATATCTACAAGTTCAATCTGGAATTCACTATACAGATCAAACACCAAAGGAGCAGCGGAATTGGATAACATAAACCGTACCCCCTTCTTATTCAGTCTTAGACAAAGATCCCGCAGGGCAATTTGTGTTTCGGTATCAAAACCTTGACTGCTATAGCCAGTAAAGCTAGAAGTTGTATTGAGAGGTATATAGGGCGGATCGAAATAGACGAAATCTCCCTTAGTGATTTTTGATTCAATTGAGAGAAATGAATCGGTGAGAATCTCTATATCTTTTAGAGCTAGACTACAGGCACGGAGATTTTCTATATCTACAATTTTCGGATTTTTGTATCTGCCAAAAGGAACATTGTATTGTCCTTTGGAGTTGACTCGATATAAGCCATTAAAGCAAGTTTTGTTGAGGTAAATAAAGCGACTGGCTCGCTGAATATTCGACCAAGAAGCATAGTCAGAAGTGCGATCGCTATTTCTAATTTGATAGTAATATTTTTGATCGTAGTGATGTTTTTGTAAATCGACGATCAGAGCTTCTACGTCTTGTTGTACGCACCGATAGGCATTAACTAATTCTTGATTGATATCGATTAGAATAGCTGGTTTTGGTTTAAGTTGCCAAAAAAGAGCAGCTCCACCCATAAAAGGTTCAAAATAAGCTGAAAAATCTGAAGGAACACGTTTTTCTAGCTCAGTAAGTAATTTTCTTTTGCCTCCTACCCATTTTATAAATGGTTTGCAGTCAACCATAAATTTCTATATCGAATTTAAGATCGATCTTGAACTAATTCTTTTTATCAAGATGTATAATCTGCGATCGCCATTATACTAGCGATCGCATAATCACTATAGTTTGAAGTGACATTAACTATTTTGCTTGATCTCGATTTTGTTCCCAACGAAATAAGAACACCATCAGAGCGACTAAACCAACTTGTAATAGTAAATTAGGCGCGTTGGTTGAAATATCTTGACCAGCGGCTAATTTAGCCAAAAAAACAAATGCACCAATCAAACCAGACGCACCAAAAGTAAGGTAGAAAAATTTTCTTAGGCCTTTATAGGGAGCTTTAGCCTCTGCGCGAAGACGAGCATATTTTTCAGGAGAAAGATTATTTTTTCTAGCTCTGGCTAGTTCTTCGGGAGATAGCTCTACCATATTTTGTGTTTTGTGTTGCTATTAAGAGAAATTAGATACTATCGTTAATCTTAACGAAAAAGAGAGGTAAACCTTAAGTAACTACCTCTCCTGAATATTAATTTTGATTTTTTTTATTATTGAGCAAGATCGAGTCTTATTCAACGATGACTTTTCCTACCATTCCTGCGCCACGATGAGGTTCGCAGTAATAATTATATTCACCCGATTCGTTGAAAGTAGTTTCGTAGCCTTCCCCTGGGGAGAATACTAAGTTTTTGTGAGATTTATCTGCGTCATTCTCAAAAACTACATTGTGGGGAGACATTTTGTTATTAGCCCATTTAACTGTCTCCCCTGCTTTAATAGTTACTGTTTCAGGTACAAACTTTAGCATACCGTTGTCGCTACCCATTTTTACTTCAACAGCCGCTGCAGCAGCAGGGTTAACGTTAAAGAAGAAGGTGGATACTACTAGTATTAGTGCGGACAATAACAAGCTTAATTTTCTAGCCATCTTTTGAACTCTCTGTGTCAGATATTATTATTTTTAAATTTTCCTGAAAAATAGAGAATTGGATTTGAGAGAATACCTAGTTACTTTTGCAAGAATTTGGCATTTTTCTCATAGCTCTATTCCTTTTACTTATATTACTACAGAAGTTTGACGACTTGTAAAAGTTTGACAGCCTGTCTTTTGACAAAGATTTCTGGAATCAAAGAATATGTGTAACTGAGCACAATCAGTTAGTTTGATTGAATTTAAATGATTTTGAGAGGAGAAACCATGTTTGCCAGAATATTATCAACGCTGTTGGTATTTTTGACTGCTGCGATGTTTACCTTTGCTACTCCTGCGATCGCAGGTGATGCAGCTAGTGGAGCTAAGATTTTTAGTGCTAACTGTGCTGCTTGCCACGCTGGTGGAAACAACGTTATTAACGGAGCAAAAACCTTGAAAAAGGATGCTTTAGCGAAATACGAAATGGACTCTATTGAAGCTATTACTTATCAAGTAAATAACGGTAAAAACGCAATGCCAGCATTTAAAGGACGTTTATCCGATGCCCAAATAGATGATGTCGCTACCTATGTTCTTTCTCAATCGGAAAAGGGTTGGTAAGTTCTAGTTAGTAACTGATGTTACGCACTAATGTATTTGTTAAGAC
Organism: Pleurocapsa sp. PCC 7319; assembly: GCF_000332195.1. NCBI lineage: Bacteria > Bacillati > Cyanobacteriota > Cyanophyceae > Pleurocapsales > Pleurocapsaceae > Pleurocapsa > Pleurocapsa sp. PCC 7319. Next base: position 1,719,914 of record NZ_KB235922.1, read on the forward strand.
TGGGGAAAGGTTAAGGGGAAAAGGGAAAAGGGTTTCTAGATCTTTTTTTCGTACCTTGTTCAAACTATTGATTTCTCATTGATTTGCGTAACATCAGTTAGTAATTTAAGAAAACTAAAATTTTATTAGTCTATAAGTTTGTTTTATCCTCGATCACTATCGTTAGAGATTGGGGATATTTTTGTTTTGTGGAACAATAACTAAAGATTAAAGATTATTAAGAGAGGCTAGGAACATGGAACGGGGTAAATTAATTGCTATTCTTACAGGAGCAATTTCAATTTTGATTGCGATCGCTTATCTAGTAATTGTTCAGTTACTCGATTTTCGCGGTGAAATGATTCCTGCCCCTATTAGTCACCTCACTGTTGGTGTATTAGCTACGTATTTATACTAGAAGTTTGCTCATATAAAGGGCTTTTCTCTGGGTAAACACTATGGCAAAAGGTAGATAAGCAGCGTATCTTAGACAAGTTAATTTAGTCGCTGTCGAAATACTTCATGCTCAGGGATGCTAGTCATCAGCAGGTAATTCAAAAGTTTTCTTTTATCCAGAGTTTAAACCTATCTCGTGGTATGAATCAGGATAAGCAAAAATTTTTAGAACCAAAAAAAGCTGCTCAAGATGATAGTCCTCAACATCAACGAGCAACAGCGCTTCTAAACAAATCAAATTCAACAGCAACTACAACGGACAAGACAGCCAATGAAGCTTCCAGTCTGGTAATTACAACTGATATGGCTTCTACTATCAACCCTAGTTGGTATGAATCAGACTCGAATTCCTATAGCTTGAGCTTTCCAGAGAACATCAAATACTCTGGTTCGGAACAGCAAACAGACAATAACCCCCCACCAAGTCGTAATTATCTAGGTAAAATTCTCTTTGCTCTCTCCTGTAGCTATTTTCTTTTCGTATGGTGGTGGTTGTTTGGACATCACGGAAGTCAAATACTAACCCGGTTGATGGGAGGACAACGAATTACTATCTCCAAGTCAGATGCTCAATTTATTGACTATATGGAGAGTTCACTTGCCACTATAGAACGTCAAATAGAAGCAAAAAAAGAAAATGCTGCTCAAGGCAACGAAGTTGTCTATGTGCCTGTATACACCCCTACTCCCGCAACCCCTACCTTACCTCCGGTTGCCAATAATAATTTACCTGCAACTCCCATACCCAATAGTAATGCGCCCCAAATTCCTAAGCCGGTAGCTATCAAACAACCTCAACTAGATATACCTTCTGAGGCCCTAAAAATTCCCGCTCCTCCTCCTCTTCCAACACCTACCCCCCTAAATTCATCAAGTCCATCTCAAGTAACTAAACCAAGCCCAACTTCACCTCCGAAACCAACAATTAAGCACACTCTAATTGGGGTTCTGGAATTAGGAGAAAATAAATCTGCTGCTTTGGTTAAAGCCAAAGGTCAAACTAGACGTGTTTGGGTCGGAGAAAAAATAACTGGTAATGGTTGGATCTTAGAGTCAGTAGCTAATCAAACTGCTCAGATTAGTTATCAAGGACAAGTTCGTTCTATTGTTGTGGGAGAAACGTTCTAAGATAAATAAAACATATGCGCCAATCTAATACCTAAATAGAAAGCAAGATGGGTTTATTTGATGATATAAACAATTTTTTAGAAGAGAGACTCGACGAATTTTTACGCAACAATCCACATCTAGAGTTACAGGCAATTGAAGAGCAGTTACGAGAGCAAGAACAAGATACTAGAAAACTGATTGCAAAATTGCAATTTGAAGAAAAAAGCCTTCAAGATCGGATATTAGAAATAGCTAATAATATTCAAACTTGGCACAGTAGAATTAGCAAAGCTCAAGCAGCTAATAGACAAGACTTAGCCACTGCTGCAAAAGAAAGAGAAGCCGAGTTACTAAGACAGGGTAATCAAGTTTGGGGACAAATGGAAGGGGTTAAACAGCGAATTGAACAAGCGGAAAAACTTCTGCAACAAGTTCAACAAAAACGCCAAGAAGTAAAAACTCAATCAGCTCAAGCACAAACTGCTCAAACTACCAATACTTACTCCAGTGACACTGAAGGTTGGAAACGTGGTGCTGATTCCCCTCAATATCGTCGCAGCGTCGATCCCCTAGAAGCGGAATTTCAAAAATGGGAATTAGATGACGAATTAGAGCAGATAAAAAGAAATATGACTTAGATCATTATTACCTTTTAGCCATTAGCTTTTGTTAAACAATCAATATTGGGATTTAACTTGAAACCTAAATAAATTATGGAGCGCAATGACTCTTTGCTTTCTTTAAAAATCGCCGTAATGACTGTTTCTGATACGCGAGGGGAGGCTGATGATAAATCGGGCAAAATATTAGTTGATAACTTAAATGCAGCAGGACATGATCTAGTAGAAAAGGTAATTGTCCCCGATAACATTTACAAAATTCGTGCAGTTATTTCTCGCTGGATTGCTGATGAATCTGTTCAAGTAATCTTAACTACTGGTGGGACGGGAGTTACAGGACGAGATGGCACTCCAGAAGCAATTAAACCTTTGTTAGATAAAGAAATTGTTGGATTTGGCGAGATATTTCGCATGATTTCTTATCAGGAAATCAAAACCTCGACGATTCAGTCTCGAACGCTTGCTGGAGTTGCTAATGGAACATATCTCTTTTGCTTACCTGGTTCTTCTGGTGCATGCCAAACAGGATGGAGCATTATCAAAGATCAACTTGATTCCCGCAATCGTCCTTGTAATTTAGCTCAATTAATTCCCCGATTAACTGAAACCTAATCAGAATTGCTACATAATAATTCCATGACTACTTATCAAGTGCGTTTAATTAATACCGATCGCGATTTAGACCAGACGATCTCTGTACCAGAAGATGAATATATTTGGGATGTAGCAGATGAAGCAGGAATCAAGCTTCCTGCGGGATGTTTGCAAGGCGAATGTTCTGTTTGTGTAGCCAAAATAATTGACGGGAAAGTAGATCAAAGCGAACAAAAGTTTTTTAGTCCAAAGGAGTTAGCCCAGGGTTATACTGTTACCTGTGTTGGCTACCCTCGCTCTGATTGCACTCTAGAAACCCATCAAGAGCCAAAACTTTATCAGAATTCCTTGTACCATTCTGATAAATAGGTACTGCATAACTCAAATCGAATCTATATGCAATCCGGTTAAAGTAACTTGTTGAAGAGCTAAATCTTCGGCGATCGCTGTAATAAAATACAATTTAGAAACATTTTCTTGTTCAAAGCTTCATATAGCAAGACTTTTAGCAGTTATACAATACTCGTATTCCAGAAGTAGGCTTAAATCCTTAACGGAACTTGTACCAAGTAAAGATTAATATCTGATTGTATCCATAGCTTCAGGTAACTCCCTTAAGTGCAAAATCGGGAATCTGAATGAATAAAAAATATTTTGAATTATTGATAAACAACTGGTGCTGGACATCTTGTCAGTATAAAACTCTTGAATCTGATGCTCTTAATAGGGAATTTCGTAATTGATGTAATAGGAGGAAGAAGCTCACACTTATTATTTGTCGTATCGAAGTGATCAAGGTATGTCACTCTGAGTGCGTTTGAAAACTTGAAATCCAAGAGTCAGTGCAGCTCGATCACTTAGTCTATCCTGTAACTATGTCTTTAGAATATAAATAAAGATTGATAAAACGGGGATCTAAAATCCTAGAGCTAAACCATACGCGAATATCTTAATCAAAAACTAGAGCTATAAAATATGAGTACAGCGTCTACAGAACAGTTAAAGAGTGCGATCGCATCTTATAAAAATGATGTCGATTATTTGGAAATTAGAGTTGAACAAAGCGAGTCTACCGGGCTTTCTTTTCGCGGCAAACAACTAGACGGGGTAGATCGTAGTTTTTCTCTAGGTGGAGGAATCAGAGCCTGTCATCAAGGTGGCTGGAGTTTTGTTACCTTTAATGGTTTAAAAGAACTAGAGTCAAGAATTAAAGAGGCTATTTCACAGGCGAAACTGGTAGGAAAAGAAGAAACTCAATTAGCAACGGCTGAACCCATTGAGGATTTTGTTCCAGAAAAAATCAAACGAGATCCTCGTAGTGTTTCTCTACAAGATAAACGGAAATTATTAGAAGCTTATAATCAAATATTGTTGGATTTCGATCCACGCATTCAGACGACAATGGCGAGTATCAGCGATCGCTTTACAACTAAGACCTTTGTTAACTCTACGGGCAGTTGTATTGTTCAAGAAAGACTGGATGTCAATGGACGTTTTGCGGCGATCGCTAAGGGAGAAGATGGTATTGTCCGTCAGGGTTACGAGTCGGTTCATTCTCGCAATGATTTTGATGTTCTAGTCGGTATTGAAGACCGGGTTCGCGGAGCAGCAGAACGAGCAGTCAGACAATTAGAGGCCAAATCAGTTAAAGGTGGACAATACACAGTAGTCCTCGATCCTTACCTCGCGGGAGTGTTTATTCACGAAGCTTTCGGACATCTCTCCGAAGCTGATTTCGTTTATGAAAATCCCAAAATGCAGGAACTGCTGACCCTCGGTAAGCCGATGGGGATTGAGCAACTAAATGTCGTTGATGATGCGACGATGGAAAATCTTCCTGGCTCCATGAAATATGATGATGAAGGAATACCAGGACAACGCAAATATCTGATTAAAAATGGTGTTTTAACTGAACGTCTTCATTCTCTTGAGACAGCGGGAAAAATGCAGGAATCACCTACAGGAAATGCTAGAGCAATTCGCGCTAACTATCCCCCGATTGTGCGTATGACTAATACAGCTATTGAACCTGGCGATACTCCTTTAGAAAAAATGTTTGAGGGAATCGACGAAGGAGTATATGCCGTCAGAATGCTGGGAGGGCAAACCAATGGAGAAATGTTTACCTTTGCCGCAGCAGAAGGCTATATGATTCGAGATGGTAAGATTGCTGAACCTGTTAGTGACGTCACTCTTTCAGGGAATGTCTTTCAAACTCTTCAAGATATAGATGCTATTAGCGATGACACTCTTTATACCAATGGTGGCTGTGGTAAAGGTGGTCAAATGCCTCTACCGGTGAGTGTTGGCGGCCCTCATATTCGGATTAAAAACGTTGTTGTTGGCGGTAGATAAAATTAATTCTGCTCAATAGTCACAATTTATTACCCTTGACAACGGCGCAGTGTGATTCACCAGGGGCTTCCTCCAAAGCTTGGCTGCGTCGTTGATCCACCCGCCCCACCACACCCCACGACCCGTTGCCTACTGTGACCGTTGTTGGTCAGACAAATAACAGCTGTTAACAGAAAGAATTATGAAAGAGCAAGAGAAACGAGAAGTAATTGAGCAATATATCTCTGCATACAATGCATTGGATATCGATGGCATGATGTCCCTGTTGCACGATGATATAGAATTTAAAAACATTTCTGATGGTGAAGTTGATTCCGATGTGACTGGCAAGAGTAAATTTCGTGCTATGGCTGAGGAATCTAGAACTTTTTTCAAGTTACGAAAGCAGACTATTAACAGCTTTGATATCTCTGACGACCAAGCCTCTGTGGAGATCTCTTACGAAGGAATTTTAGCGACCGACTTGCCTAATGGAATGAAGTCAGGTGAGACAATTCGTCTGGATGGACGCTCGGAGTTTTTATTTAAAGAAGGAAAAATTTGTCAAATCACAGCTATTAGCACATAGATAAAAAATCTTAGTTTATCTTAAACGTCTAATGTGAATATAAAAAACCAAGGGTTTGGCTTTGCCAAACCCTTTTTAGAATAAAATCATCTCTAATTATTGAATAATTCTTAATTTTTATTAATCAACTTGTTACTTAGAGATGTAAATATTTAGCTTCTGCTTCGAGTTGCTTAACCAGTTTATCGTCTCCTTTAGCTCTAGCGGCTTCTATGCGATTGTTTAAACTTTTACGCATACTTTCGCGGTGACTAAGGTTAGCATTTTTCAGGGTTTCTTGACGTTTATTGTTCATCATGGACTTTTTATTTGTGAAAATAGTGTATGCGTTTATGGATATATAAGATAACATTTTTGCCATCATTAGAACTGTTTGTCATCAAATCTTCACAAACTTTGACAGTGGTTGACTTGAGCTAGTATTTCGCGGCAAGTTATGGTGCAGATAATTAACCACTGACAGAGAATTATTATGACTGTAGGTAGAATTATTACTCTGCTAACAGATTTTGGCGATCGCGATGTTTATGTAGGAGTAATGAAAGGGGCGATCGCCACAATTAATCCAGAATTAAAAGTTATCGATCTCACCCATCAAATTCCACCGCAGAATATAATGGCAGCAAGATTTGCCTTATTAAATGCCTACCCTTATTTTCCTCCACAGACGGTTCATGTAGCTGTCGTCGATCCAGGAGTTGGTTCCAACAGAAGAGGTGTGGCAGTAAAGTTACCTAATGGATATCTGGTTTGTCCTGATAATGGTTTGTGTAGTGGTATCTTGGAATTTAATTTAGCAATTGTAGCGGTGGAATTAACTAATCCTAAGTATTGGCGAGTATCAGATCCTAGTAATACTTTTCATGGCAGAGATATTTTTGCAACCGTTGGCGCACATTTGGCTAGCGGCGTACCTCTAGAAGAAATAGGTCAACCAATAGAAGTCTCTAGTTTAGTTAAACTTGATATACCAACTATAGAAATCAATCGTCATCATATTAAGGGTTATATTCAATATATCGATCATTTTGGCAACTTGATTACCAATATTTCTGGTAATTTGGTTCAAGGTAGATCTTGGAGAGTACTCACCAATGCGATTACGATTAATCCAGGTAAGACATACAGCGATGTTGCCATTAGCGATAATATCAGCCTAGTTGGAAGTCATGGCTGGGTGGAAATTGCTGTAAACGGTGGCAATGCCCAAAAAAAATTGCAACTTACTTGGAAAGATGAAATTCAAATCCAAATCGACCCTTAGATATGATATTTCATTTATCACCTCGGCGAAAAAACTGCTGGAGAATTTCCTTTGGTTGTCGATCCCAGGTATCAATATGTTCATAGATTAATCCTTCTGGAGTCAGCTTGTAAGTAGAATAGCCGTTAAAAAAGATACAAGCTTTCCAGGGGACTCGCAAAGTACCACGCACAGTCCAATTAGCGAGAATCGTATCGTCTGCTGTTTGCTTAACATCGTGCAAGTCAAAATAAAGTGAAGTAAAAAAGAGCTGACCGTGAAATCTTAATGTCCAGAAGATAATACGGTAGTTGAACTTGCCTTTGAAGGTGTTGACCGGATCTCGAAAATAGATATCTTTGGTATAAATATCATAGGAAAGATCGGTTTCAAATAGACTTGGTAGTTCGTTCTTGAGAGTTTCAATGGCAGTTTTGACCTGCAAAATATAGGCAGAATCGCTCAACTTTTCCTCCTTATTCGGTATTTTCTCTTCTGTCTCAGTTAATAATCCTACTATTCCACCAGCTTATCTAACTCGGTCAGAATAGTGTCTGATTCGGCATTGCCGTCAATAAATGAAAATAGGTGTCGGAAAGTGATGCAACCTTCTCGATTAATCACAAATTGAGCTGGTAGAGGTGCACCGAGAGCCTGTCCCACTCCATAGAGGCGAAAGATCTTGCAATCTGGATCGTATAGAAAAGGATAAGGCAAGCTAAGCTGGTCGACAATCTGCTGACTTTGGACGGGGTCGGTACTAGTAATCATAAGTAATTCAGCCCCTTTGTCCTTGAGTTCTTGATAGCGTTCCTTCAAGTCTTGGATGTGAGGATAGCAATAAGGACAAAATAGTTTTTCGGTGAAGATACGAGTAAATGCTAGTATTACCGGTTGTTTTCCTAGATAGTCTGAAAGCTGTACCCGAGCGTCATTCCCGATAATAGGCAAACTAAAGTCTGGTGCGATAGAGCCTACTGCTGGCACTTGCCCTGGAGGTAGGGGGATAAAATTAGAAGCGAAACGACGGTTAAACAGTCCTGTATTTCCAGTCACAGCAAAAAGTTAATTATTAATTATTCATTCTATATTCCTAATCTTACTTAACTTCAAAGCAATTCTCATTGACCAACAGTCTTAGATTCGTGTATCTTTTTCTGCTACTGACACAAAAATCGAGAATACTCTCGACTTATTAATCATCTCTTCAGCTATCCATAGAAAATAACTTAGTCGATAAATCTTATTATCTCGAAGAATTTGATTTAAGGAATAAACAATTTTAACTACTAACTAAAGCCGTATCCCTTGCCAATCGACCATCTTCCATATGTACAATGCGATCGGCTATATCGAGAATGCGGTTATCATGAGTGACCAAAAGAATCGTGCACCCCTGTTCTTTAGCTAATTGTTGCATAATCTCAACAATATTACGACCAGATTTACTGTCTAGTGCGGCGGTAGGTTCGTCGGCTAATACCAATTGTGGTTGACTGACTAAAGCACGGGCGATCGCAACTCGTTGTTGCTGTCCCCCAGAAAGGCTGTTGGGATAGAAATTGACTCGATTTCCTAACCCAACTGCTTCTAAGATATCTGAAGTCATGGTATTACGTTCTTCAAAAGAAATACCTTGATGCAATCTTAAAGACATGCGTACATTTTGTTCTACTGTCAAACAAGAGAGTAAGTTATGAGATTGAAAGATAAAACCGATCTGGTTGCGAACTCTGACTAATTCATTTTTGCTCGCACCATACAGCTCTTGTCCTAAGATTTTCACGCTGCCTGACTGTACAGAGCGCAAACCACCGATGAGAGTCAAGAGAGTAGTTTTGCCGCTACCGGATGGACCAGTCATAATGACAATCTCGCCAGCAAAGATATCCAAATCTACATCAAATAGTACGAATTTACGCAGTTCACCTTTGCCAAAAGCATGATTGAGATTCTGAATAGCTACGACACGGTTAGAAAGCATAATTAGTAGTTAGTAGTTTTAGTTAGTGGATAATAGGTTGCTGCTTTCTGGTTTCTTTTTGCTTGGTGCTTCTGATTACTGGTTATCGTTTTATTCCTAAACTTATTTATTTTCAATTTAATTTTGGATAAAGAACTTGAAGAATCTGTGAGGGTGAAGTTCGATGAGTATAAAATTCATAATTTCGAGGTTGTAGCCGAGTGGATGTAAGATATCTGCAATATTATCTACATCGTTTAAAAAATAGCCACCGCTTAATATTAGTTAGATGTCTGCGATGGCTTAAATTCAGGATTAATTATTTTCTTTAGCTGCATTTGGAAAAAATAAGGAACAATTGTTCGTTTGCTCAAGAAATATTCTCGCTAAAATATTTTTTAAAGCTGAAATTAAAAAGGGTGTAGCTCTATTGAGCGAAAAGTTGGGCTACTTGACAAGGTTGAGATGGCAGTTCCCAGTCCCACTATCGGTAGGCGTTTGAAGCTGAGGAGCTTCTTTTCGGCATACCGTGAGGTGTGGTTTCGCTGTTATTCTTGCTGTTCATGAAATGTATAGAACTAGAACATAGACCCAACATTCGCTGCCAAGCGACTTGATAAAGCAGTGCTGTGAAACCTGAAATAAAAAACAGCGTAAACAACACTGTAATTGCCCACGGACTTATAATGGCTACAGAAATAGCCATCTTGCTTTGCGTCTTCGGCATATTTGAAGATCTTAAAAAGTTAATTGCTAATTATTCTGATTAAAAATTACCAGATTAACTTTTAGCCTTCTTCTTCTTTTCGATATATTCTCGCCAGTAGATAATCTTGCCATCGTTTTGCAATTCAAAAATTATTGCATCTTCTGCTTGAGATTGCTGACCAGTTTTTTTATGGCGATCGCTCCAATCCCACTCCACTGCACCTTGATGGTCTTCAACAATTATGCGTTTAATCTTGACTTTGGTGTCAGTAAATTGTTGAAAATAATCTTCTGCTGCTTTTCTGATGGCATCTACACCGTTAAAAGTAAAACCTCCAGCCACAAAAATAGCATCGGGGGCAAAATCTCTCACTAGACTAGATATATCCTGGGTTTCCCAAGCGGTAGCTTGCCTTTCAACCATCGCTTGAATAGCTGATTCTGAATTCATTGGTGCGGAAAAAACTAAAAAAATCGATAGGGAAACAATAAAAGCTAAAACTTGATTCATAAGACTAAAAAAGTTGACATATTTGTGGAAAGTCACAGATTATCGAGGGGAGCTAAAACTAATTTTATATCTTCAGTCAGATTGCTGAAATACTATTTGAATGGTAGATATGAGGCATAACTCGCTAGCAACAATTGCTTGAAAGATTCAAATGCCACTAGAGAATAGAAATAGCTCTTTAAATAGCGATCGCACAGACAACCAAAGAGGAGTTATTTCTGATTCGGAGCAATGTATTTCTTTATTAGAAGCGACTACGAATTTAGCTAGTGCATTACTCAGTGACGAAGATTTAGATCGAGGTGTTAATCGAGCCTTAGAAATACTAGGAATAAGTACCGAAGCAGATCGTTTAAATTTACTGCAACATCATGATAGTCCCAAGGAACAAGTATTAGGTCATGTAATTGCTCAATACGAATGGCTCTCTCCCTATGCCAATTCTCAGCTTAATCATCCTAAATTACAGCGTATTCCTTACGATGGAATTGAAGATTGCTATCAGCTATTTATTGAGGGTAAACATTGGGGCGGTTTGCTCGATACTATGGCTGAACCTTTTCGTAGTGGACAATTAGAGCTTGGAGTCAAAGCTACCTATGGCATCCCAATTATGATTAAAGGTCAATATTGGGGCGTAATTGGCTTGGATTTTTGTAGAACAGCAAGATTTTTAGCCAATACTGAAATAGCTGTGCTGAAAACTGCTGCTACTTGTATTGGCAGTGCTATTGAACGCGATCGCATTTGTCGAGAACAGGAAAGAATCAAATGTGTAGCCCTGTTAGAAAAAGAGAGGGCAATAGAATTAGAAAAACGAGATCGTATTCTTGCTATTACAACTAATGCGGCACAGGCTTTATTAAATAACCAAGACTTAGAACAAGGGATCTCGCTGGCATTACAAATTATTGGAGAAGGCATTGATACAGATCGAGTTGTAGTTATGGAACACTGCAACCAGTCTGATGCTGAAGCTTTAGGTCATCTAAAAGTGCTATTTGAGTGGCATTCACCCCACGCGATATCTCAACTACATCATCCTAATCTTCAGCAGGTTAGCTATGAAGGAATAGAAGACTGGTACGAACAATTAAGTCAAGGAAAAGCGATGGGCGGAATAGTTGATGAGTTTCCCGAACCAGTACGCAGCGGGCAAATGGAAATTGGCGTTAAATCTACCTACGCTATTCCGATCGCCATTGATGACCAATACTGGGGCATCGTGGCTTTTGATGACTGTCGAGAAGCCAAACAACGTAGCGAGACAGAAATATCGATCTTGAAAACTACTGCTGTCTGTATTGGTGGTGCAATCGAGAAAAACCGCGTTCGCAAACAGCAAGATCAAGCCAAACGTCAAGCATTATTAGAACAACAAAATGCGAAACAATTAACAGAACACAATCTAATACTAGAAAAACGCGATCGCATTTTAGCAGCTACAGCCGAAGCTTCTAATGTATTGTTGACAGGAGATAATCTTGATAAAGCAGTAAATAAAGCATTAAAGATTATTGGTAAAGCTGCCGATACAGACCGCGCTGCGGTTGCCGAACATTTTGAGAATTTATCTAATCAAACTCTTGGTCATCTCAAATTACTCTACGAATGGCATACATCACACACTCCTCCACAATTGACCCATAATGAACTCAGTCAAATACCTTGGGAAGAAGCTGAAGAAATTTATTCTGTGGTTTCACAGGGTCAAACTCATTCTGGTGTCATTAATGAAATGAATGAACCGTTTCGTTCCAAACAAAAGAAAATTAATGTAAAGTCAACCTATACAGTTCCTATTATGGTGAATGGAAGGTTCTGGGGGATTGCAGCCTTTGATGACTGTCGCGAAGAAACACGCCGTAGTGAAGCGGAAATCAGTATTTTGAAAACTGCCGCTGCTTGTCTTGGAGGAGCAATTGAACAGGAACGTACTCGTCTCGCCAAGGAACAAGCAGAACGCAATATTTTACAAGAGCGAGAAAAAGTTGTCCAAGAGAGAGCTATTCAGCTAGCAGAACACAATCAGGTACTAGAAAAACGCGATCGCCTTTTAGCAGCCACTGCTAAAGCTTCTAATGTATTGTTGACAGGAGGAAATTTTGATGAATCAGTCAATAAAGCCTTGCAGATTATTGGCGAAAGCTTAGATACAGATCGGGTTACAGTTATTGAAAATTGGCATAATCCATCACAACCATCGATTCCCCATTGGAGATTACTTTACGAATGGAATTCCCCTCAGACACTATCACAAATTTCCTATCCAGAGGTAACTCAAGGAAGTTATGAAGGAATAGAAAAGTGGTACGAGCTTCAAAGTAGGGGAGAAAGTATTAGCTGTAGATTGGCTGAAATTCCTGAACCGTTTCGTAGTGGACAAGAAAAAGTGGGGGTCAAGGTACTTCATGCTGTTCCTATTTTTATCGAAGGCAAATATTGGGGATTAGCAGGCTTTGATGACTGCCGCCAAGAAACACTCCGTAGTGAAGCTGAACTAAGTATTCTGAAAACTGCTGCTGCCTGTATTGGAGGCGCAATTCAACAGAACCGTATCCGTCGCGCTAAAGAAGAAGCAGAACGCAATATTTTATTAGAAAGAGAACAAGTAGCTATTGAAAAGGCAGCACAGCTAGAAGCAAGTAATCAGATCTTATCTCTACGAGATAGATGGTTAGAAGCAACGGCAAATGCTGCCAATAAGCTACTAGAAATCACCGATCTCGATCAGGGAATTAACGCTGCACTAAAGGTTTTAGGAGAAAGTTTGGATTGCGATCGCGTGACAGTAGTGCAGTATTTTGAAGATGCTAACGGATTTGTCCGTTTAATCTACGAATGGGATTCTCCTTATGCTAGCTCTCAAATATCTCATCCCGAACTAAACAAAATCTCTGCCAAAGGGATTGAAGATTGGTTGGTTAAACTCAAAGCTGGTGAATGGATTGGTGGCACAATAGACGAACTAAAAGAACCATTTCGTAGCAGTCAACTAAAACTAGATGTAAAAGCCACTTATTCTATACCAGTTTTTGTCAATAATCATTATTGGGGAGCAATTTGTATTGATTTTTGTCGCGAATTAAGACATTTGACTACTCCCGAAATTGCCGTATTTCAAACTGCTGCCAGTTGTATTGGTAGTGCTATTTATCGCCAACAGATTCAGCAGGATAAAGAACTAGCAGAACTAGCCATACTCGATGAACGCAATCGCATGGCAAGAGAAATTCACGATACATTAGCTCAAGCTTTTACTGGTATTTCCCTTCAGCTAGAAGCTGCCAAAAATATTTTAATTACTCAACCTGAAACTGCTCAAGAGCGGCTATTACAAGCCAAAAATCTAGCTAAAGAAGGTCTTACTGAAGCTCGCCGTTCAGTTCGCGCCCTTCGACCAGAAGCTTTGGAGTCAGGTAAATTAACGATCGCTTTGCATCAACTTGTTGATAGTATGACTTCTGGTACGGGTACTAAGGCAAAAGTCATCATTGAAGGCGACTCCCAATTGACTTCTGAAATAGAGGTCGATTTGTTTCGTATTGCCCAAGAAGCCGTAACTAATACTCTACGTCATGCTCAAGCTACCGAACTTATAGTTCGTTTAATTTGTAAAACCGATTCAGTTTATCTCCAAATTAAAGATAATGGTATTGGTTTTGAGGCTCAACAACTATTAAATAGTAGTTTTGGTTTGATTGGAATTCAAGAAAGATGCGATCGCCTTGGCGGCAATTTGGTTATTACTAGCGCAGTTGGACAGGGAACAGAAATTGTAGTTACTGTTGCAGTTTAACATCTGTGAGCGGAAAGTCCCACGCTATAGTGCCAAGGATGTCCCTAAAGAGATACCGCTTCGCATATAGCACTTAGCGTTGGGACGGAGCTTATAAACGCCTGGGAAACCACAGGCGACAGCCCCTCATGAAAGCGAACTGAGCGGCGCAGTGGGACAGGTTTACCATTGCTAAGAGATAGTGGTAGAATAGTCAGATGATTCTCAACTATCGCTATCGCATCTATCCTGATAATGAACAAGTTGAGCTACTCGATGAGTGGCTGGAAACTTGCCGTGTCAGCTATAACTATGCTCTCAGAGAACTAAAAGATTGGATAGCCAGTCGAAAATGTTCTCTCGATAGGTGTAGTTTAGAATCAGAATATATGATGGCTGCGGATTATCCGTTCCCTAGCTACCACCAACAGCAAAACAACTTACCAAAAGCCAAGAAGAAATTTTCACGACTCCAAGCTGTACCGTCACAAGTATTGCAAACCAATATTAGACGATTGCATGATAGTTGGGATTCATTCCAAGCTAGAGGTTATGGCTTCCCACGCTTTAAGAAGTATGGACAAATGAAGTCAATGTTGTTTCCTCAGTTCAAAACCAACCCAGTGAGTGATTGGCAAATTCAACTACCTAAATTAGGAAAAGTACAAATCAACCTACATAGACCAATCCCTGAAGGTTTTGTTATCAAGCAAGTCAGAGTACTGAAAAAGGCAATAGGTTGGTTTGCAGTGGTAGCGATAGAATCAGATATTGAGCTTCCTAGTCCCGTACCTCATGGTCACGCAATCGGTGTTGATGTCGGCTTGTTGTCCTACGTGGCAACAAGCGATGGATATATAGAGAAGCGACCCAAGTTTTTCAAGACAGCCTATCGTCGGCTGAAAGTGCTACAAAAGCGTCTGTCAAGAAAAAAGAAACGAGGGAAAAACTATGAAAAAGCTCAACTAAAAGTAGCTAAACAACATAACTATATAGCATTCAGGCGATCTGACTATCAGTTCAAACTTGCCCATAAACTGTGTGATATGGCAGATACAATCTACGTTGAAGATTGTGACTTTCGTATTATGGCGAAAGGGATGTTAGGTAAGCATACGATAGACGCTGGTTGGGGAAAATTGCGAGACATATTAGAATATGTAGCCCAGAAACGAGATGTCTTTGTCGGTCGGGTTGATCATCGTGGCACTAGCCAGGTTTGCCCTAATTGTCGCTCTGAAGTCAGAAAGGATCTAAGGGTTCGACTAAGTGAGTGTCATGAATGTAATTATGTTGTCAACAGGGATATTGCCTCTGGTCAGGAAATCTGTAACCGAGGTAGAGAAACGTATCGGGGGACTCCCGAAAAGCAAGAAATTGGCTCTCAAGTCGTACTGTCGGGCAACTTGGTTGTAGATAAGTGGCGCAACCTATCTTTGGATAGTAGGGGAGCAAGATCCATTAGCGATAATGGAAGCCCACACTGTAATAATTTTAGAGCGAAAGCGATAAAATAATTCAGTGTTGGGAGGATGTCACTACCAAACTCATTACTTACGAGTAAAGCGGCAGAGCCGCAGCTATAAGCTGTAAGCTGTAAGCTGTAAGCCAATTATAAGAGGCTTTAACCTCTCCTAATTGTAGACCACCAAACTTCGTTTGCTGGGGGCATTAAACCCGATAGCTATAAGCTGTTAGCCGTTTACCTAAGTAAACTTTAGAGCTTATAGCTTAAGGCTTAGAGCTTAAAGCTTTTTAAGGTAATCAAATAAACTTTTCCTAATATAACTGTGTACGGCTATAGTAGTTACCGTTCTTCCGATTCGGCTTTCTCTACTAATCTAAAATTTGGTTAATAGTGCTAGTATTTATTTAGTCGGCTAAGTAACTAGGTTTGATGTCCAATCACAATCCGCTTCTAACTACTACCTTTTTAATGGTGCGAGTTGCTAGGGCGCACCGCAGCCTTGTCAGCAATGCTTTAGCTGAGATGGGCTTGCACATTGGACAAGAAAGACTACTGATGGAATTGTGGCAAGAAGATGGTTTAACTCAAACTGAATTGGCTTGTCGCTTGTGTATAGAACCACCTACCCTAACCAAAATGCTGAGTAGATTAGAGAAAACGAAATTATTGGAAAAACGTCGAGATGTTGAAGACGGCAGAATATGTCGTATTTTCTTAACTGATAAAGGACATTCTTTTCAAAAACCAGTTACCGATCTTTGGCTTGAGCTTGAAGAAACTATTCTGGCAAATCTGTCGGTGGAAGAGCGTTTGCTTTATCGTCGCTTTTTAATGCAAATTTGCGATAATCTCGAATCTGCCAAACAATCTCAGGGATTAGCTAAAAAGTTTACTGACACTTGATCCAAATCAATTAATTATTTATCCGAACGTAATATACTCAAAAACAGTTTTAATCAACAAAAACACCCTTAAAAAATCTTTAAAGCATTAAATAATTAATTGTTCCTTAGAAGCATTAATTATATTGTCTTTTCATCTCGATATTTTTTTTGCCAGTTTAGTTAGCCGACTAAATAAAAAACTGAAAGATACTTTTTCACAGTATGGAGAAAATTTGATGAATTTGAGTGATATTCGTCGTCTACCTGAATTTTTAAGCAATCAAATTAAAGTTCAAAATTTGGTTGTGGGAGAAACCTTATTCAGACAAGGAGATAAAGCCTCGATTTTTTACGTAGTCACTTCAGGTCGAATCAAGCTAATTCGTTATCTCGATCAAGGACAAATCAGCACTTTTGAGATTGTCAGAGCTTCGGATACTTTAGCAGAAATTGCTTTGTTTGCCGATATCTATACTTGTACAGCGATCGCCGAAACTGATGCCGAAGTAATTGCCTATCCAAAAGAGGAGCTTTTAACTGTTTTACGTACTTATCCAGATTTAGCAGAAGATTTTATGGCAATGTTAGTCAAAAAGATTCAATCTTTAAAGTTTCGTCTGGAATTAAGAGATATTCGTATTGCTCATGAAAGAGTATTGCACTATTTACGCCATTTGGTGAACTTTCCCGAAGAAACAACTGTCGTTTTAGATCGTCCTCTCAAAGATATTGCTGGAGATCTTGGTTTTACTCCAGAAACCTTATCTAGAGCTTTGATTCGATTAGAAACTGATGGTGCGATCGCTCGTCAAGAAAAAATGATCATCTTACATAACAATTCAGCAGCCTGAAAGATCAGAGGTAAAGAGCAAGATTAGAACAATTAGGACAATAAGAGACAAGACAAGGATTTTAGTTGTAATTACAATTGGTTCAACAATTTTAAAACGACGATTGAATCGATCTCGATTAAAAAATCTATTTTGAAACCAGATTTTTGTTTGAATTCACCAGTTCGACTAGGGGCTTATACCTTATCAAACCGAATAGTTATAGCCCCCAATCCACGTTTACAAGCCGATGATCATTTACCTCAACCCGAAGCGATCGCTTACTATGCTGATAGAGCCTCTTGCGGTTTAATTGTTACCGAACCAACTTTAGTTTCTGCTGTAGATAAGTTACCTAACTACCCCGGAATTTTTACTCGTCAGCAACTTCATTCTTGGAGAGCTGTTACCGAAGCTGTCAAAAAACAAAACGGTAAAATTTTTCTACAGCTTTGTTACCAAGAAACAAAACAGCAAGAAACAAATCTAGACCAAATTAATCTGATTGCCTTATTTCGGCATGCAGCCCAGAATGCTTTAGCAGCAGAATTTGATGGAGTTGAAATTAATTTTGATTGTTTTGGCTGTTTCCCAAATCAAAATATCTCTAAAATAGAAATAAACAGTCACCCTGAAGAATTTGAAAATAAAATTCAGTTATGCCTAACCATAGCTGAAGAAGTTGCTAGTATTTGGGATGAAAATAGAGTTGGAGTAGGAATTACATCCAACTTAGAATGTTTAACAGACCAAAAAAGTATCTTGACCAGAGATTTTTATTATTTTCTCGATGCCTTAAAATTTTACGATCTTGCTTATTTGCATCTTGAAGATTCAATAGTTAGTGAATTATGCGAAATTGAAATATTTTCTTCCTGGCTAAATCTACTTTATTCATTATATTCAGGGGTATTAATTATCAACTGTCAAAATATCTCTAAGATAGCCAGAGAAAGAATTATCAAGCACGGTGTAGAATTGGTTTCTTTTAAAGACTTATCAGCCATATTTATTTAATTTATAGCAATACTGGCTTACTACTGGCTTCCTTAACCTCAGATCCCTTGTTGGCGATCGCCCACTGCCACATTCTCTGGGGTATTGTCTTCTTGACGCTCCCACGTATGAATGACGTGGGTTTGCACCTTCTATAAAATCATTCCTAGAAATCACCTAAGTCAAAGTTAGCAGCAGTTAAATTTTCAACATCAAATTGGACAAGGGTAACAGAGTTACCATCTCCTAAATCAATAACAGTATCTTGATTTACTTGAGTAGCTGCGCCACTACTACCCAAAATCGCTTCGATATCATCAAATGAATCACCAAGATCGACAATAATGTCTGATGAGCTAAAATCAGCGATCGTATCTGCCCCTTGTCCTACAATGAAAGTATCATAACCAGCACCACCTGTAAGTAAATCATTGCCAGTACCTCCAATCAGAAAATCAGAACCCTGAGCACCAGTCAAACTATCATTGCCTGCCCCACCATTAACAATAACTGGATCGTTTGTTTCTTGAACGAACTGATTATTTTGAGACCCCAGCAAAGTGGCTTCCTCTAGTACTTGTTCTTCAAATACTACCGATCTATCACTTGCAATAATTTTTAATGAATCAAAATCATCGTCATCAAGCTCGCCAACAACTAATAGCGGCTCGCCTATAGCTAGATCTAATTCTGCGTCCAAACTTTCTGGCTGTTTGAGCCAGTCATAGGCATCAACCAAGATCTCACCAGTCTCATCCCTTAAAATAAATTCATCCTCTCGAACACTGACTACAGTGCCTGAAATGGTTTGGATGTTATCATCTCCTGGAGTTAGTGAGCTAATTGAAGTTACCATATTTGATTGACCTCCGAAAATTATGGGCAATGATAATGGCAGAGTTTAAGTACTTTATTATCTGCCTTGCGTTTGTTCTGATTAGAATTTATCGAAAAATAATGACCAAAAAATGACCAAATCAGTTTTAGCTATTTGTTACCTGTCAATCTCACGGGGCGACAAGCTAATTGAAAGTGTTGTAGGGGTTAGGTTTTAGGGGGTAGGGGCTAGGGAAGATTTAGGGTCGAACAGGAGCAATTAGAACGATAATATTGAGTTTTTTGTTCCATATACAACTTTGTACGGTTATACAGCACTACGGAAAATCATTAGGATATTTTCTATTCCCTGTTGCCTATTGCCTGCTTCCTTTTAACCGATATCTTATGTCCTAAGATTAAAGCGTACTGCTGTACCTCTTACTTGAAGCTTTTGCGATAGTTCAGGGGGCTTTCATCTACAAGAGCGCGAAAGTGTTTAGCCAAATGACTTTGACTGCTAAAACCGCATTCTAGAGCGATATCACAAATAGCTAAATCTGAATTTTCCAGTAGTTTTTTGGCTCGTTCGACTCTTTGTTGTAAAACGTATTGATAAGGAGTTAAATTAATCGAACTTTTAAACAAACGACAAAAGTAAAATTTTCCTACGCCTGCCATTTTGGCTAAGTTGGCTAAGGTGATCTTTTGATCGAGATTAGCCTCAATATAATCTAAAACTAAATTGAGTTTTTTCTGAGATAATTTTTTATGACAATGGGAAATTTCTAAGCTGTAATTCAGATAATTCTTTAATAAATGAACTGCCAGCAAATTCGCTAAACTTTCTAGATAAAGTTTGTCTTCTCCGGCACCACAACTACTCAAATAACGAAAAATTACACCTACTTCTCGAATTAGGGTGTCGTCTACTAAGGAAAACCGATCACAAATTTCTAAGTGATTGCTTTCTAAGGAATCATCAATTGCACCTTCTAAAAAACTAGGGGCAAGATAAAATAGAGTTAATTCTGCTGTTTGTTGCCAATCAAGAGCGTGAAATTGATTTGGCGAAACTAAAAAAGCTTGTCCAAATTTAATTTGTTTAGTATGGTGTCTGCCAATAGAAGGTTGATACTCAATCCAAGCCTTAGCGTTGACTTGTGGTAGGGTAATTTGTATTTCTTGATGATTGTGTCCAGCCCAGTGACTAGATTGCTCTAAAGAATTATAAAAACTAAATTTATCAAATTGATAAACTGTATGATTTAACTTCTGAGTATCACACACTGCCACTTCTCTAACTTTGAATGACATCATAGTAGAGAAAAACACTTTGATATTCGACTGCGTCAGGATAAGACTTTAACTATTAATTAAGATGGGGAATAAACCTAGTCTAAAGTTATGGATTAGTAAATATCTGGGCTTAGTATAGCTATAGATAAATTATTAGTACGATCAAATCTTACTATAATCTAGCTAAACCTCGCTTGAATGCAGTTATTACAGCTTGAGTGCGATCGCTGACCCCTAGTTTGCTTAGAATATTGTTGACATGAAACTTAACTGTACCCTGAGTAATTTTTAGAATTGAGGCGATTTCTTGGTTATTTTTCCCTTTAGTTAATAATGTCAAAACTTCCATTTCTCTACTAGTAAGCTCAGGATTAGTAATCCGGTCGGCTAATTTCATAGCTATTTGGGGAGGAACGTATTTCTTTCCCTGATAAACTGTACCAATAGCAGCAGCTAATTCTTCAGAAGAGGTGTCCTTAAGTAAATAACCTTTTGCCCCCGCCTGTAGTCCTCGATAAATATCTTCGTCGGTGTCGTAAGTAGTAAGAATAATTATTTTAGCTTGGTCAAATTCTGATTTAATTTGTGCGATCGCTTCTACACCCTCCATTACTGGCATTTTTAAGTCGAGTAACACGACATCCGGCTGATGTTGGCGATATTGTTGTACTGCTCGCTCGCCATTTTCTGCTTCAGCAATGATAATCATATTTTCTTGCTGATTGACAATTGCACAGATGCCATCTCGCACAATTTCATGGTCTTCGGCTATCAGAATGCGAATGGAATCAGGTTGGTTCATTCGTCTATGACAAAATGCAATGGTAGACTAAGAATAATCTACCAAGTATATGAACTACTTACACCAAGCTATCGCTTGGAATAAGTTTCTGTCGTTTCTTCGCCCCAAATTGCCTCATGTTTCCACACTCGGTAGGGTTTGGCGACTCGACGACTGAAGAGGACAGTTCCTGCCCCCTGGCGTAATTAAGCATAACCATAGCTGCTGCGACATCTCTGTCTAATGGCTGTTGAATGCCACAATTACAAACGTGGAATCTCTCACTTAGATCCTTTTTGCGCTTGATACCACAACCAGGACAAGTCTGAGAAGGTGCAAGTTGGCGAGTTGGCACTTCGATGTAGATACCACCAGCTTCAGTTACTTTGTACTCAATTAGGCTTTTTAAATTACCTATCCCGACATCTAAAAGATTGCGATTAAGACCAGTTTTTTGTTTCTTTCTCTTACTACCTTTGTTTGCTTTGCGGGTTAGGTTTTTGAGATTTAGTCTCTCTGTAGCTACGAAGCTATTACAGCTAACTATCTCTGTTGCTACTTTATGCTGCCAATCTTGACGCTGACGAGCCACCTTAGACCGTATTTTAGATACAGCTTTATTGGCTTTCTTCCAACGACGAGATGCTTTTAGACGCTTCTTGTGATTAGGTGCGCGTTTTCTTCTACTATCTATCGCTAGCCGATTAACTTGGTCTTGAGACTGCTTGATAAATCGAGGATTATCAATAATTGTGCCGTCGCTAAATGCTACTGCATAATGAGTTCCAAAGTCTAAGCCAACTGCATTTTGATCAGTCTGGACTCTAGTTGGTACGCAATCAACAGTAATCGAAGCGTACCATTTGCCCTGTTTGAACATAATCGTACAGGTTTTAGGTGTCCCCCAATCACGGGCTTGACCTCGCATTTTAACATTACCCAAGTTGGTTAACTTGAGATAGCCGTTTTTGCCTTCTGTACGAGGTTTCCAACCAGCCTTACATGGGTACGTCCAACCTTTATACCGTCTGGAAGATTTGAATTTTGGATAACCAGATTTGAGTTTAAAAAAACGCTGAAACGCAAAATCAACACGCTTAACCGTCGCTTGTAGTGCATGACTACCAAGTTCTTTATACTCTACCCAGCACTGTTTAAACTCAGGTAGTGCGTTCTGTTGGTCGAAATAATTTATCAATTTACCAAATCGTTTGTACTGAGTAATTCTATGACTGACACAAGCGTTATAAAGTAACTTGTGTAGCTTGCGCCAATAGTGCAGCTTTTCGTTTTGAGAAGCCGATGGATAAAGTCTAAAAGTAACGCGACGGGTTATACTCATCCAAGTAGTATAGCTTAGTATGTCGTGCCAAACAATAAACTAAATAGAGCTAGAGGGTGTGTTTATCGTCTTAGTGTACATATTGTTTTGGTTACCAAATATCGGCGTAAAGTGATAACCAAAGAAATACTTGCTGACTTGGAAAAGATATTTACTCGGTTATGTGAAAATCAAAAATGTCAGCTAACCGACTTTAATGCAGAAGCTGACTATTGTCATTTGCTCGTAGAAATGTACCCAGATGTTGCTCCATCTCGATTAGTTAACACCCTTAAGACTGTTTCTAGTCGCTTAATACGCAGAGACTATAAAGCACACTTAGAAAAATACTACTCAAAACCTGTGCTTTGGACTGGAGCGTATTGCATAATCTCTACGGGTGGCGCACCATTGGAGGTGATAAAAGAGTATATCGAATCTCAGGATACGCCTGGCTAATGTCAGCCCGTCGCTAACTCCCACTAAATCAAAAATTTTGAGAGAGAATGCGCGACGATTATTTGTTCAGATCGGAACCCGTGTAGTTTTTGCAATACCACGCAATACAGATCTAATTAACTTAAATGTTGGTATAGTCAGTTATCTCATAAATACCAATTAAGTTCTGATCGGGATCGCGCAGATAAATAGTTTTGATTCCCCACTGAGGACGATAGATAGGTTTGGTAATAAAAGTAACGTTTTTTTCTTCGAGCTGAGAACAAGTCTCTTCCAGATTGTGCGTGGTGAAAATTAATGCCAAATTATCTGGCGCGTTTTCTGAAGGTGGTTTTTCAGGAGAGTTGATAATCTGGGCCATCGATTGTCTTTTAATCAGATTTAATCTGGTATCTCCCATTTTAAAATCTGCTTCTTCTCCTTTACTATCTTGATAAACTAATTCAAATTCCAGTATTTTTTGATAAAATTCAATACAGGCTTCATAATTACTGACTAAAAGTCTGGTTCCTTTGAAATTTAATTTCATAGCTTGCTATATCTCACGTCTTTGTTTGAATAACTTAAATTAAATAACTAGATTGAAAGTCAATTAGTTAGTTGTGAATAGCGATGATTGTCGATTTTATCAAATACGCCATTGTAAACGAAGTTTCTCACCATATCAGCTTGAAAAAAGTCATGAGGGAAACCTAGTTCGATTTGACTTATTTTATCTAGCTGTTCAATTTGTTCTGCTGATAATTGGATATCGACGCATTTAAGATTATCCTCGATATGAGATATTTTTCTCGCGCCAATAATCGGAATTACACCTTTATTTAATAACCAACTGAGGGCGATTTGTGAAGAACTATTTCCAGTTTGTGCGGCTATTTTATCAACCTCTTGGGCAATGGCCAGATTGCGATCGCTTTTATCGACAAATCCCTCCATCATTTCGCTGTCTAATCGTCTCTCTTCCCCAGATTCATTACCATTGCTGTATTTACCAGTCAACCAACCACTTGCTAACGGCGACCAGGCTGTAACGCCAATATCTAAAGTATGTGCCATTGGCAATAATTCTCTTTCTGGAGTTCTCTGGATCAAACTATATTCAATCTGCAAGCCAACAAATTGTGTCCAACCGCGTATTTCAGCTAAAGTATTACAGCGGGAAACAACCCAAGCAGGAGCATCAGAAATACCAATGTATAAAACTTTTCCTGCCCGGATAAGATCGTCAAAAGCTCTCATTACTTCTGCTACTGGTGTCATAAAGTCCCAGGTATGTAACCACAAAACATCGATATAGTCTGTATTTAATCGTTTGAGACTACCTTCTACCGATTGCACCATACTTTTACGCTGGTTGCCACTGCCATTAGGATTACCGTCTCCCAAGCCATTAGTGTATTTAGTTGCCAAAACCACAGCATCTCTTTCCTGAGCGATAAACTCGCCTAAAAATTCCTCACTTGTGCCGTTGGTGTAAATATTGGCAGTATCAATAAAATTACCTCCTGATTCACGGAAAGTTTGATAAATCTTTTGGCTTTCCTCTTTTGACGAACCCCAACCCCAGTCTTCACCGAAGGTCATTGTGCCTAAACATAGTTCAGATACTCTAAGTCCACTTTTTCCCAGTAATTTGTATTGCATGATGGTCTTTTCTCTATTATTTTTAATGTTCTAATTAACAGAAAATAAGTGCGTGAATCGTCCTCAAGTTCAATTAAACAGGATTGCTATAGTAACCGTCTTGTCTATTCTTGCTCCCAATATTTCTAATATTCCTAGGAAACCAGTTCTTACCGCAGTGTGCGCGATCGCATCTACAGTTATGTCATATTCACCTAGTTTGATAACTGCTGCATTTTTTGCTCGCTTTGCCATAAATTTTCTGTGAGACGTTCGTAAATACCTTTATCTCTTTTCATAAGTTTGTAACCGATAAATTCGCGCCTTAAAGTAGCACTATCTTGATGATGGCGTTTGATAATTTCATTTACTTCTTTTTCGGTATAGGTTCTATCCCAATCAAATTTATTGACCAACCATTTGAGTATTACAAAACGCTTTTTACGGGAAGCTGGTATTTCCGTAATTACATCGCTATTAATATAATTTTTTAAAACTTTTTTTTCCCAAGCTTCTGCTGATATATCTTTTGTCCAGTTTGCCATTTGCTCTGAAGTAAACAGAGATTTGTTTAAACTAGTTGAACCTCCCATCGCGGGACGCGAGGGATTCCCATATAGACTCACGACTATGCCGAAGCACCCGCCAGAACGCCATCACTGGGCTGTTTAATTACGGTAGTTCCTACCGCGATATTTTCTAAACCTCTATTTCTCACTACTTCTGCTGCTGCCACATCCCTGTTCTGAACGTATCCGCATTCAGGGCAAGAATGTATTCTTACGCTCAAATCCTTTTTTCCTGTATGAGTTCCACAATTGGAGCATATTTGAGATGTAAAATCTTTATTTACTTTGGCAAAATAGGTGTCTGTTTTCAAGCAAACATACTCAAGAATCTTGAAAAATTGACCTAATCCCATGTCTAAAGATTGCTTGCCAAACAAGCCTCTACTCCATAAGACAAAGTTAATATCTTCGACAAATATCATTCCGACTCCATCACATAGTTGATATGCCAAGTTGAAGTGATATTCTTTTCGTCTGTTTGCTACAGCTTCATGAAGTAATGCAATACGATGGTTTAGTTGCTTCCATTTATTAGAACCTTTTTTCTTATTCTTTAGCTTTTTTTGTAGTAATTTAATCTTACGCAGAGCTTTATCTAAGAATGAGGGTCGAGTAAGTACTAGCCCATCGGAAGTTGAAATCATGCTCTCAATACCCGCATCAATACCGATAGCATGACCATGAGGTATTGGTTTGACAATATCCACATCTAGTTCAATCATTAAATTGGCATAGTAACCACTAGCTTTTTTAATAATTTGTACTTGCTTAATTTTGAATCCTTCTGGTATATCTCTTGACTTTCTAAACTTAATTAATTTAAGCAAAGGCATCTTGAGGTACTTATCTTCTACTGATATCTTGCCCAAAATGTTAAAAGATCGGGCTTTGTTCTTGTATCGAGGGAAACCCATACCCTTGCTCTTCATATCATTGAACGCTCTGTCTAGCTTTCGCAATGTTTGTTGCATAGCCTGAGCATTACCTGATTTCAGAAAAGCGTTGGCTTTCTTAGCCTTAGTTAACTCAGCCGACTGAGTATGATAATTAGGGTAATCAAATGGTTCAACAATATACTCATGAAACAGAGAACATTGGTTTACCTTACAGCTACGACTGTTATACCAAAGTTTACGCACATACAACGCATGATTCCAGACCGCTCTACAAACATCTAAATTGTGTTCAATTATTTCTATTTGTTTGGTTGTTGGCTGTATTTTGTAGTTGTATGTAAGATTAAGCATTTCGACCAAGATGCTATATTGTTTAGTCATTTTACAATATACTTGTCCGTTTTGTAAAACAAAGTAAGATTAACTTACAACTAACCCGTGATTCATCCCTGCGCGGGACGCGAGGGTCTTCTCACGTAGAATGATAAAGTATCTGCATTGAGTTTATATAAATGTGTATTTCCCGATGAGCGCATTTTGACTAAATTTAATTCCTTTAACTTCATTAAATGATGGGATATTGTTGGCTCTTTTAGTTCTAAGCGTGCAGCTAAGTCTTCTACGCTACATTCTGCTTGAGACAGAATACCGACCAGCTTTAAGCGATTTTCATTAGCCAATACTTTGAAAAAATCAAGCAGAGTATTAAAATCTGGAGCATTCATGGTTTTAATTAGAATTTTATCTAATTAGAATTTTCTGGTTGATAAGTAGCTTTCCCCCCTGCATCAACGATACTCTGAGCTACCTGCTGCCCTAACTCTTGGCGACGACCGCAAAAATGAACCATTGCCCCTTGTGCTGCAAAAGCTCTAGCCGTTGCCTCTCCAATCCCAGAAGTTGCACCAGTAATTAGTACTACTTGACCCGCAAATCGACCATCGGGATTTATTTCTGGTTGCGATAGTGGTTCAGATTCAGACTGGGCTATTACGTTCTTACCTTGAGTTACAGCAGCAGCTATTCCCGCAGCACCTACTGCACCCAAACTTATTGCCTGACGGCGTGAAAAATTAGACATTCTAATTACTTTATGTTTGATTTGTGTAATGTACGAATTGTTTTGCGAGATGATTGAATCAAATTATGATTGTCGTCTTGCTCGTAGTTTTTCCCATTTGCCGACCGCCTCGAAAATATGCCAAAAATAAAATTTTTAAGTTTAGCTATAATCTTCTCAACTACTAGTGTTGTTGCAATTGCCAACATAGTAAAACCAGTACAATCTCAAGTTCCTTTAGAATTAGATCGTCTGGAATACTTCAGAGGAACGTGGCGTTGCCAACAACCAGCAGCACCAGCTTCTCCATCAGGTGTATTTACCTGGACTGTGAAACGAGATTTGAATGATTTTTGGTACTTGGGAAACGCTGAAGAAACCCAGTCCCCCGATGATGGCAAACCAATTAACTCAAGAGAATTTTTGGGATACAACATTGCTTCTAAGAAGTTATTTCGTTCTGTGGTTGTTGGTAATGGGAACTCTTTTAATATGACTGCATCCGATTGGCAGGATGGAAAACTGATTTGGTCGGGGACAGTTGTCGATAGAGCTAAAGGAAAATCCCTACCACTACGACAAGAAATTGTGAGAGACAGTCAAGATAGATTTACGGCAACTTATTTTATTCTTGACGAAGAAAGCAACTGGCAACCTGTAGTTAATGAAACTTGCGATCGCCTGGCGGCGTGACAAATTGGACATAGTTTATAAAATTTGATTTTTTTTGAGACCAATAATTCATTCAATTTAGTACCGTCATTTTTAGCTTAGAGAAAACGTCGCCAAAATTATTTTCTATTCTTGCGGATTTATTCGTAATCTTGCGTGATTAAAAGGGTAAGCGATAGCCTAATTACTTATAAAATTAGTTACTCCATCTGATACTTGAGATTTCTGATAACTAGCTCGTTTGCCAAGAGCAGCTAAACGTCCGTACTTATAATACGCAGCACAAGCACCTTCAGAAGAAACCATGCAAGTACCTATGGGGTTTTCAGGGGTACAAGCTGTGCCAAATACTTTGCATTGCCAGGGTTTTAAAACTCCTTTAAGAATTTCTCCACACTGACAAGCCTTAGCATCAGCAACTTGGCGATTAGGAACGACAAATTTAACTTCGGCATCAAATTGTGCGTATTCATCTTTAATTTTTAAGCCAGATTGAGTAATTTCTCCTAATCCTCGCCATTCAAAGCGATCGCGGACGGTAAATACTTTGGTGATCGCATCTTGAGCAACAAGATTACCATTAGAATTAACTAAACGAGAATACTGATTTTCTACTTCACAGCGTCCCTCTACTACCTGTTTAAGCAACATCCAAATTGATTGCAGAATGTCTAGAGGTTCAAAACCTGAAATGACTATAGGTTTACGGTATTGATCGGCAATAATTTGGTAAGGTTCTGTCCCAATTACTGTGCTAACGTGACCAGGTCCGATAAAGCCATCTAGTTGTAAATCAGGATTATTAAGCAAGGCTTCTAAGGCAGGAACTACTAGAACATGATTGCAGAATAAACTAAAGTTCGTAATATCTTCTGCTTGAGCTTGAAGAACCGTTAACGCAGTACTGGGGGCAGTGGTTTCAAAGCCGATACCAAAAAAAATAATTTCTTTATCTGGGTTTTCCTGGGCAATTTTCAAAGCATCAAGAGGAGAATAAACCATGCGAATATCGGCTTTTTGGGCTTTCGCTTGGAGCAAACTCTTTTGCGAACCTGGCACTCGTATCGCATCCCCAAAGGTGGTAAAGATAACATTCGGTTGTTCTGCTAAGGCGATCGCATCATCTAATCTTCCTCTAGGCATAACACACACGGGACAACCAGGACCATGAATTAATTCAATACTATCGGGTAGAATCGTTTCTAAACCATATTTAAAGATGGAGTGGGTATGTCCGCCACAGATTTCCATCAATTTTAGAGGTTTGGTGGGATTTATTGGTAGAAGTTGGTTTAATCGTTTGATTTCCACCAATATAGCTCGGGCTTTTTGGGGATCTCGGAATTCAGTTACATATTTCATGTTTGTTAGTCGCTAGTCTGTAGTCTGTAATATTTACTTCCCCTGCATCTCTGCTTCCCCTGCTTTCTTGCCTCTTGTATACTTGTTCAATTGGTTATTTCTGCTAGTATTCTCAGGGTTTCAGCAGCTTCTGATTCATCTAGGCGATTTAAGGCAAAACCAACATGAACTAGCACCCAATCGCCAACACAAGATTTTACAGGATGGTGATCGTCTACAATGCAAGCAATATTGATCTGTCGCTTAACACCACTAACGTTAACCATAGCTAGTTGATTTTGGATATCTGTAATTTCGGTAATTTGACCTGGAATTCCCAAACACATTTTAATTTTAAAGATTAATTTTTACGCTGTGTGTAACTCAGTAACTTAAGCATATAGAAAATAAGGAATTATATTCACGACTGCATTGATAATTAATTCAATTTTAGAGGTTATCTCTAGTAACTGATAGCTGATAGCAAGGAGCGATGCTCCTCTATTATTGATTAAAGTTGAATGTGACATCCTTATATGAATAATCAAGGCAAAAATACCAGCAAAATAAGCAATAAACTTCACTATAGTTACCTAATATCAATGTATTTATTGGCAATTTGTCTGGTGATGCTGGAATTTTTGCAACCAGCCCAAGCTGCTCCCCAAGAAGATACAACACCAACTAATAATCCAGAAGAAACAAAAGTAGAAGGTTCTATTCCTGCTTTTGGGACAAAAGGGGAAAAACACTGGTATGTTCAAACTGCGGCTGCAATTGATATCGATGAAAACGATGCTACTAGTTTTGGGCTAATTGGTGGTGGTGTTTCGCAATTTTTTGCCAATGGTCATAGCATCAATGCCAATTTAAATAGTCTCTATTTTCAGCAAAGTGGTGATGATGCTCTGGGACTAAATCTCGATCTGCTGTTGCGCTATCATTTTCTCCGTCGAGCAAATTGGTCCCTCTTTTTCGATGGGGGAGTAGGGATTATTGGTACAACTAACAATGTACCTAGTGGAGGCTCCAGTTTCAATTTCACTCCACAGTTTGCAGTGGGAAGTACGATTCGTGTTGCTCCAGAAAAACATCTTATGTTGGGGCTTCGTTGGCATCATATTTCTAATGCTGATACCTTTGATAGTAATCCTGGACTGGACAGCATCATGGGTCAGGTCGGGTTAATATTACCTCGTTAAATAATTTTGATTTGGGTTTATTTCAGGAATATCAGAATTGGTGTTTTGAATACCCTTGCTGAAAAAAAAACTCAAAAAAACAGGTGGGAGTTACCCACCTAAGAATGCCTAATTTATAAAGAACAATATTTTTTTGTTTTCAATCTAGCGTTCCTATACTTCTTGGTAAACAATTACTTCTTTATTGATGAGCCTTAGGTAGTAAATTATATGTAATTACTCATTACTTAATTACTCAACCAAGAGCAACAAAAAATTTAAACAAGAAGTATTTTCTAGCGATCGACTGAACCCATAATAATGTCTACACTACCAAGAATAGGCATAATGTCCGCTAGCTTGACTCCCCTTAGCAATTCAGGGAGAATTTGCAGGTTATTAAAGTCAGGGGCTCGAATTTTGAAACGCCAAGGAAAAACGTTATCGTTACCAACAATAAAGACTCCTAGTTCACCTTTACCACTTTCTAGGCGAACATAATGCTCTCCTTCAGGAATTTTGAACGTGGGAGCAACTTTTTTCGCCACGTATTGATACTCAAAATCATTCCACTTTGATTTTCGCCCTTCAGCCATTCGTTTGGCTTCCAGATTTTCGTAAGCACCACCAGGAATACCTTTCAATGCTTGACGAATAATTTTAACGGATTCACGCATTTCACGGACTCGAACAAGATAGCGAGCAAAACAATCCCCCGCAGTTTCCCAGTGAATATCCCAATCCAAGTCATCGTAGCATTCGTAATGGTCTACTTTTCTTAAATCCCATTGCACTCCAGAAGCTCTTAACATTGGTCCTGACAGACCCCAGTTGATTGCTTCATCGCGGGAAATTGTTCCCACACCTTCAACACGACGACGAAAGATAGGATTATTGGTGATCAGCTTTTCGTATTCATCGATTTTAGGATCGAAGTAATCACAATAATCAAGACATTTATCAATCCAACCGTAGGGTAAGTCTACAGATACGCCACCAATACGAAAATAATTGTTATTGACTAGTCGTTGTCCAGTAGCAGCTTCCCAAAGATCGTAGATTAATTCCCGTTCTCGGAAGATATAGAAAAAAGGAGTTTGTGCGCCTACATCAGCCAGAAATGGTCCTAACCAGAGTAGATGGTTAGCGATGCGATTTAATTCCAGCATAATTACTCTAATATACTGGGCTCGCTTGGGAACTTCAATTCCCGCCAGTTTTTCGGGAGCATTGACGGTAATTGCTTCATTAAACATCCCCGCAGCATAGTCCCAACGACTTACGTAAGGGACATACATAACACTGGTACGATTTTCGGCAATCTTTTCCATACCCCGATGGAGATAACCAATCACTGGTTCACAATCAATTACATCTTCCCCATCAAGAGTCACAATGAGACGCAAAACGCCATGCATTGAGGGATGATGTGGTCCCATGTTGAGGATCATGGGTTCGGTTCTAGTTTCTATCTGTGCCATAAATAAGCGATATTTCTTTTATTAAGAATTTTATTAATTCTTACTGCTACATTAGTTATCTATCTTATCGAGTTTCTTGTCTTGATACGAATTTATACTATTTTTTGGTCAAAAATCAGGCTAATAGTATAAAAATATTACTTTGAATCGATCAATAGTAAATTTAATAATCATTAAAGATTTCAGTGCCACTTTCAATTATTATTGATTTTGAAGAAGTAATTTGATGGAGCCATAAAAATGATAGTTAGTAGCGATCGCATTGGTTCTCTTCTCAAACCTTTTCAACGCTTTGGTGTCAATCTTGGTTTGGAAAGAATTGAAAAGCTGCTGACAAATCTTGATGATCCTCAAAATCAGGTACCGATTATTCACGTCGCGGGAACAAACGGAAAAGGATCTGTCTGTGCTTATTTATCTTCGATTCTGACTGAAGCTGGCTATCGAGTTGGACGCTATACTTCACCTCATTTAGTTGACTGGACAGAAAGAATTTATCTTAATGAACAACCGATCGCCAAGTCGACTCTGATTGAAATATTACAGAACATTCAAGAAGTAATTGATGATTCTAATACAGAAAGTCCAACTCAGTTTGAGGTAATTACAGCCGCAGCTTGGCTATTCTTTGCTCGATCGCAAGTGGATATTGCAGTGGTGGAAGTCGGTTTGGGAGGTAGACTAGATGCTACTAACGTTAGTGAGCATACTCTAGTAAGTATTATTACTTCTCTCAGTAGAGAACATTGGCAACGTCTTGGTCCCACCTTAGCTGATATTGCTAGGGAAAAAGCTGGTGTCCTCAAACCCAATCGTCCTGCTATTGTGGGACAACTTCCTTCTGAAGCCAAAGAAGTAGTCCTTGCCAGGGCTGAAGAATTAGATTGTCCTCTAACTTGGGTTAAACCAGCTAAGGAACTTAAAATTTCTCTTCAAAACGATACCAAATGGGCAAAGTATCAAGATATTGAATATCCTTTACCCTTATTGGGGGAAGTACAATTAAGTAATTCAGCATTGGCGATCGCCACTATTAAATCTTTACAACAACAGGGCTGGGAAATTCCTGAGCTAGCGATTCAAACGGGAATGAATAAAACTCGCTGGTTAGGGAGATTACAGTGGACAACATGGAAAAATCGTCCCTTATTAATTGACGGAGCTCATAATCCAGCAGCGGCGATCGCCCTCAGACAATATGTAGATACCCTTAACAAACCAGTAATTTGGATTATGGGAATGTTATCTACGAAAGATCACGAAGATATTTTTAAAGTCTTATTAAAGCCCGAAGATCAACTTCACTTAGTTCCTGTACCAGAGCATAGCAGTGCCATTCCCCAAGAATTAGCTATTCTCGCCCAAAAAGTTTGTCCCCGTCTCAGTAACTGTGAAACTTATGAGAATGTATTTACTGCTTTGGATACAGTAATAGATTTGGTAACGGATTCAGCAACTGAAAAATTGCTGGTTTTGTGTGGCTCTTTATATCTAATAGGCTATTTATTTCAGAACGCCAACATGATGAAAAATGCTAATTGATAGTTAGTTAATCAAGAAGCTCAAGAAGACAGCGCGGAGATTCAACCTAATATTGATGCTGATGCTCAAGTAATCCATGGTGCGATCGCAGTACTCAATGGAAATCCTCTATCAGATCGAGAAGTTCAAAAGACGCTAAAAGAGATGGAATCTGAATAAAATATAATACCGAGCCTTGTTATTTGATTCTATATCACTAATTAACCAGAGATAACTTCAAACAGCAAAAAAAGAATATTTGGTAAATCTAGAAGAGTCTAATCTGCATACTAATCACGTATTTTTCGTGGTAAATACTTAATTTACCAATGATAAATATACTGTAATATTAATTACATTTGGTTTTTTTTTCAGAGTTTCTTTGAGTCTTTTACTGATGTCGCTTCAAAGTAAATAAGACTAGTTTTATATCAGGTACAAATTGTGTATTTCAGATCTACTTGTTTGTGTGATCTTGTTCAGATAGATCTCAGTATTCAATTTTATCTATATACATTCAGATCTTTTTATAGAAAAAAATATGTTGGCATCCAAAGAATAAAAGCAAATAAATATATTTGATTTCTTTACAAAACAAGAATCATTTATAGGACAAAAACATCGGTACATTGATATTTATTTTAACTGTTTATTTTTAGCTTACATCACTCTCACCACTCTCAATATTGATTATGAAATATAGTAGAAATCAGGAATTTATGATTAATAATAGTGATATTTTCAATAACAATACTGCATCTGTTAAACAATTTGTCTTCATAGATTCTCAAGTAGAAGATTTTCAAGCTCTCGCTTCTGGTGTAGTTTCAGGTATAGAAATTGTTATTCTTGATCGCAACAGAGATGGTATCCAACAAATTACCGCAGCATTACGCCACCAAAAGCAGTTATCAATAATTCATATAGTTTCTCATGGTTCTCCTGGTTGTCTATATTTAGGTAATACTCAACTAAGTCTCGATACATTGGATGAGTATTCAGCAGAATTAAAAACATGGTTTCCCGCCACCTTCGCATTCAGTCCCCCCCTTAATAAGGGATGCAAGGGGGATATCTTACTTTATGGTTGCAACGTTGCAGCAGGAGATGCTGGCGAGGAATTCATTACTAAGCTGCATCAGTTAACAGGTGCAGAAATTGCCGCTTCTACTACTTCTATTGGTAATGCTGCAAAAGGTGGCAATTGGGAATTAGATGTAAAAACTTCTGATTTATTTACTGAGCTTGCTTTTACAGCAGAAATTCAAGCTAGCTATTCTGGTGTCTTTGCTCCTGGCGATCTGCCTTGGGATGCTAATCCAGCTAATAACGGTATTTTAGTTAGAGGTACTGCCTTTCTCACTTGCGGAACTCTTGGTGTGACAGGTGCTCCCGACAAAGTCCTAGCAGTTGAACGTATTGATATTAGAAGTGATGGCACACCTATTATCCCAGAATCGGGAGAGGAGACGGTAACTGATATCTTATCTTGGTCCCATGAAGATTGGACACAAGAAAAACTTGGTAATATCTACGGTACGGCAGTAGATGGGCAAGGAAATATGTTTGCTACCGCCAGTGCTAATTATGGTTCTGGAGTAGGTTTTGGTATAAATCCTCAAAATATTAATTACGGTTCCATTGGTCGCGAGTTTGGTGGTGAGTTGGGTGCGGCAGGAACTATCTACAAAATGGATGCTGTTACAGGTACACCTATTGTGTTTGCACAGCTACCTCAACAGGAGGCAACAATTGTTAATGTGGCTAGTGAATCATCAGATCCAGATGTTACCAGACAAACTGGACCTGGATTAGGAAATATTCACCACGACAAAGTTAACGATCAGTTTTTTGTCAGCAACTTTGAGGATGGTCGTATATATCGTTTAGATAGTGATGGCACTATTCTCGATTCTTACGATCCCGGTAGTCTGGATGACGGTAGTGCAGGAACTCCGCCTATTAGTGAATTGGTCTATGGTCTTGCCGTAAGTCCGGACGGAAGCAAATTGTTTTATGGGCAAAGCAAGACAGTTTATGCTATCGATCTCAATGAAGATGGTTCTTTTCCGGGCACAGTAGACAACACTACCAATATTACAGGGTCTAACTGGGATAATTATGTTAGTGCAACCGAAACCCCACAAGCGACTCTGCCTGAGATAGATCACAATATTTATGTTAACAGTACAGATATTATTATTTCCGATTTAGAGTTCTTGCCTAATGGAAAACTTTTAGTTGGTGGGCGGGTTTATTCGGGAAAAGGAGTTTTTTCTGGTGATACCGATCCTTCTAATGATTTGTTTGTTCCTGAACCTACTATTTTCTCCTCTTATAATCATGGCGGAAGTGTTTATGAACTTACAGAAAATGGAGAAACATTTTCTAATTTAGTTGAAATTCAAGGTTTCTCTACAGTTACAACTAATACTGGAAATGATGATGGTTATGGTGGCGTAGCTTACAATCAGAACGTTGACGGGAGTTTTGATTATGTAGTCTCTTCCGCCGATATTACTACTGAAGCAGGTCCTCACGGTCTTGCTGTTTTCCCAGATGACGCTTCCAATCTTACAGGTACTACTGAAATAAGACCCAAAGCTGCTATTGGTTATGATGCTGATTCTTATAATCCTAATACAGAAACAGGTAATGATTTAAAAGGTGTTGGTGGTGACGTTGATGTCTTTAACCCTGGTGTGATTAAAGGTAATGTTTCTGAAGATACTACAGGTGATGGTGATGGCGATACTCCCATAGCAGATGTAACTCTAAGTTTATTAGACAGTGATGGTAATCCTGTTTTAGATGCAATCACAGGAGAGGCGATTACTACCGTTACCGATGCTAATGGTAATTATGAATTTACTAATCTGTTGGCAGGAACTTATACGGTCGTTGAAACTCAACCTGATGGATTGTTTGATGTTAGTGAAAATGAAGGGGGAGACGATGACGATCATCTTAATGACGGAACAGCTAATAGTATCAAAGCTACCGTTGTTCTAGGAGAATTTGACACGGGGAACGATTTTGTCGAAACTGCGACTCCGCCACCAACTTACAAACTATCAGGCACAGTCCTTGATGATACTACCAATCCAGCTTTAGATGCCATCGACAATCCTGGGGATACTCCTATCGAAGGAGTAACCGTAGAAATCTTTACTGATGATGGTACTGGTAATCCCACTGGAGATGCGATCGCCTCTACAACTACTGATGCCTCTGGTTTCTATGAGTTTACTGACTTGGCAAATGGCGATTATGTAGTGGTTCAAACCCAACCTGTTGGCTATAGCAGTGTTACTGATGCCGATGCTGAAGAACAAAATAAAATTCTGGCGACTATTGCCGATGGTGATGTTACTGGTCAAGATTTCCTCGAAGAGATAGTACCTGTCTATAAAGTTTCAGGTACAGTTCTCGAAGATACTAATGCACCCGATGACGATGGGATTGATAACCCTGGAGATACGCCCATCGAAGGAGTAACTGTAGAAATCTTCACTGATGATGGTAGTGGAAACCCAAGTGGAAATGCAATCGCCTCTACAACTACTGATGGCTCAGGTTTCTATGAGTTCACTGACTTGCCAAATGGCGATTATGTAGTAATTCAAACCCAACCTGCTGATTTTGGCAGTGTTACCGATGCCGATGCTGGGGAAGAAAATAAAATCCTCGCCACTATTGCTAATAGCGATGTTACTGGTCAAGACTTCCTCGAAGAAATAGTACCTGTCTATAAACTATCAGGTACAGTTCTTGAAGATACCAATGCACCCGATGACAATGGAATTGATAATCCTGGGGATACGCCCATCGAAGGAGTAACCGTAGAAATCTTTGCTGATGATGGTAGTGGTAATCCTGATGGAGAGGCTATTGCTTCAACAACTACTGATGCTTCTGGGTTCTATGAGTTTACTGATTTACCAAATGGCAATTATGTAGTGGTTCAAACTCAACCTATCGATTATGACAGTGTTACCGATATCGATGGGACTGATGACAACAAAATCCTCGCCACTATTGCCGATGGTGATGTTACAGGTCAAGATTTCTTAGAGGAAACTCCTCCTGTCCTCTATAAACTGTCGGGTACAGTTCTCGAAGATACTAATGCCCCTGATGACGATGGGATTGATAACCCTGGAGATACGCCTATCGAAGGAGTAACATTAGAATTATTTGCTGATGATGGTAGTGGAAACCCAAGTGGAAATGCGATCGCCTCTACAACTACTGATGCTTCTGGATTCTATGAATTTACTGACCTCCTTAATGGCAACTATGTTGTAGTCGAGTCTCAGCCAGCAAACTACGTCAGCGTTACAGATGCTGATGCAGGTACTAATAATCAGATTGTCACCAGCATTAATGATGCTGACTCTACAGGCAATGACTTTCTGGAAGAATTAGCCAACGAAAAATTCAGTTTAGGTAACAGAGTTTGGCAAGATACCAATAATAATGGCGAAATTGACGACGGCGAAAGTGGAATAGATAACGTCACAGTTAATCTTTATCAAGATAGTAATGGTGATGGAAATCCTGATGGTGTAGCCATTGCCACAGAAACAACTGCTAATGGAGGGTATTACCGTTTTGACGATCTAACTGCTGGCGATTACGTTGTTGAGGTAGCAGCTTCTAATTTTCGCGCTGATAATGCTTTAGAAGGACTCAGTAGTTCTGCTACAGATGAGGTAGAACCAGATGACGATACCGATAGTAATGATAATGGTATTGGAATTGCCCCCGATCCCATTAATGGAATTCGTAGTAATACTGTAACCTTGGGTCCTGGTTTTAGCGAGCCTACTGGAGAAGACTTCGTTTCTCCTGCAATTACTCAAGTCAGCACAACCACAACAACTAGTACTGGAGGAAATGGAACCAATGTCAGAATCAACGCGGTTGATAGTAGTAATGCTGGTAGTACTACTGGACGTATTACTATTGATACAGAGCCGCAGCGTTTTGTAGTTGATGTTACCGATTTTGGAACTAATTTCACTGGTTTTTGTATTGAGTTTGCCGAGTTTGTTCAACCAAATCGCACATACACCCCAGTCAATGCTATTACTTCAGGTCCATTTTTTAATAGCTCTTACAACGATCCTGGTGATATTCCTAATTTCTTTGGAGTCGATTCCAATGCCCCTGATTACGGAATTGTCACTCAAGCTGAATTAGATATTATTTCTACTGCCTGGGCTAACGTACAAGATACAATTCTGACTAATTCCGATGATGCAGCAGCTTTACAATTACTAATCTGGGAACTTCAAAACGATCAGACTTTTGATTTGACCAGTGGCAATTTCATCCTCGATGCAACAGGTGGTAGTGATACTGTCGATGCAAATACAAGCGCAGCTATTACCAAGGTAAATAGTTGGTACACCAATGTAACTAATGGCACTTGGACTGGTAGCGTCCCTTTGGTAATAATGACTATCGAAGATGACCAAGACATCATCGTTAATTTAGATCTGGGTGTAGGTGCAACGGATAGTCAATCTAACTTAACCGTAGACTTTGGCTTTGTTCCAACTTACAAACTATCGGGAACAGTTCTCGAAGATACCAATGCTCCTGATGCAGATGGGATTGACAATCCTGGGGATACTCCTATCGAAGGAGTGACTGTCGAAATCTTTGCTGATGATGGAAGTGGTAATCCTGATGGAGATGCTATTGCTTCGACAACTACTGATGTCAATGGTTTCTATGAGTTTACCGACTTGGCTAATGGTAATTATGTCGTCGTTCAAACTCAACCAGGAGCTTTCGATAGCGTCACCGATATTGATGGTACTGATGACAATAAGATCCTGGCAACCATTGCTGATGCTGATGTCACAGGAAGAGATTTCTTAGAAGAAACTCCACCTGTCGTACTTTACAGCCTCTCTGGAACAGTACTAGAAGACACGAACGATCCTGAAAGTGATGCGATAGATAATCCTGGTGACACTCCCATTGCGGGAGTGAGTGTCGAACTATTCAATGCTGATGCTGATGGTAATCCCACTGGAGATGCGATCGCTTCTACTACCACTGATGAGAATGGTTTCTACAATTTCACTGACTTAGCCAACGGGAACTATGTGGTCGTCGAGACTCAACCAGGCGATTATGACTCTGTAACTGACGTTGATGGAGTTGATGATAATCAGATTACCGCGACGATTGATGGTGCCGATTCTACAGGTAATGACTTCCTCGAAGAAACTCCCCTCTACCAACTATCGGGAACCGTGTATGAAGACACCAATCTGCCAGATGATAATGCCATCGAGACCGAAGACACACCCATTAGTGGCGTAACGGTTGAACTGTTCAATGCTGATGTTGATGGTAATCCCACTGGAGATGCGATCGCTTCTACTACCACTGATGAGAATGGTTTCTACAATTTCACTGACTTAGCCAACGGGAACTATGTGGTCGTCGAGACTCAACCAGGCGATTATGACTCTGTAACTGACGTTGATGGAGTTGATGATAATCAGATTACCGCGACGATTGATGGTGCCGATTCTACAGGTAATGACTTCCTCGAAGAAACTCCCCTCTACCAACTATCGGGAACCGTGTATGAAGACACCAATCTGCCAGATGATAATGCCATCGAGACCGAAGATACACCCATTGCGGGAGTAACGGTTGAACTATTCAATGCTGATGTTGATGGTAATCCCACTGGAGATGCAATCGCTTCTACCACCACTGATGAGAATGGTTTCTACAATTTCACTGACTTAGCCAACGGGAACTATGTGGTCGTCGAGACTCAACCAGGCGATTATGACTCTGTAACTGACGTTGATGGAGTTGATGATAATCAGATTACCGCGACGATTGATGGTGCCGATTCTACAGGTAATGACTTCCTGGAAGAAACTCCCCTCTACCAACTATCGGGAACCGTGTATGAAGACACCAATCTGCCAGATGATAATGCCATCGAGACCGAAGATACACCCATTAGTGGCGTAACGGTTGAACTGTTCAATGCTGATGTTGATGGTAATCCCACTGGAGAGGCGCTCTCCAGCACCACCACTGATGAGGCTGGCTTCTATCAGTTCACTGACTT
>NZ_KB235923.1:0-5106 GCF_000332195.1 Pleurocapsa sp. PCC 7319
TTCTGGGGCATAGGCTTTCTGAACGTTTCCTCTTACAGTTAAGGCTCCTCCCATCCAGATGATTTCAGCGATTTGTTCAACGATTGTCGGTTCAGTAGAGAGCGCCTCGGCTACGGTAGTTAGAGGTCCAGTTACCATTAAGGTTACGGGTTGAGGGGCATTCTGTAACTGCTGAACGATAAATTGTTGCCCTGTTGCTTCGGCTAATGGTGTCGAGATGGGTTCAAACTCGTTGAGAAGAGGAAAGTTATCGATAATAGTGCAGTCGCGACGAAAATGGGCAGGAAAAGGGTTGAGACCTCGGACTGTACTTCGAGCAACAGAAATATAGCTACGCTGCATCAAATCTAAGATTTTACGACTGACACTAACGGCAGCTTCGATATAACAGTCGGCGGGAGTAACAACAATCCCTAAAGGTTCGACCTCGGTCATCGTCATGAGCAAGATCAGGGATAAAAAATCATCGATCGCACCATCATGATCCATTAAGACTAGCTTTGGAGGCATGGTTTATATTAAATCGGGTTCTTATTCAAGGGATCACTATACCAACTCCAGGTACGTTAACAGATTATTGCTCACTTGATGGGATATTGAAACTCGCCAAAAATGAAAGCAACTGCTCAAATTTGGGGAATTGTAATGATAGTTCCTGAGAGAAATAATTGAGTTCATGAAAATCAAAACTGCTGTGATGACTTCGGCGATATTGCTTGTTACTTGCCAAGTACAGGCAAAAAATAATCTAGCTTCAATGCGATTGATAAGCATAGGAGATGGAGATACAGTGCGATTAGAGCAGAACCAGGAAATTACAACAGTAAGATTAGCGTGTGTCGATTCGCCAGAAACAGCCCAAAATCCTTGGGGAGAAATGGCTACGAAACAACTAAAACAAATATTACCTATAGGGAGTGAGGTTCAATTACGTAAAGTAACAGTTGATAAATACGGTAGAACAGTTGGTGAAATCTATCAGGAGAATAAGTCAATAAATCTCAAGATGATAGAGTCGGGAATGGCAGTAGTTTATCATCAGTATCTTGAAGGTTGCAGTGAAACTAAAGAACAGTATTTAGCCGCCGAAGCTCAAGCAAAAGAAGAAAAATTAGGATTCTGGAATCAATCAGATGCAGATTTGTGTATGCCGTGGAATTTCCGAAAGGGTCAATGTACCAGTAGTACTGCCACCCTGATCTCTATTTACTGCTGACCCCCAAGTTTTTTTAACCAGCCAATTGCCCCATAAGTCTTGGCAAAGCTCAATCACGTAAAATCGAGTATCTTTTTGCCAATAAGAATAGAGGTTTTTGTCTAATTCGTAACTCAGCACCAAATATTTTCTCTCAAGAAAACTGAAAAGCTGCAACCAGTTCACTAACAATTAATTATTTGACTAGTCGAGTAGCTTCAACAGATAGTTATAATAGTGGCGGTTTTGGCTATTGATAAGAATCAAATACATTAAGGAAGATATTAAACCGAAAGAAGCTAAGAGGACTATCGAAAAAGATAAGTCCAAAACATTCATTAAACCATACCCAATAATTGTACCCAGCACAACATAAACAAAACTGGGTATTTGTTTGTTAGAGCCGAACTTGCTGAGGTTAGATAAAAGATTGGAGTCGATTCTATTGGCTCTTTCTTGTAAATACTGTTTGAGTTCTCTTTTTTCTACATCGGAAAGCAACGAAATGTTGTTGGCTATTTGGGAGTGAGTTGAGCTTGCTGTGGGCAACCTATCGTAACTTTTTGGAGAACCAAAGACATCGCTGAGCTTAAAAATTTCGCTTTTCTTGAGTAAATCTAACCATGTATCTGCAAGTACTTGATGTTCTGACATGCTTATAAATATTGTTGCTATTGTCAACTGGGATCGCCGATATTCTAGCGAAAATAAAAATCAAATTACTAACGAGGTAAACTTTTGAAAGCTCATTTGAAAACTGAATAAGATTGATGGTAACGCATAAAAACCACGGGCAAACGAAAAACAGTTTTAACCACTTGAGATATGCCAAACTTGAACTTAAGCCCTGGGGGTAACTCTTGCCAAGTAACGACCTCAAACCCATAATGGGAGTAAAAAGTAGCCAATTTTGAGCCTAAACATTCTAAATATAAAGGTTTGGTAGCTTGTTTAATTAAATGAAGAGTAAGATAACCACCGATACCTTGTCCGCGCTGTTGTGGCACAACTACTAAACTACCTAATTCTTGAGCAGCAGTAAAATTACGTAACTGTCCACAGGCAATGGTTTTATTTTCTTGTTCAATCAACCAAAACTGTTGCCAACGTAACTGAGTAAAATCGAGGTAAGCAGACAAAACTAATCGACGAATGGTCCAAATATCCTGCTCCGTAGCTCGACGTAAAACACAACCAGAAGGTAAACAGTTATTAGTCATAACTGGCTCAACTATAATTCCTGAGTTGGTTTTATTGTGCCAGGAAATGTTGATAACCAACGTAAAGATTTCATCTGTTCTAGATTCTCTTTACTTTTAAAATGCTACATCAGCTATGAACAGCGGATCAATGTCCCATTTTTGATTAAATTTTTGAATCAACTGAGCGAAGATGGCTCAATCAGACTCATTGTCATCTGCCACCCTTAAAGACAATGGAACATCTCCATCTCCCATACACATTAAATCTATTAGGCAGTATAATAGTACTAATATACTGAAGAGCTGGCGGGAAATTAATGAGTAAGCTAGCACAGCGCGTAGAAGAAGTAATTGCTTCCTACTTCGGAGTCGAATTAGACCAAGTCACGCCTGAAAACCGTCTGATAGATTTGAGCAATCAGCCCCTCGAACAAAACTCTTTGGTCACTGCTTTAAAGCAGGAATTTGAGATCGAGCTTGACGAAGAGGTTCAAGCTCAAGCGGTGACGGTGGAGGATGTGCTCGATTTAGTGCTGTATAGCTGGTGAGCTATTCTAGCTGACTATTTAATTGCGCTGTTGAAGGATGTGCAGACAAGATGCTTAGTCATACTCACATAAAATTAATGGGAAATCTACAACGAACAACCGACAAGCTTCTCCAGATAGTGTAGACTAACTCTTTGAGAAGTCACTCCCCCTAATGTCAGCGTGATGAGATCGTAGGTTTCTGACTTTTTGAGATATCCAGCGGGATAATGTTCAATCCACATCACTTTGTAAGGGGCTAAACCAAAGCGATAGCAAACCAGATGAATCAGTTGTTGGGCGGTATCGGTAATTGATTGACCAGGGTTATCTTCCAGTTCGGTGATGATGACGACGGCTTGAGCAAAAGAGAGATAGTAGATTCTC
This sequence comes from Pleurocapsa sp. PCC 7319, assembly GCF_000332195.1. Lineage (NCBI taxonomy): Bacteria > Bacillati > Cyanobacteriota > Cyanophyceae > Pleurocapsales > Pleurocapsaceae > Pleurocapsa > Pleurocapsa sp. PCC 7319. The sequence continues at coordinate 3,312 of NZ_KB235923.1, forward strand.
AAACGACATTGACTGTCAAAGCTTTGTCCCTGGGGTCGCCAAGAAAATGTTTGCTCAACAGGCTGATTTGCTGTCGGTTGTGATTGTGCCATCTATTTCAAGCCAGATGCAGAGATGAACGTGAAGCTTCCATGTTTTAACCTATTTCCATGGTAACAGTGAACCGCCAAAGCAATGAACTAGGATACTGACCAATCAGGAGAAAGACAAGATAGAGATGGTTCTGGATGCAGTAGCTTAGCAATTAATCTCTGTCAGGATCAAGAGTGATGATAGTTACAGAGATTATGGTGTTGAGGTCGCAGCTTCATGATTTTGAGTAGTGGATAATCGAAGAATATAAAAGTGGATATAAAAAGCAGAGTCCTGGCAGAGATGCTGGGACTTATTATTCGATAGTGGATGAGAGAGGAGAAGTGATAGAGTCGTCTGAGATTTTTTATACTTCAGAAGCGGCAAAGGAAAAAGGAAAGTCAGTAATCAGAACAGTGTCACGTTAATCTTGAATCTTGAATCTGCTTAAGGACTGAATTCATTATTTTTGTTGTATGGTGAAAGTGGGGTTATGTTTTGTTGCTTCGAGTTATAACAGGGTGTAGCCCATTGAACCTTTCCACCGCTATTGAACCTCTTGGAGATTAGCTAGGTGCATAGATCATAAATTCTGTCGGAGGAAATGTGAGGATGAAGACAATTTTTGCCAAAATCATTCAAGGTAAAGTTCCCGCTTCATTTGTCTATCAAGATGAAAAGGTATCAGCTTTTATGGACATTCAACCCATTAATCCAGGACATGTGCTGGTGATTCCTAATCAAGAAGTTGCCTCTCTAACCGACTTAGATGAAGAAACTGGAGCTCACTTGTTTCGTATTGGTCATCGAATTGCGAAGGCTCTGCGTAAAAGTGGTCTAAAATGCGAAGGAGTCGACCTGTTCCTGGCTGATGGTCAAGCTGCCAAGCAAGATGTTTTTTACGTCCATTTGCATGTTTTTCCTCGATTTGCAGGAGATGGTTTTAGATGGCAATTCGGTCAAAATTACTTTAACTTGCCTAAAAGAGAAGAACTAGAGCGGACGGCAGCAGCAGTTAAATCTGCTTTAGACAGTATCGAGAGTGATTAATTTTTAACTTTATGGGTACTTATTTAGTAACAGGAGCAAATCGAGGTATTGGCTTAGAATATTGTCGTCAACTCAAACAGAGAGGAGATAATGTGATAGCTGTCTGTCGCTCGGCTTCAGACGAATTAGAAAATTTAGGCGTATCAGTAGAAACGGATGTAGAACTTAGCTCCAATGAGTCGGTTGCTAAGTTAGTCCAAAGACTTGATGGGCAATTAATTGACATTTTGATTAACAACGCAGGTATTGTTGAAAGAATTAGTCTCGATCATTTAGATCTTAATAGCATCCGCAGACAATTTGAAGTTAATGCCATTGGACCACTAAGACTTACTGAAGCTTTGCTGAGCAATTTAAAAAAAGGCTCAAAAATTATCATGATGACTAGCCGTATGGGTTCAATTGAGGATAATACGAGTGGTGGCTCATATGGTTATCGAATGTCAAAAGTGGCTTTGTCAATGGCGGGTAAATCTTTATCTCAAGACTTGAAATCAAAAGAGATAGCTGTTGCCATTCTCCATCCAGGGTTGGTAAAGACCCGTATGACTGGTTTTACCGACTCTGGCAGTAACCGTTCATTTCCCCCCAGTCAAAAATAAGCCAACTCCACCTTTGTGGTGTATGTTAAAAACATGGCTCAATTAGATAAAAATGACTTGGTACAGATGAA
>NZ_KB235923.1:5206-12203 GCF_000332195.1 Pleurocapsa sp. PCC 7319
ATATTATGGAAATGGGTCAGCGATCCACCTACAGCAGTCGAAGAGATTTATCTAAATGGTTCAGACGAGTCAGAATCGGCTATTGGCAAAGGTTTTGAAGTTTCTTTAGGGAGTCTCTGGTTAGAAAAAGAAAATCAGCAGTGGCATCGTTGGTCGGAGCGTTGGTTAGTGGTTTGTTCCTACGCTTTACAACAACGACAACTCAAGAGCTTGTCAGCTCGTTTGAATAAAGCAGAACTGGCTTTAGAAAAACTGGTTCAAAAACCACCTCAAGATGAGCTAATTCTACAGACTAAAGTAGAGAGTATTCTCAAACGTTATCGACTTAAGGAACAGATAATAACTTCGATAGAGAAAAAAATTAGCTATCAAAAGGTTTACCAAGGTGCTGGTCGAGGAGGGGAGAATCGTGCTTATCTTCGTGTTCGTCAGACTACTTTCTCTCTGAATTATCAACGTTGTCAGGCAAAAATAGCGGAACAACAATCCATTGCTGGTTGGAGATTATATGTTACCAATGCAGACCAATCCCATCTTTCTTTAGAAGAAGCTGTTAATTCTTATCGAGAGCAATGGCAGCCTGAGAGGGGTTTTCATCGTTTTAAACGAGGTCATCTTCCTGCTTTACCCATCTATTTCCAAGATGAAGAACGTATTCGAGGGTTAATGTTTTTGCTGACCCTCGCTCTGACTTTGTTTACCTTGATGGAATTTGTGGTGCGTCGCCAATTAAGTCAATCTCAGCAGTCCCTCTCTGGACTTTATTCAGGGAATCCTAAACGTCAGACGAATCGTCCCACCGCAGAACAGTTGTTAACTGCTTTTGAGGATCTGACTTTATATCTTTATCCTGACGGTTCTACTGAAATCAGTTCTCTTAATTCTCTTCAAAAACAGATTTTACTTTTGATGAAAATCCCTGAATCGATTTATCTTATTCCCCAGCTAGTTCCTGATTGACTACAATCGCTCAAACAACTGCTGTTATTTGATTCCATCGTTTTTATTTTCTCGACCATTTGGAAATTAAGCGAACCGTGAGATTGGAATATGCAGTCTCGGAAAAGCGATGTTCTCCTCCATGACAGTAAAGTCTTTGTCGTTTTCGACTATCATTTTTGACGGAATATGTCCCATCAAGAGTAATGTAATTATCTAAGTCCAAGTAATAGGAACAGTTTTGACAAGGGCAGTAGCGAGGGAACAGTCGATGAATGAGTGAGGGATCGTAAGCTTTAATTGTCATCAATAAGTCAGCGATCGCTAGTCTGAGAATAATCTCCTATTTTATCTGATGATAGAGAGGTCAATTCTCCACCTCCACTGTTTTGTAGGGACTACCAAATTGGTAAAATGATCTAGTAGGGTAATCTTAGGCTTCAGTTTCATTATCCCTAATCCGTACCTTAGTTTTGCTACCAAATTAATCTATCATTTTCACTCAGATTAAGATGCGTTCGCCCTAACTCATCCATTGATTCAGTGCATTTTAGACTATTAAATTGGGGAATTTCTAAAGTACTATAAACCATAGTTCTTTGAAAGTTAGAGCGAAACATGAATTTAAGTCATATTCTATATCAATAGATGTTGGATAAATATAATGCTATCAGTTTAATAATTTCAATTCATAGTTTCTAAAATTGCCTGAACTATTGATAGACTATAATTCTGGTTCTGATAAAAGGCAAAAAGGCGAATTGTTTAGGAAATTGCCTTTTTTCAACTAATCTTATCTTTTTGAAAATTAAGTCATATACTAATTATGTACAGAGCAAATTCCAATAGAACTGGTTATTATAAGACATTAGGTATTAAACAACTCAATGGGATTAAGTGGAAGTTTAGACAATCAAATACTGTCTCTAATTGGATTCCAGGTTGGAACTGGGGGGTTACATCCAATAATGATATGGTCTGTGTTAGTAATCCTGGTGGCAATATATATGGATTATCAAGCCAGACAGGTCAACAACTTTGGAAGCATAAGTTGGAAAAAAGTAATGAACCTATTTATCCAGTTATAGCTGGTAATACAATTTACTTAAGCTATCGTAGATTAGATTATAGTGCCATTGACGAATATTTACTAGCGATAGATCTTTCTTCAGGACAAAAAAAATGGGAGTTTAAACTTCCCCTAAATTTAAAAACTTTTACCTTTGACTATGCACTTACCTCTTCTTCACCAGCATTTTTCAATGATGTAATTTATATTGGAGGAGGTAATGGTTGTTTATACGCAATTAATGCTTTGTCTGGAGAATTAATTTGGAGTTTTAAGACCACTAAAAATAAACCTCTAACTGCTCCAGCAGTTAGTAAAGATGTTGTCGCTGTCTACAGTAGTGATGGGAACTTGTACGTTGTAGATATTTTGTCAGGAGAGCAAAAGTGGAAGTTTGAAATTGGCTCCCTATCCTCTTTGCCTAGTTCATTACCAATAGTACCAATGATTGATGAAGAGAAAATTTATGTAATTGATGATGGTAATATTCTACATGCTTTAGATATCCAAACTGGTAAGTCCAGATGGAGCTTTACACTTAACAATCAGCCACTTACTATTCCAGCAGTTTCTCAAGGAATTTTGTGTGTCGGTAGCAAAGATAATATTCTTCATGGTTTAAATGCAGATTCGGCAGAACAAGTATGGGAATTCAAGCTAGATAAATTTTCACAATGGTCTAATTTGACTGTTGATAATCAGTCGCTGTATATCGGAACTCAAGGTTCTTTGCAAGCATTAGATTTGTCAACAGGAGAGCATCTTTGGCAATTTGATATACCTATGCAGGATCGCTGGTTTCTAGATTCGCAAATGTTGCTTTACGGACTTCTCAATCAAATGATCAACATAACTGCTGGCAGTACTAAAGATTTAGAAACTTTTACTGAGCCTGTTATAAACAACAAAACTATCTATGTAGGATGCAGCAATGGATATTTGTACGCGCTAAATTAAATTTCGCTTTTAAGCTGTTTCAATTCAATCCATCTTTCTCGCCAGAGCCGTGCCATTTCTCTGCTGATACCTAACTCTCTGGCAATAGTTCGATGATTGTTTCCTAGTGACGCTAAAAGCACAATTTTGCCTCTTTTTACTATTTGCTGAGGAGTACTATGACGAGTCACTATTTTTTCTAGTTCTTTTCGTTCTCTCTCGTCTAGTTCTACTGGCTTGGGAGCTAGTCTAGGCATCTACTCTTTTGTTTCAAATCTTGTTTCCAATTAATAGTAGCTTTATTTGCGCCCTTCTCCACTAGTGGCAAATATAATAAGAGAATATTTACAAAAAAAACCTATTCTCATAAATTGCCTACTAATGATTAAACTTAATATTTTGGCTATTGCAATTTTCTCTTGTGCGACGGTTTTTGGATGCACCTTAATTAATTATGTAGTTTTTCCAAAATATTTTAAAACGTCTTCTTTGTTGTTCCATAAATGTATCTGGAGGTTCAAGCTCAGTTCTAAAATCTTCTGAAAGTTTGAACCATGGCTCATATGAAAGCCAATAACCAAATCCTAATATAGACAAAATAGTCGTAAAAATTATAAATTGTATTTATAGATTCACAGGGCTATTTCATTCTAAAAAGAGAAGCAATCTGTTTTAAACTGAATTGGCATTTACGTTGTGCCTGAGCCATATTGTCAAATCCAGAATCTCGATATAAATTGAGAGCTAAGTTACGTGCGATCGCTAAAATCTGAGGTAATGGTAAGGTACGAATTCTAGATTTGTCTTCTCCTTGAGTAACATCGCGAACATAGTGAACTTTATTTTCTACACCCCAATAACCACGAATTCTTTGATAAAACTCGAAGGCTGATTCGGTCAAATCAGAGATATAGTATCTGGTACTAAACTCCGTTTTATACTTGAGTTGGCGTTCTGATTCTACTTTAATGAGCGTTTTAATACTCGACCATTTAGGCAACTTCAAATCTAAGTAAGCAGTACTAACTCTGCGTTTTTCGATTCTTCCGTGACCTTTAAAAATATTGTAAAAACTGTCATGTTCGACAAATTTCGTTTTTACAGCTTGATCTAGTTTGGGTTGATTTCCTTTGACAGCAGCAAGATAGTGATTTCCGCTATTGATAATTGTTTCAATAGTTTTTTTGTGTATTGATTGCATCAAATGCAAAAACTACCCCTTCAACGGCTAAAGCCTCAATAAATTTGGGTATTGCGGTAATTTCATTACTCTTGTTTTTAACTTTTTCTGGTCTTAGGATTAGTCCTCTTTCAACTAGGTAAGCCGTAACTAATGTGATTGCCTTGTGTGGCTCACAATGAGGGTTGTCTGACGAAAGTAAGTATGAGCCTTTTAACACTTTTCCGTCCAATGCCAAAGTCTCACCTGCTAACGGTTTGATTTCAAAAAAACTTGCTAATCTAGCTGAATACTCCTCGTAATCCAAATTTAATAATGCTCTCCTAATTGTGCTGTAAGAAGGGATTCTTCTGACTTCAAATAACTCTTTTAATTCTTCACTGTACGATTTTAGCCAATCTCCGAGCGCAAGAAAGCCTTGGTTGCCTGCTGTCACCCCCAGTGTAAACAGAGCCAAACATAATTGTAATGAATGCCTTGTTCCCTGTTTTCTTCTACGATCTGGCATTCGAGAGAATGCTTCTATTATCGCTATTTCACTCACTTTTCTAGTTTATTTACACTACCACAATTACAATATCACCTAGAATGAAATAGCCCTGATAGATTCATCATTTGAAAATTTATTAATAGTTGAACATAATAAATATAGTTTGACTCAATAGTCTTACCCATTTTCTGATTTATTAGCTATACACAATATAAAAGCTATTCTTATCCAACTCTAGATTATAAAAAGCTTTTATCATGTTTGCTTAAATATTGCCAGTACATTAACTCTTCCCAAGGTGTGCTATTGCAATATCTTCATAATAATCTTATTTTTTGGCTTGCTTATTTGAAGCAAAGAAAAAGCTTTGTCTTTTAGGTAATACCAAAAGTTACTTATTGAAATTTTGGTGCTAAATTGATACTCACGAAGATAAAATAAATCTTTTTTGATTCATCTTTATTTTAAATTAAATCTTTAACCTATTTATTCGCGCCTGACAAACTATATCTGTTGAACACTATTATCTTTAAAACTTATAAGAAATGTCTAACAATACTAATTCTCATAACTTGTCTACTTTTGGCTGGAATTTTTCTTTTATTGGTGATATTAGTTTGTCAACTGATAGCGATGGTAACGTCTATATTTTCAACTTAGGACTTGAATCTATTTTTTCACAGCAATCTTCAAGTCAAGAATTAGATAGCAGTACCTATAGCTTAAGTTTACAGCAGCTGCTACAGTCCTATTCCTCCGACCAAAGAATTTTTAAACCACAAGCTGATGGTAGTTATGAAGGTAGTGGAACTTTAACTTGGAATGTCGATCATTACGAACTAGAAGCTAACGGCAACAAAATTGTTTTCCGTGCTGACGGTCAATTAAATTATGTAGAATACGGCAACGGTTATCGCTTGAGTGCTGGATATAACAACGATTTACTTACCGAACTTTCAGACAGTAACCAAAATAGCTTTGCTCTAAACTATAACTCCGATGGACGCATCGAAACTATTACTGATGCTGAAGGACAAGTTAATACTTACAGCTATGACACAACTGGACAGTATTTACTCAGCGTTGAAGATGCTAACGGTACAACCAGTTTCAGTTACGATAATCCTTTCGATCCCACGGTAGTTTCTAGCGTCACTTATGGCAATGGTTCAAAAGTCAGCTACGACTACGACCATGTTGGACGTTTACAACAGGTTATTTATGGCGAAGGCAGAGATGCCATCTCCTACATCTTCAACGAGAGTGGTCAAATTGCTTCAGTCACCGATGCTAATAGAGAACAAGTTCTCTACGAATACGACGATAACGGTCGCCTTATTTCCCAACAGATAGCAGGCAGCGATCGAGTACTCAGCTATAGCTATGGTTCTGCTGGTGCTGACTTTTCACGGCATCTTTTGAAGTAACCGTTCATTTCCCCCCAGTCAAAAATAAGCCAACTCCACCTTTGTGGTGTATGTTAAAAACATGGCTCAATTAAGATAAAAATGACTTGGTACAGATGAACGAAGACTACTTCAAGTCTACTCGAAAAAGAGAGATTGGTAGAAGTAAGCCAAAAATCTACATCAATTAGCCACAGATTTATGGGAAAAGCAACAGCAGAGTTCAAAAAATAGTTCTCAGCCACCATCAAAAGATAATCCTTACGGTTTAAAAGAAACCACAGAAGAATCAAACCCAGGTTCAAAATCTGAAACCGAGTTGGGACAAACTGAGTTGGATAAAAGAGATGAATCTTCAGAACCAGAAAAGAAGCAAAAATCAAAGAGGAAGCCAGGAAAACAACCAGGAGGAAAAGGATTTGGTCGTCAGCAACCTCTGAAGGCGGAAGTAATCATTCCACACTATCCCCATAAATGTACCGCTTGTAATCATGATTTAAGCGAATCTGAGTCCTTTAGGTATATGGGATATTATGTCCTGGAACTAGAACCAGAATTATTTGGGTTGAGGATCGTAACTCAATTACATCACTACTATCGGACAACTTGCAGTTGTGGTCATTGCACCCATGCCCAACCAGGAACAGGGTTGGTTTCTGTAGTAGAAGGAAGAAGCAAAGATTTACAACTGACAGAGTATGTTTTAGTAGGAGCATTCCTCGCAACTTTCATCGCTTCCTTGAGCGTTCGCTACCGAATGAGTCGTACGAAAATTCAAGAGTTTTTAAATGATTGGACCTGGTTCTAACGGATTTTGTGGATCAACCACTTTGAAGGGTTTGGCGACCGTTCATCGAGCTAGCAATCAACAATTGTGAGCCAATTGTGATGATAGCTAAAACCATTGAGATCGCTAAACGGCGATATCCGTGACGAGCATTTTGAGCGAGTTCTAGCTGCGTAGGGATGGAAATTCC
>NZ_KB235924.1:0-7549 GCF_000332195.1 Pleurocapsa sp. PCC 7319
GCTACCAAATTAATCTATCATTTTCACTCAATTTAAGATGCGTTCGCCCTAGTCGTTATCCCTATCAAAGCTGGATGCAGCAGTGGTCAAAGGAAGATGAAGATAAGGTAACTGAAGCTTTAGAAATTACCACCATGACTGAGCTAGCAGATCGGGCTTTAGATAGTCTTTCTGGGGGACAAAGACAGCGAGCCTGGATTGCAATGGTATTGGCTCAAGATACGGATATTTTGTTGCTAGATGAACCTACAACCTTTCTCGATTTATCCCATCAGGTAGATTTATTAGATTTACTAGACGAACTGCAAGAAACTAAGCAGAAAACCATTGTAATGATTCTGCACGACCTCAATCTCTCCTGTCGCTATGCCGATTATTTAGTCGCCGTACAGCAGGGTAAAGTATACGCTACGGGAACTCCAGAACAGGTAATGACAGAAGAGACAGTGCGAGATGTATTTAATTTGGAATGTCGTATCGTTAGCGATCCTTTGGCAGATACGCCCATGTGTATTCCTATTGGACGGAAAGTGAATGTAAAACAAGAAAACTAGGAGTATAAGAGCCAATAGCTGAGAAATAAGATAATTTTATGATGAATGACGATAAAAGTTGGTTGATTTTTGCAGTATTATCGGCATTCTTTGCAGCTTTAACGACTATTTTTGCCAAGGTGGGAATAGAGGGGGTTAATTCCAATTTAGCTACGGCGATTCGGACTGTGGTAATTTTGGTTATAGCCTGGGGATTGGTCTATGCAGAAGGTACGTTTGGAGGATTATTTGAACTAAACTCAAAGACACTACTGTTCTTAGTTTTGTCAGGAATGGCAACGGGATTATCATGGCTTTGTTATTTTAGAGCCTTACAACTCGGTCCTGCTTCCTTAGTTGCCCCAATCGACAAGTCTAGTCTAGTTTTAATTGCGTTACTTTCAGTAATGTTTTTGAGAGAACCGTTGACACTTAAGATGGTTGTAGGAACGGGATTAATTTTAATCGGAACGCTAGTGCTAATCTAATCTCAATTCATCGCCGTGCTTTCTTCTTGAGTAGGATTAGCAGCCATATTGCCAATTTCGCGATCGATAAAAAAGATTCCTTGTCCCTCTGTGCCAATGAGCTTAATTTTATCGAGAATACTTTTAAACAAAAATTCTTCTTGATGTTGTTCTGTTACATACCATTGAAGAAACTGGAGAGTAGCGTAATCTGGTTCGGTATTAGCTAAATGTACCAAATCGTTAATCTTACTAGTAACTAACTGTTCGTGTTCGTAAATTTGCTCGAACATTGGGGTTATAGAATCAAACTCAAATGGTGGTGCCTGCATTCCACTAATGACAGCATAAGCTCCTGTTTCCTGAAGATAATTAAATAAACGGCGCATATGCGACATTTCTTCGTCTGCGTGTTGGCTCAAGAAAGCAGCGCAGCCATCAAGGGCTTTATGAGCGCACCAAGAACTCATTTGTAGGTAAAGATGAGAAGAATAGATCTCTAAATTAATTTGTTGATTGAGGCGATCGATTATTTTTTGAGATAGCATATTTATCGCTCGAATTTCGGGTTATTGCAATTAATTATTAATACCATGTCTGTTCGACTTAATAGCAAACGGTTAAGAGATATTTAGCTTTTGTGACGTTTTGAGACTTATAGCTAGAGCTAGCCGTCTATCACGGATACCGCTTCGTATATCGCCCTCAAACAGACTAACGAATTATCAAATAGTGTAATTGTCTTAATAAATAGTTAGGTGTGGAAAGAAAAACTATGCTGATTAATTTTGATTTGTGGGATACTATTCGAGATTTAAGGATCTTTTAGAATAAATCGGATGGCAAATTTATCAAATGAAACTATAACAGCGGTTTTTGAATTGCAACGACAACTACTACAAATAATTAACCAAGCAACAGAATTAGAATTCAGTATTCTCGAACAATTTGGCGAAACAGAAACGACAATTATTGAACTAGATGAAATACAAAATGTTAAAGAACGAGCAAGTGCTTATTACACTCGTCTCTATCGACTACTATGGCAAATTTCACAAGTCCAACCCATAGCTGATTCTGCTACGCTAGATTTATTGTCTCAATCGTTAATTCAAACTCAAGCAATTGCCGATGCAGGACAGGCAAGTTTAATAGAAATAAAAAGAAATTGGAATCTATGATGAATAACCAGCCTAAGATACCTGACTCAGTTAATAGAGAACGTTCAATTGCTAGAATGCGCGATATATCAATGATGTTTGATGCTCAAATTGTGGCGTTAGATGAATTGATTGTTAGAGTAGAAGCTCAAAATTGCCAGAGTCCAATCAATATTTATCGTCAGAAAAAAGGAAAGCGTTTATTATCATCTCTTCAAAATCCAGAAAATTAGAGAGACTTAAACAGAAATGAACCGAAGAAATTGTTTTATCTAACAGAAGATCGCCCGCTCTAGATAGTTGAGTTTTTAGTAAGTGCGATGCCTACGGCTAGCTTCGCAATCGCTAATTCTATCCCTATTAACTCTAAAGTTCAGAAAATTGCGATCAAATAGGTTAGAGCAACTATAAACTTTTTCCCTGGAACTGGTTCTAACGGATTTTGTGGATCAACCACTTTGAAGGGTTTGGCGACCGTTCATCGAGCTAGCAATCAACAAATTGTGAAGCCAATTGTGATGATAGCTAAAACCATTGAGATCGCTAAACGGCGATATCCGTGACGAGCATTTTGAGCGAGTTCTAGCTGCGTAGGGATGGAAATTCCAGATCAGTGCCATCGAACGTAGATATAATCTTGCCGACTCCTTGTCACCATGAAAGTATTGCATAGTGTAGAGTAAACGGTCTTGGTGATTCATCAACCGGTCTACCATATTGCTAGTGCGATGAGCTTGGGGAAATTGATAAGCGACTGTGAATTGAGCAGCACGACGGCATAATTGACGCATCTTGCTTAAAGTGCGTTTCCGTCTGATATGTTTTTTGCTCCAAATCAAAGCTAATCGTATTCCTTGCAAGAATTTAGCAGCAGTAGAGGATTTATAAGCTTTCCAGAGCAGAGCTTTGAGCTTGTTTCTTAAATTGCGATAACTGGGGCTTCCTTTCTGCACTTTTAGCACCGCGTGCAAAAAGCACAGTACCAAAGTCACCGTGGGAAATAGATTAAGCCAAGCCTGTTTAGTTCCGTCCCAAGCATCTGTATTGACTGTCACTGGGGTATAATTGGGGTCGAGAAGACGAGCTTCGGTTTGAAATTCTGCGTATCCTTTAGTTAAAGCTGGCGCACTAGCTGATTCGGTCAAGCTAACTCCCAAAATACAGCCAGATGCTACGGTAGTAGGAAGATAAACTCGTGAACCCCCTAACCAAGTATGTTTTTCATCCGCTACCAGATGTGGAGGCAGTTTTTGAGCGTCTTTGATTGTCGTTCCCACAATCGAGGCTCGACCTAAAGACAGGTAAATACGATACCAGTACATGGCATTACGACCGAAAACATAACTTAAAGCGTCAAAAGGCACACCAAATTGTCTTAAATACATTGGTTTGTCTATTTCGTCGGTTTTTCCTACCATATAAGGCATAATGAAGTCAGGACGCAATTGATAGACCTGCTGATTAGCTTTGAGCTTAATGCGGCGCATTGACAGTTCCTGTTTGCTGGAGACCACCCAATCATGAAAGCTGAACCCTGCTTCCATTTCTCTGGGAAAAATTTCAGGATACTTGGCATAAAGTTGCAGCAAATAGGCTCTATAATTGTGATTATTGGCGATTAGTTGTTGATATTGTTCTTCACTGCTAACGGGTAAACAAATACTTTTATCTCCTCTGATAGAAACTGCCATGCTTGAATTTTTACTGAAAATCAATTGATTGTTTGTTGACTTTATCTCAATTTGATTTCTTTTGTGCTTCAAGCCCCATTATCCTGAGTATTTCTACTACCCACAAAATCCGTTAGAACCAGACCGAGATACGTGTAAATTCGTGCCACATCGACTTGAAAATATTGATTTTTGTATTTTGTCAAGTGCAATAAAACCAATCATTTTCTTGGGATTTTCTCAGATTTGATTAAGGTATTTTCGGTAAATTAAATTGAAGTAAACTTACAATAAATGAGTAAAATTATGAAACGAGTAATTTGGCTATTGTCGGCGTTAACTTTGGCTATGAGTCCCACATTAGTAAAAGCAGAAGATATTTTGACGGGAGGAGAATTAATCGAAACTGGTAGCTTTATAGGGCAAAGCGGCCATACAGTAAGTGGGGAATTTCAAATAATCAAAAAAGGGGAAATTCATTATTTAGTTCTTCAAGATAATTTTAAATTTGATGGCGCACCCGATCCCAAAATAGGCTTTTCTAACAACGATGAATTTAGTGAAGATACTCTATTTTCTGGTTTGAATTCAGATCAAGGAAAACAAATTTATCGTTTGCCGTTCGATTTTAACCCTGCTCAATACGATGAAGTTACACTTTGGTGCGATAAATTCAATGCCGATTTAGCAGAGGCAAAATACTAGGCGTTGCTGAATAGATTGTCGTCGAGCAAAATTTTATCTCTAAGATTGCCCTATTTTCTAGTAGGGCGAACGCATCTAAATTAGAAGAAAAAAAGAGTTAAGATGAAATTATTAAAATCAACTTATCTGATAAGTTGAAACAAGCCTAAATATCCCTTATATATAAAAAATAAAAACTACCCTGAGCATGGGCTAGCATTTGATTATTGATGGTAAAGCTATTGAGATAATAACGTTTAGACGTACTAGTTTCGGTGCCGATCTTCCTGACGGAATAAATTTTTAGAAAGCCAATTTAATAGCCAAGAGATAGCATTCTTGAAAGCGATGAATAAAGTCTCTGGAATAGAATTAATAGTAAATCGGGAGAAAGCATTAAACAAGCTTATCTCCAACGTGAAAAATAATCTTGATCCCGATATCTTGTCAAATTTTAGCGAACAAGATATCGAACAATTGACCGAAAAGATACAAAGCTTTCAAACTTTCAGAAGTAATTTAAATCGAGTATTAAACGAGCTAGAATAAGAACCCGATTTAATATGAACTATGCCTCCAAAGCTAGTCTTGATGGATCATGATGGTGCGATCGATGATTTTTTATCCCTGATCTTGCTCATGACGATGACCGAGGTCGAACCTTTAGGGATTGTTGTTACTCCCGCCGACTGTTATATCGAAGCTGCCGTTAGTGTCAGCCGTAAAATCTTAGATTTGATGCAGCGTAGCTATATTTCTGTTGCTCGAAGTACAGTCCGAGGTCTCAACCCTTTTCCTGCCCATTTTCGTCGCGACTGCACTATTATCGATCACTTTCCTCTTCTCAACGAGTTTGAACCCATCTCGACACCATTAGCCGAAGCAACAGGACAACAATTTATCGTTCAGCAGTTACAGAATGCCCCTCAACCTGTAACCTTAATGGTCACTGGACCTCTAACTACCGTAGCCGAGGCGCTCTCTACTGAACCGACAATCGTTGAACAAATCGCTGAAATCATCTGGATGGGAGGAGCCTTAACTGTAGGAGGAAACGTTCAGAAAGCCTATGCCCCAGAACACGACGGTACCGCAGAATGGAATGTGTTTTGGGATGCGATCGCAGCTAAACAAATCTGGGATACTAATCTTCCCTTGACACTATGTCCTTTAGATTTAACTAATAGCATTCCCGTCACTGCCAAATTTATTCGTGCTTTAGCCCAACAACGCAGATATACTCTATCGGATTTAGTTGGTTTGTGCTATTCCCTAGCCATTCCCCAAGACTATTATTGTTGGGATCTTTTAGCTACGGCATATTTAGCCCGTCCAGAACTGTATCAAACAGTAGAACGGGAGACGGATATCATTACCACTGGTGCTAGTCAGGGTCAAACCATTCTCAAATCTGGTGGCAAAAGGATTCAAGTCATGACCCAGGTCAATAAAGAGCAGTTTTACGCTTACCTATTGCAGCAGTTTGCTCGATAAATCTTACAGTTCTTTGATACTTTTCTAACCTAACTAATTTCACTATCTGACCATCTCTGTCATCATTGACATCACCATGTTCCACAGCCTATTAATTATATTTATACTACGTACTACTAAATTAGAATTTGCTGAAAAAGCTGACGATCCGACTCATGCGTGTGAAAGGTAAATAGTTTTATTTTAGTATCTGGCGAGCGCTTTTCTAATTGCTTGACAAATTTCGAGTGCTCGCACTTTCCCACCACTTTACAAACTACATACTAAAAAATAATCTTAAACAAGATTTAAAGCGATTTTTAGAGATTTTTGCACTTTAATAGCTCAATCTGGCGATAAGTTGCCCAATTTTCTCTGAAAAACCGCTATACCGACTGTGGCTATAGAATTGTTGCTAATTCAATAACAGAGAAAAAAAGTTCTTGACTTTCACCTTAGGGCAAAGTGTTAACTCATAAATAGCAGAGATTTAGGGAGCGTCAATGCTTAAAATTAGTGACTTTGCTCAACTTAGTCGTATCTCACCTAAAACCCTACGTCTATATGATCGCTTGGGGTTACTCAAACCTGCCACAGTAGACCGTCAAAATAACTATCGCTATTATTCTGCCAGTCAATTACCTCGTCTGAATCGCATTCTTGTTTTTAAAGAATTGGGATTCTCCTTAGAACAAATCAGTCAGTTACTCGATGACAATCTTTCTGTGTCGGAGATTCGCGGTATGTTGCGCCTCAAACAGCTAGAACTAGAACAAAAACTAGTGCAGCTAGGCGGAAATAGCCCACCAGGTTAAAAAGGAAGCTCTCATCAGATAAAATGAAACTTACTCTATTAAGCAAAAGAGTGAAGCCAAGGAATCGATGCCCATTAACAAAGCAAAACTAATCAACCTCTCCAGCAGACAAGAAACACTACTACAACAGATAGTTAGAGGGACTACCAACCCTGATCGTTTGGTGAGAAGAGCCAAGCTGATTTTAGCCGCAGCATCTGGAGAGAGCAATAGTTCTATTAGTCGAAGATTAGAACTAGAAAGAGGGCAAGTACGCTTGTGGCGAGAACGATGGAGACAGGACAAAGAGAAACTAGCAGCAGCAGAAGAACAACAAGTAACTGACAAAAAGTTAATGGTCTTGATTAAACAAGTTTTAGAAGATCGCCCACGTTCAGGCACGAGCAGGTTCTTTAGCGTAGAACAAGTCGTTCAAATAGTGGCACTAGCCTGTGAATCTCCCGAAGAATCAGAAAGACCAGTAAGTCATTGGACAGCCAGAGAGTTAGCAGCAGAAGCAGTTAAAAGAGGAATAGTGTCAAAGATTTCCCCTCGAAGTGCGGGACGTTTTTTAACAAGAAGCCACACTAAAACCAGATCTCCATCGTTACTGGTTAAATCCCAAAATTGATGACCCCCTAAAATTTAAAAAGCAAGTCAAATATATCTGTCAACTGCATCAAAATGCCTTAAAGTTATTAGAACAAGGTATTCATTTGGTTAGTACCGATGAAATGACAGGTATTCAAGCTCTTGAAAGATTATTTC
>NZ_KB235924.1:7649-20066 GCF_000332195.1 Pleurocapsa sp. PCC 7319
GATTTAATTGACGATTATATTTTTTCTGTTCCTTGGTTAATTTTCCGCCTCGGGGTTTTTTGATAGGGGTTTCACTATTCCCATGAATTTTAGTGATTCCTTGATATCCTTTATCCCCTATAACTTTAAGCAATTGATGAAATCTTACCTGACTACTTTTAAATAATCTAAAATCATGAGTTCTCCCTTTTTCATGATCTAGACATATTATCTTTCCTGTTTTTTCTCCAAAGACTACTTGGGTTTTTAAAGTATGCTCTCCTTGTTTTCCACGCATTAAATCTTTTTTGATGTTTTTTGGGTCTTTCAATTGGACTTTCCATGACATCCATTAAAATTAATTTTTCATTAAGAGCATTTTTCAATAACTTTTTCTTCCCTGGTAAACTGAATTTTCGAGATTGAATTAAAATATTTTCAACTTTTTTGACTATACGACATACTGTAGATTCGGCTAGTTTCCAATCTTTTGATATATGAAAGTAGGTTCGATATTCTCTCCAGTATTGAAGTGTTACTAAAACCCGATCTTCAATAATTAATTTGGCTCGACGCCCTGGTTTTTTCTTCTGTTTTTCTTCTGCTTTTACCAAGCGTACCATTAACCGAAAAGTTTGTCGTTTAACTCCAGTAAGCCGCTTAAATTCTCTTGACGGAAGTTTAATAGCTTGCCAATATTTCATGTTTGATTAATAAAAAAGTAAAACTTCTTAGCATACCACAAAATATTTTTGCAAGAGTTCTTCCTTCCTGCCACACTTGAGCCTTCCCATTCTTAACTTCCAAAGCAATAGATTATGATTAATGATTATCGGGCTTGAAAAATCCATGAATAATTATCAACTCAAAAATTTAGAGCGTATTACCTTTGACCCTCGCATCATGGCAGGTCAGGCTTGTATTCGCGGAATGCGTATTCCCGTATCTTTAATCGTCAATCTAGTAGCCAATGGTAAGCCTTTTGAAGAGATTTTATCGGAGTACCCAGACTTAGAATTGAATGACATCAAGCAATCCCTACAATATGCAGCATTATTAACGCGAGAACATGTTTACCCTTTCTCCACTACTGCTTAGAGCAAAATGAAATTCTTAGCCGACATGGGTATTTCTCTGCGTACTGTCGAATGGTTGCGCCAACTTGGTCACGATGTAGTTCATCTGAGGGATAGGGGATTGCAAAAACTCCCAGATGCTCAAATTCTCGCTTTAGCCCTTGTCGAACAGCGCATAATTTTGACTATAGATTTGGACTTTGCTCAATTATTAGCTATCAGCAAGCAAGCCTTACCTAGCGTCATTCTATTTAGGTTGGGTAATGAAAACTATGACGAGATTAATCAACGGCTGATTGAGATTTTAAATAATTGCCAGCAGGATTTAGAAACAGGGGCAATTGTCTCTGTGAATAATGAGACTTTTAGAGTTAAGAAACTACCAATCTAAAAAACGGGCGATTGCGCTCCGCGCACCAGCAGAGCTGATCGCCTGATTTCAAGCGCGATACTTTCTCTTTCTTTTTGGGTATTCATAGTCTTAATTACGACCATCAATATAGATTTACTGCCGATATCACCTATCGGCTTTCTTTCTCTGACAATTAACCCGTTTTTAACCTCTATACTGTGTTGACTAAATAGTCAATTTAAAAAGATCTATTTATACTACATTCTGTATTAACTCTGAACTCTGAATTCTCAACTCTGAACTCAATGAGTTCTTACTCTACTTTTCTTGAATTTTTGTTTCTTTTTTGTTGTTTTTAATCTCTCAATACCTTATTCTATATATACTTTAGCTTCTTTAAGCCTCTATTTACTTCTCTTCAATTCCCTCAATTTATTGTTATCTATTCTTCTATTTTATTTACGATAATATTGATTTTTATTAAATTATCGCTTTGCTTTTCTTTACTCTACAATTACTTTTTTCTCAAATCTCTTCCTAGATCCACCTTTGAGAAATTATTTAATTGTTAACAAATATGTGACTAAAGGATAGCGTTTGAACAACGCCTCAATTCCGTTCAGCTTGAAGTCTTAAAAGCCAAAGCCAGACAAAAACTTCCTCCTCTTTAAATCTCTATTTACTTCTCTTTATTTTCAGCATTTTACTGTTACTTATTATTTTCTTTTATTAATGTAATTATTGATTTTTATCAAATTATCGCTTTGCTTTTCTTTACCTAGATATCCCTTTTTCTCTATTTTTTTCCTTAGGAAACCTTGTAGCGATTGTTTAATTGTTAAGATATATGCAACTAAGCGATAGATCACAAAGAAAGTAATAAACTAGGTTCGGAAAGTGATTAGATTAAATATTCTAATTATTACAAAATAACTTTTTAATTATTACAAAACAACTTTAAATTTAAATTTTGCGATCGCAGGAGCTATGCCTCACTCAATTGTCCAGCTTGTTTCTGCGAAATTCCTTACCATCTTATAGAATTCAAGGGAGTTTTTATGCTCGCATACGGATTTATCACATTCTTGGGTCTAGATTCTGAGTATTACTTGAAATATGAGATTGATGCTGAGACTGGCTTCAAGATTTATTGGATTAAAGGACTCAGCAAGAAACGCTATAGTCAGCAAAAACTCTCCGATTTTTTATCTGAATCATCAGTTGCTCAAATTCTACAATCTGGAACCCAAGAAATTGATAAAGGGCTTTATCAAGCTAGCCTAATCTTGTCAGGATTGCCGGCCTCCCCTAACGATGCATTCTATAACATTCGGATTACTTACAATGGCAGTTCATTTTCTTTAGGTGTTAAGTCTGACGAGCCTTTCGGATTTAGTCCCAAAAAATCGACACACTTCAAAGACTTGGATCTGACATTCACCCAAGAGCTTCAACCCGAAAAATCAGACAAAGAACTAACTGTTAATGGGAGCGTAAAGGCTGTTATCTCTGGTCAAGAGATTTTACTTGAGGCACAAAAGTTGAATCAGTCTCAACTAATTTTTCAGTACAACTCAGCGAATCCGCAGACAATCCCGATTAAACCCTGGGGTAATTTGGCGTTGACAAAGTTTACTGTCAAATCGGGGTTAGAGCCACTTCAGCCGCAGGTTCTCTATCTGTTTGGAGAAAAGTCGGGAGAATGGATTTATGATTACTCCCTAATTAATACAGAAGATGCGCCAGCCATCGACTTACACATTAAAACCCTCGAAACCATTGAGCGGAAGTTAGGATCTATCTTAGTCAAAGAAAAAACACTGATTGCGAGTCAAAATGATAATTTAGAAGACTCAGGAGAAAGCTCTGCTGCCAAACTGATCAAAGCTTTCCGAAAGACAAACAAACTCAGCATTGCTGCCTGGATTAAGCCCAGCCCAAAAAAGCAGTTAGGACCAGCCAGAATCGTTACCCTATCCCAAGACATTCACAACCGCTATGTGACTCTTGGTCAAAACGATGCAGAATCAGGAACGCCTGAAAATAGAGATCAAGATCGGTATGTTGTTCGATTTCGTATCAATAAGGACGATAAAAACGGAACAAAGGAAGCACTAACAACAAATTACGATCCAGTTGGAACAGAGCCAATCTACATTGTCTATACATTCTCTAGGGAAAAATCTGATGATAAAAATGCCAAGCTATATTTATATTTCAACGGATTCCTTAAAAAATCACAACCCGTTGTGATTGGCGATCATCCCTGGGGTAATGATTCTAATGATTCTGCTTTTAAGTTAGCCCTCGGAAATGAAGTTTCTTTCCTCAAGGACAATAGACATGATCGGTCTTGGGAAGGTGAACTATATGAGGTTGCGATTTATAATTCAGCGCTCACACCAGAAGCAATTTACCAGCGCTATTATCCTTCAATCGACATTGAGGGTGAGCTAGAGTTAGCAAATATGCCCAATCCTTTAACAACCCTAACAGCGAAACTGACCTTAGAGAAAGACTTGGAATCTCAGTTACTGCTTCAGGTATCCCTCATATCCAATTCTCGCCAAGTTACCCCTCAGTTTGAGTTTACGAAGATTGACCTGGAATGGGAAGCAGATCTAAGTGATTCTCCTACATGGGACTTCAAAGCTGGAGAAGTTGAGAGTACTTTATGGGGGAACTCAATCATTTTTACAGTAAAACCCAGTAATACAGACAGACTTGTCCTCAATTCTTCTGAAATAGACATTCAATTAGAATCAGGAGAAATCAATATCCTAAAGGGTTTAGATCTATCTCTTAAACCCAATAATACAGGTGAACTATTGCAGATGTCCTCCACCACTGCTATTTCGGAAATTGAACTGCCTCGATCGCGAGATGGGCGTCCGTTTGATTGGACGGTAGATTTTAAGCTGCTCTTTACTCCCCACGATAAACAGAAGAATAAATTTGCACCACTAGCAATTGAAAACGGCAAAGTCGTCTTGAAGGGAACTTGGTTAGGGGACTCCCTGGTTTTCCATGGCTTGAGGAGGAATGAACAGTTCGTGCTGCAAGGGGAAAGGCGCTTGAGCCTACCGTTCCAAGTGATTCTGGGTCCAATTTTTGAACCGGGTACTTCCCAAAAGATTGTGGAGCGGGTGGCGATCGCTTCAGTTATGGACACTACCCTAACCTTTGAACTGACTGAGTTAGGATTTCTAGCGCGAGTTTCGGGCTCCTTTAATTGGACTGATCAAGGGAACACAGAGGATACAGTAAACACTTTTACAGTGCCTGAGTTTACCCTATCCCGTCCACCCCTGACTCCTAATCAGATCTTGGAAGCAGTTTTGGAGCAACTAATATCCCAGGCGGATGTCATCTTTGCAGACCAGTTCCACCATTCTGCAGACTACTACTTTACTATGGTGGAGCAAAATCCCTTAATCTATTTGGGCGATCGCGACTCCTCTGCTGCCCAAGCTCAAACCACAACATTACCGCAGTTATTCTCTACTGCTGCTTATTCCAATAACACTTCCACCACAGCGGGAATCTTTGCTCTCACGGAAAATGAAGATCAAAGTTGCACCCTCACGATTACACCTACGGGAACTACTCAAAGTGATCTAGCTCAACTCAAAACAGATTACAGCGAATTTATTAGCAAGCTAGATACGAACAGTCATCTGATTCAAGGTGCCCTCACTATGGTCAAAACCCGTATTGCTGAGCGAATACCGTTGCTAGTCGATCAGATCCTATATTACTACTACGGCTTGGATGCAGCCAATGGTGCAGTGGATCTACAAGCAGGGATGCGACTGCGGGTCGATTACCAAAACTATCAGTTCGTTCATCCAGGCCAATCTACAGCTAATTCAGGATTTGTGGGCAGTGGAACCTCCTACTACACCCTCAACAGTTATCGGGATGAGACTAATCTAATGATCAATTTTGATGGTTTTTTGTCCCAAATTCAGCCCTATGTCACCACAGATATTGCCACGGTAGGGGCTGGGAGTAGTCTGGATCTGGTTCTAACGGATTTTGTGGATCAACCACTTTGAAGGGTTTGGCGACCGTTCATCGAGCTAGCAATCAACAAATTGTGAAGCCAATTGTGATGATAGCTAAAACCATTGAGATCGCTAAACGGCGATATCCGTGACGAGCATTTTGAGCGAGTTCTAGCTGCGTAGGGATGGAAATTCCAGATCAGTGCCATCGAACGTAGATATAATCTTACCGACTCCTTGTCACCATGAAAGTATTGCATAGTGTAGAGTAAACGGTCTTGGTGATTCATCAACCGGTCTACCATATTGCTAGTGCGATGAGCTTGGGGAAATTGATAAGCGACTGTGAATTGAGCAGCACGACGGCATAATTGACGCATCTTGCTTAAAGTGCGTTTCCGTCTGATATGTTTTTTGCTCCAAATCAAAGCTAATCGTATTCCTTGCAAGAATTTAGCAGCAGTAGAGGATTTATAAGCTTTCCAGAGCAGAGCTTTGAGCTTGTTTCTTAAATTGCGATAACTGGGGCTTCCTTTCTGCACTTTTAGCACCGCGTGCAAAAAGCACAGTACCAAAGTCACCGTGGGAAATAGATTAAGCCAAGCCTGTTTAGTTCCGTCCCAAGCATCTGTATTGACTGTCACTGGGGTATAATTGGGGTCGAGAAGACGAGCTTCGGTTTGAAATTCTGCGTATCCTTTAGTTAAAGCTGGCGCACTAGCTGATTCGGTCAAGCTAACTCCCAAAATACAGCCAGATGCTACGGTAGTAGGAAGATAAACTCGTGAACCCCCTAACCAAGTATGTTTTTCTATCCGCTACCAGATGTGGAGGCAGTTTTTGAGCGTCTTTGATTGTCGTTCCCACAATCGAGGCTCGACCTAAAGACAGGTAAATACGATACCAGTACATGGCATTACGACCGAAAACATAACTTAAAGCGTCAAAAGGCACACCAAATTGTCTTAAATACATTGGTTTGTCTATTTCGTCGGTTTTTCCTACCATATAAGGCATAATGAAGTCAGGACGCAATTGATAGACCTGCTGATTAGCTTTGAGCTTAATGCGGCGCATTGACAGTTCCTGTTTGCTGGAGACCACCCAATCATGAAAGCTGAACCCTGCTTCCATTTCTCTGGGAAAAATTTCAGGATACTTGGCATAAAGTTGCAGCAAATAGGCTCTATAATTGTGATTATTGGCGATTAGTTGTTGATATTGTTCTTCACTGCTAACGGGTAAACAAATACTTTTATCTCCTCTGATAGAAACTGCCATGCTTGAATTTTTACTGAAAATCAATTGATTGTTTGTTGACTTTATCTCAATTTGATTTCTTTTGTGCTTCAAGCCCCATTATCCTGAGTATTTCTACTACCCACAAAATCCGTTAGAACCAGGCTTGGGTAAATCCTCATCCGATGCGACTGACTTTAAATACTCAATCACTGTAGCTGAAGAATTAGCATATAAAGCAGCTAAAGAACTTGGTTCTCCATCTCCATCAGCAATTACAGCAAAATCAATTCCATCTTGAGTAGCTTTTCTGTGTAAGCTTTCGTATAGTTTAGAATCAACATCTCGACTGGTGACTAAAACCCAAATATCTAAATCTGGAGTTTCATCTTTTGCTTGCTGTAACTCTCCTAAAAGTTCTCTCTCATTTAACTCAGTTGTCTTTTTATATCGCTTACATTCTACAAAGATAGTATTTCCGTAAGAATCACGAGAACTTATATCTCGACCTGCCTGATAGCCAGGTTTTGCAGAATGGAAATGCCGTCCTGTCAGAATTTTTAGAAGTTCGGCGATTAATCCTTCAAAACTACAATCTCCAGTAGCAGCCGACAATTTTGGAATTAAATCGAAGAGTGTATTAGATACGCGATCGCTCATTAGTTCACATAGATGATGTGCAACTTTTTTCTCAGCAGCACTTTAAATTCAACTTTGTCAGCCACCATCATATCTTTTGAATCATTATCCCGCCTCAAAATGATGCTCCTGTTACTCAAACAATTCCTGTCAAACTACTACATCCACGCAAAAATTGATCCTAAAATTCAACTTGTTAGTATGGCTACTTGCTATAATGAAGTCATGCTAACTATTTGAAAGCGAACTCATGCCAGGAACAAAAGCTAGTGGTCGTCCAGGGGGAAATCCAGACTTAAAGAAATACTGTTTTACTACAGATCGCGATGAACCCTTAAGAGAAAGATTGCAAATCAGAGTGCCAGCTTCGATGAAGAAAGAGTTGGAAACTAAAGATAACTGGCAAGAATTTGTTAGGCAAGCGATCGCTGAAAAACTCAAAAACGCATAAACATGACTACTAACACTTCAAAAACTCAATGGCAATATTTAGAGCCACGTTCTCATCCTTGGAGAAAACAGCTTTACATTAAAGGAAAAAGAATTAAGGCATCTGTTATCTATTCAGACATGATTGTTAATAACGATACTCCTTCTGAGGCATCAGAAAATTGGGATTTGCCATTAGCTGCAATCGAAGAAGTTATTGATTATTGTCAGAGCCACCAGAAGCTTTTAGAACAAGAAGCTGCTGAGGAACGCCGTATTGTGCTTGAGGGAGTTACCATTGAGCCTTCAGTTACTCATCGATGAAGATTCTCAAGCTAAGCCTTTAGTTAGCCTACTCCGAAAATCTGGTCATGATGTGGAAACAGCAAACGAAGCTGGTTTATCGGGAAAGGAAGATTTTCTGGTTCTAGATTATGCTAGGGTTAAAAATCGCATATTATTGACTCAAAACTGCGATGATTTTGAAGCTCTTCATCAAGCCAACTCAGAGCATCCAGGTATTTTAGCTGTCTATCAAAATAATGATCGCTCCAAGAATATGAGTCGCAAAGAGTTGGTCAAGGCAATTGCGAACATAGAAACAGCAGGAATTACGTTTGCTAATCAGTTTATCTCTCTCAATCAGTGGAATTATTAAGCTAAATATTACTAAACTACGAGTAGATAACGATCGCGATTATCCAGCTTCTAAATGATGCCCTTGATACTCAAAAGAACTCTTGCAAAAGTTTTTAATGATATGATTAAGGATTATTTTGTTTGAATTTCTAATGATTAAGATAACGGGAATCGAGAGATTTTTTGAGCGAAAAAAGAAGAGTGATCGCTCGTAGTAAAAATTGGCAGCATAAATTGCTTCAGGCAATTAAATAACAACTGAAATCTTGAAAATTAATTTAGTTTTCAATCAAACTTATCGAGCTAATTCGTAATTATAAATTCCAGCAATTAAATTACTTCTTAACCCAAATCTGCGATGACGATTTCGATAGGGATAAGATAAGATTTTAAATATTTTTAGCCTACGGTTAACGTGTTCCACAGCAATTCTCAACCGATTTAGTTCACGATTATATTTCTTCTGTTCTTTGGTCAACTTTTTCTCTCTAGGTTTCTTAATTGGGGTTTCACTCAAATTATGGATTTTAGCAATTCCTTGATAGCCTTTATCCAGGGCTATTTCATTCTAGGTGATATTGTAATTGTGGTAGTGTAAATAAACTAGAAAAGTGAGTGAAATAGCGATAATAGAAGCATTCTCTCGAATGCCAGATCGTAGAAGAAAACAGGGAACAAGGCATTCATTACAATTATGTTTGGCTCTGTTTACACTGGGGGTGACAGCAGGCAACCAAGGCTTTCTTGCGCTCGGAGATTGGCTAAAATCGTACAGTGAAGAATTAAAAGAGTTATTTGAAGTCAGAAGAATCCCTTCTTACAGCACAATTAGGAGAGCATTATTAAATTTGGATTACGAGGAGTATTCAGCTAGATTAGCAAGTTTTTTTGAAATCAAACCGTTAGCAGGTGAGACTTTGGCATTGGACGGAAAAGTGTTAAAAGGCTCATACTTACTTTCGTCAGACAACCCTCATTGTGAGCCACACAAGGCAATCACATTAGTTACGGCTTACCTAGTTGAAAGAGGACTAATCCTAAGACCAGAAAAAGTTAAAAACAAGAGTAATGAAATTACCGCAATACCCAAATTTATTGAGGCTTTAGCCGTTGAAGGGGTAGTTTTTGCATTTGATGCAATCAATACACAAAAAAACTATTGAAACAATTATCAATAGCGGAAATCACTATCTTGCTGCTGTCAAAGGAAATCAACCCAAACTAGATCAAGCTGTAAAAACGAAATTTGTCGAACATGACAGTTTTTACAATATTTTTAAAGGTCACGGAAGAATCGAAAAACGCAGAGTTAGTACTGCTTACTTAGATTTGAAGTTGCCTAAATGGTCGAGTATTAAAACGCTCATTAAAGTAGAATCAGAACGCCAACTCAAGTATAAAACGGAGTTTAGTACCAGATACTATATCTCTGATTTGACCGAATCAGCCTTCGAGTTTTATCAAAGAATTCGTGGTTATTGGGGTGTAGAAAATAAAGTTCACTATGTTCGCGATGTTACTCAAGGAGAAGACAAATCTAGAATTCGTACCTTACC
Source organism: Pleurocapsa sp. PCC 7319 (assembly GCF_000332195.1). Lineage (NCBI taxonomy): Bacteria > Bacillati > Cyanobacteriota > Cyanophyceae > Pleurocapsales > Pleurocapsaceae > Pleurocapsa > Pleurocapsa sp. PCC 7319. The sequence continues at coordinate 17,566 of NZ_KB235924.1, forward strand.
ATTACCTCAGATTTTAGCGATCGCACGTAACTTAGCTCTCAATTTATATCGAGATTCTGGATTTGACAATATGGCTCAGGCACAACGTAAATGCCAATTCAGTTTAAAACAGATTGCTTCTCTTTTTAGAATGAAATAGCCCTGGCCTTTATCAGCTATGACTTTAAGTAACTTATGAAATTTTGTTTGACTATTTTTAAATAGTTTAAAATCATGAGTCTTGCCTTTAGAGTGAGCTAAACATATAATTTGATTGCTTTTTTGCCCAAATACTACTTGAGTTTTCAAAGTATGCTGTTTTTGTTTACCGCTATAAAAACTTTTTTGATGGTGTCTTGGTCTTTCAATTGGACTTTCCATGACATCCATTAAAATAAAATTCTCATCAAGAGAAGAATTTAATAACTTTTTCTTTCCTGGCAAACTAAATTTTCTCGATTGAATTAAGATATTTTCAATTTTTAAGACAATACGACACACATTTGATTCAGAAATTTTCCAGGTTTTTCCTATATGATAATAACTTCTGTATTCTCTCAAATACTGAAGAGTTACTAGGATTTGATCTTCAATTCTTAATTTAGATGGACGACCAGGTTTCTTTTTTGGTTTTTCCTTCGATTTCACTATGCGAACCATCACGCAAAAAGTTTTTTTTAACTCCTGTCATCCGTTTAAATTCTCTTGATGGTAGTTTTTTTGCTTGCCAGTATTTCATTGTTAATTAATCAAAAATTTGACCTTTTACACTATCATAAAAAACTTTTGCATCAGTTTTCACTAAGTTTGTAGTTCATAGCGATTGGCTCTGCCAGTGCGCTTCGCGCAATCGCCCCAAGAGAAAATTACAAATCCAAATATTATACCACCAAAGACTTTTGCAAGAGTTCTAAACAATTCCTGCCGAACCACTGCATACTCGCTCTCATCTTCCGAAGCAGCAGGACGAGCATAGTAAGCTTTATTGCGAATTGCCTGTAAATCTTCAGCATCGCGAATTGAAGCTTTTTTAAACTGAGACAACTGAGCTATTAATCTTTCAATAGTTACTGTAGGAATAATATTAGCTTCTCTTCTCTCCTCATTACTCAGGTTACAGTAAAACTCAGTAGCGCATCGAGTTACGGCATTTGCTATTTCTACTGGAGTCGAACCCTGATATCCCCTGAGCAAACGATACCAATCTCGCTCTGACCAGGGGTCTTGTCCGTCGGCAAACTGAGAGGGAAAATATTTAGCCAGATGAATCAGAAAAATATCCCTAATTGCTCCCCTGTGAGGCAAATCGACAAACCAAATTCCCCCATCATCAAACCTGCGCTTAATCTCAGATGGCAGTAACTGTATGCGGTTGACTGTGGCAATCATTAAGGCATTACTAGTGTGTTCCTGCATCCAGGTCAACAATCGCTGGGATAATCGACGGCTTGCTCCTCCTTCCGACCAGCCAGTAAAACCCTTATCAAAATCATCGGCTAAGATTACGCAGTTATCCAAACAGTCAGCTACCTCTAGTATTTGAGCTAATGCCCGATCGGGATTATCCGCTCCCAAGACATTACCCCAAGATAGTCCCAGTAATGGATAGCCCAATGCTTTAGCAGCAAGTTTGGCTATAAGACTTTTTCCCGTCCCAGGGGGACCCATCAACAGCATTCCTTTTGGCGGTCTGAGATTGTATTGCTTCGCCCCAGATTCGTTGAGTTTGACTACTACTTCATGGAGATATTTTTGGAGAAGGTCGTTGCCTCCTGCACTTTTTACATCGGGTTCGGCGAAGAACTCCAATCCTATTCTGACTTTTCACGGTATCTTGGGTCGAAAAAAAACTAGGTAATAATGTTCGCTAACTTTTGTTCAATCTTGAGGTTTCCTCAACCAAATCTGACAAACCCATTGAAAGTGTACTCATCCCTCGCTCCAAAGCTTCAATTCGACCACGACGTGATAGAGCTTCAACCGCTTTCAAATAAGCTTGACTTCCAGCTTTATAGTCATTCTAAATAGGAAACATATGAAATAATATAAGCTAGATGAGAAATCAATCAGGTTAGATGACTTATAGTGTAGATTTGCGAAAGCGGGTAGTGGACTTTGTAGCGGCTGGAGGCTCCAAAGCCGAAGCATCAAGAAGATATGAGGTAAGTCTATGGTGTGTGAATGATTGGTGTCGAAGAAAGAATTTGACTCCAGCACCACAACTTGGAAGAAAGCGAAAACTAGACTCTCTAGCAATTGCCCAACATATTCAAGAAAATCCAGATGCTTTGTTAAGAGAAAGGGCGCAATATTTTGGAGTGCATACGAGTGCTATTGGGTATGCCCAGAAGCAAATGAAGTTAACTCGTAAAAAAAACGCTGAAATACACTGAACGTAAGCATAGTGAGCGAATCAGCTTTCTGAGAAATTTACGTAAAATTGTCATTCTTGACGGATCAAGCAATTTAGTTTACTTGGATGAATCAGGCTTTGAAGAATATGTCTATCGTCCTTATGGCTG
>NZ_KB235924.1:20166-103114 GCF_000332195.1 Pleurocapsa sp. PCC 7319
CATTTTTCGGTTATTAAATTTTTGGTCTGATTCATTCACCACTCAAAATCTGCTCAATTATTTTGCTCTATCGAGAGGGCAGATTTCTCGAAATGGATAAAATTGTTAGCGAATATTGTTACACAACTTATATACCCTTCAAAAGATGCCGTGAAAAGTCAGCAGAAGAAACATATGCTACGGGAGAAATTATTAAAACTTTGGCACAAAATCATGCAGTAGTAGCAATTGAACATGATATGGAATTTGTTAAACAAATCGCTGAGAGAATTGTCGTATTGCATCAAGGGGAAAAGCTCGCTGAAGGTTCAGTACAGGAAATTCAAAATAATCGCCAGGTAATTGAAGTTTATTTAGGAAGAGAAAAAATCGATGTCGCTGCTTGAACTTAATAATCTCACCGCTGGATATGGACAAACTCCTGTCTTGTTTAATGTTGACATGACCATTAATAAAGGAGATATGGTTGGTCTTTTGGGACGTAATGGAGTGGGTAAAACTACTCTACTACGCAGCATTATTGGCTTAAATAAGCTCAGCAAAGGAAGTCTTTCTTTTAATAATAAAAATATTACTAAAACTCCTACCTATAAGCGATCGCGTTCTGGCATAGCTTACATTCCCCAGGGAAGAGAAATTATTCCCTATCTTTCGGTATTAGATAATCTCAAGTTGGGCTTTTCTGCGAGCGGAAAAAGTAGTAAAAGAATCCCTTCGGAAATCTTTGAATTCTTCCCGATGCTTAAAGAACACTTACCCCGTCAGGGAGGATTACTTAGTGGCGGACAACAACAACAACTAGCGATCGCGCGCGGCTTAATGTGCAATCCTAAAATTATGCTTCTGGATGAGCCCACCGAAGGTATTCAGCCCTCTATTGTCCAAGAAATTGAGGATGCTTTAAGGAGAATTAATCAAGAAAAAGGGATTACAGTAATTGTAGTAGAACAGAAAATTGATTTTATCCGACAGCTAGCCAAGAGGTTTTTTATTATGGATAAAGGGGCGATCGTCGCTAAAGGAACAACTTCTGAATTAACTGATTCTTTAGTACATCGGTATTTAACAGTTTAATGAATCAAATACTGTATATGTTATTTGAGAAATCACTATAGTTATCTCAAAATATATGAGCGATCGCCCTGCAATCAATCTCGAACAGCTAGCAGCAAAACTCAAACAATCATTAGGGATAATTCAAAAGCAAGATATCCAGGTTGTCAGTCAAATTTTAGGTTTACAAGCAAATAATCAGATTCGAGTTGGAGATGATTGCGCTGCTATCCCCGATGGAGATGGTTATTTACTGTTGGCGGCCGAAGGTATGTGGCACGTATTGGTAAAGGAAGATCCTTGGTTTGCGGGGTGGTGTGCAGTAATGGTCAACGTAAGCGATATTGCAGCAATGGGAGGACGAGCGATCGCTATTGTGGACACAATTTGGACAGAGAATACTACCAAAGCTATACCATTACTAGAAGGAATGAAAGCTGCTGCTCAAGCTTTTAATGTGCCAGTTGTAGGAGGACATACAAATTTTAAAAGTGGCTACAATGCTTTAAGTGTATCTATTTTAGGACGTGCGCAAAAGTTAATCAGTAGTTTTGCAGCCCAACCTGGAGATTTATTAGTTGCTGTCGTAGATCTTCAGGGAGAGATGCACCCGAAATTTCCTTTTTGGAATGCTGCAACCAAGGCCGCTCCCAATAGATTACAGGAAAATATAAAAATTCTTCCTTACTTGGCGGAGAATAATTTATGTAATGCAGGAAAAGATATCAGTATGGGGGGAATTGTTGGCACATTATTAATGTTAATTGAAGCTTCTCAATGCGGAGCAATTTTAAATTTAGATAGTATTATTGGTCCTGATAAAATAGCTTTTGATATTTGGCTTTTATGCTTTCCTAGTTATGGATTTTTGCTATCAATTCATCCCCAGCATATAGATATAGTGAAGAGACAATTTGCAGAAAAATCAATCTCTTGTAATGTAGTAGGAGAAATCACTCTAGGCTCTGAGTTAATACTTAAATCTAAAAAGCAATCCTATATATTTTGGAATTTCAATACAAATAAATTTTTCCAATTATAATTGATTGTTGATTAGAGCAAATGTTCTAATTAATAAGTTGATATTTGGTAAAACTGTTACCATCGGTTGAACTTCGCCGTATTTTTAAATCATCACTCCGTAAAATCTATAAACAGTACTTTGGGTTGGGAAAGTTTTTTGTATTCAGCTGCTTTAGATTCTATTTGTTTGAGCTGTCCCAAGGCTCTACTACAGGGAAAACCATAGGCTTCTTGAACGCGATCGCTGGCAATATTTAGGGCGGTACGAGATTGGGCAACAAACTCAGTTAATTCGTATGTTTCACCAGGTGTAAAGTATTTTTTTACGACTAAAGAGGGAGAATAGCAGCTTTGTTGTGTACCATCTGGCCATTGGATATTAAAGTTTATTTCAGGCATGGTTTTTAAAAGATGAAGGATAAGGGATGAGAGGAGAAATAGTTAATTGTTGGGGAAAAGTTTAAGGTAGTGCTTTAAATGGAGTTGTGCTGATTGTTGCCAGGAGTATTGAGCAGGAATGGCTACGCTATTTTCGATTAGTTTTTGAGTAAGGTTTTTATTTAATATATCAAGCATAGCGATCGCGATCGCTTGACTGGAGTTAGAATCTACAAGCAAAGCTGACTTATGGCTGAGAAATTCAGTGAAGGGAAGAATATTGGAGGTAATTATCGGTAATCCTGATGCGATCGCTTCAAGTAATACTAGCCCCCATCCTTCTTTCACAGATGGAAAGACAAAGGCATCAACACAGCGATATAAAACTGGAATATCTCGATCTGCCATCACTCCAGGTAAAATTAGAGACTCTCCAATCTTAATTTTATTTTGTTGAGCAAGATCAAAGAATTTTAGGCGATAGGGTTCGTAATCAAACAAAGTTTCCCCACCAGCGATAATTAGCTGAGCTTGAGGATGAGTTTTCAATACTTGAATAAAAGCCTGTAATAGTTTTAAGGAGTTTTTTCGGGGTTCAATTCCACCTATGGTTAAATAAACAGGATTGCCACTAATTCCCAGTTGCTGTTTTAATCTCGACTCTTGACCATTAAACTTACTAGAAAATTTACTAGTATCAACGCCATTAATAATTATTGGTGCCTCTACTTGATATTGTTTTATTAGTTGCTGCTGCCAATATCGAGAAACACATAAACATAAGTCTGGCTCTACAATGGAACGATCGTGACACTCTTGTAGATAAGGACTATTAAATTCATCGATGTGATGTACAGTGCGGATAAAATGAGGAATCATTCCCCGTTCGCGTAGGACTTGTAAGGCATTAGCGCTAATGCAGTCTTGAGAATGATAAATATCGTACTGCTCTGATTCTTGGTTTAAATAAGCAATAAACTCCTGGATTCTTTGCTTTATTAGTTTATCAACTGGATCTAAATTTTTGTTATCTATTTCACTGTTGAGATAATTCTGTTTTCTCTGTAACAATAATTGGTGATCTGCTGCTGGTTTCGTAGGAATTAATCTACTAGGACAACTTAGAGGGCGATAAAAGCCAATATTATCTTTATTCAAAGCATAGATGCAAACTTGATGTCCTTCTGCTTGCAATGCTTCAGCTAATTCTATTGTATGGATTACTCCACCTCTAGGTTTTGTCGAGTAAGTAAATAGAGCAATATTTAATGATTTCTTCATGCGATATTTTTGTAGAGCTCAAACCTCGCTTTATCTTTAAAATGAGCATTAAAAATAAATTAAGAGTGTAGCTATTAATTGTCCCTGAATAATTGTCGATTGATTTGTAACTTTAAATACAGGATAAAAATGTTACTTGCACCTCAATAAACTTACTGAGCTAATTATTTATTTCTCTTGTGTTTAATGACAATAATGACCTAATCAATCCAACTCGACTATTATTTGAACTACAAAACATTGAGTGCCTAAATCAAAGTTTGTCTGGCTGTCTTCAAGCTGAAGCGATCGCAACTAAGATCACAGATGGTTTAGTGGATAGATTCAACTGTTCTTTTGTGCGTATTTGGCTAGTAGAAAACGATTGTACTGCACTAAGGCTAGTAGCATCCTCTGGGTTGTACACTCGTTTGGATGGTGATTTTGCTAGAGTACCAATGGGTGCTTATAAAGTAGGGAAAATTGCCCAGCATTGTATTCCATTTTTGAGCAATCAATTAGCAGAAGAATCTTGGGTAAAGGATCGTCAGTGGGCGATAAAGAACAAGATTTGTGGCTTTGCCGGTTTACCTCTAGCTATTGCAGGTAAGGCAATTGGGGTGCTAGCTGTATTTAGTCATCAACCAATGGAAGCCGAGTTTTTAGAAGCATTAAGAATACTTTGTAGTTCGGTAGCTGTAGCTTTAAATAATGCTCAAATATATCAACAGAAATCCCAAGCGCAAGTGAATAGCCTTAACTCAGAATTATCGATCTGTACTCCTCTTTCCGAGCAAATATCAATTGTCTTGACGAATGTTCGTTTAATCTTGGTTGGCACAGAAAAACCTTTAAATACTTCTCATAACTACATTTTATTAAAAACTGCAGAAACTCTCAAAGTTAACAACTGTAGCTATTGTCGTTTAACTTATGAGAGCGATCACCTCTATTTAGAAGCAATGTTAGTCTTAGATCCCCATATAGAACCAGAAGCTATCTTTAGCGATATGAATTTTGCTATTAATAACCTTGATGGTCAATTACATACTGATTTTTCCGCCAATAATATAATGCAAATTAAACTATCTCTTCCCTATGAACCTCAACCCAAAACTCATCCCAATCTTTCTCATCGAGAACAGGAAGTCATCCAACTTTTAGCAGAGGGCTTACGCGATCGCGAAATTGCCCAAAAACTATATATTAGCGATCGCACTGTCAAGTTTCACATTAACAACGTCGTAACTAAATTAAATGCCCGCACTCGTATCCAAGCCATACACAAAGCATATTCTCAGGGTCATTTAAATTAAAAATCGGCGTAGTTCAAAAATGGGGTATTTTGGGTAAAATTTGAGTCCCGTTAACTACATTCTTAGATTCTATGATAGAAAGGCAAAAACTGTATTAAAATATCGGCTCAAAGAGCGATCGCTAGTGGCTATCAAGTTACCGTGGTGCCAGATGGGGTAGCTGCCTACAGGTGCGAAGACTTTTTCAAGTCACTGAATACTTTAGCTTCAAAAGATGTTGCGGTTGTAGAAACAGCAAAAATGAGATGTTTTCCAACTGGAATCACATCTCATTTCGCACTAATGCTAATTGCTGAGAATTGATTTGCATTTGCTTTTGATTGATTCAATTTTCGATTAGGTTAATTAAGCTCTTAGCTCATAGCTGCATTAGAGCGGTCATAGATATTACCAAAACTATTAATGGTTTTACCTTGAATATGGGTATGAAATTTGGGATCGACGTCCACGCCAATTTCCGCAGCAGTACGAGCCAACATCGATTTTTCCCGGTTCATTACCATTTTATGATGACGCATTAACAAAGAGCGAGCTTGAGTTTGAATAGACATTTTTATTTTTCCTTATTATCTCTACAATAAATATATCATAAATTCTGTATAAATGAATACTTTTTGAGATTTATAGAGAATAACAAAAAAGAGCAAAAATCTCTGAGATAGACTATGCGATTACGCCCACAGCCCCTCCAGGGGCAACGCATCTGGTTGAGCTATTACAACCTAGCTACGTTCATAGTAAAATCAGATCATGAGACAATTACGCGGATTTAAGTACAGATTTTACCCGACCTCGGCGAGCAGAACCAGTGCGTTGGCGGTCGGACAGACTGTGACTGCTTCTGGACTAGGCACTGGCGGGGAGATAGATCTTCTATCTCTAGCTATCCTGGGATGAATGAAGAATCCCCCGCATTCTATGCGTGGGGAGTGTCAATTTCTGAACTTAGTTTCATGATTCAGTTGTTTTTAACAGGCTGAATTGTTTTCTGATGATTATTTTTAGTCTAAACCACAGTTATTGACTGACCTTCGTTTAAATCAAAAGCTAAGAGCTAAGAGCTGAGAGCTAAAAACTGAGAATCACCCTTTCGTTTACGGCGGTGGGCAGTCAATGTTTTAGTACTTGATTAGTTCTTTGGTATCATCAGTTTTGGAAGCATTTTGCACCACATATTCAATAATTTTTCCTGCCACATCGACTTTAGTAGCTTTTTCAATTCCCTGCAAACCTGGAGAAGAATTTACCTCCATGACTACAGGACCATGATTAGAACGGAGTAAATCTACCCCTGCCACATTTAATCCCATGGCTGTAGCTGCTTTAATTGCCGTTGTTCTTTCTTCGATAGAAAGCTTGATTTTTTCTGCTTCACCACCACGATGTAAATTAGAACGAAATTCTCCTTTTACCCCTTGACGTTTCATAGCAGCGACTACTTCATTTCCAATCACAAAGCAACGTAAATCTGCCCCTCCAGCTTCCTTAATATATTCTTGCACTAAAATATTGGCATCCAAGCCTCGAAATGCCTCAATTACTGACTTGGCAGCTTGATAAGTTTCTGCTAAAACTACCCCTATTCCTTGAGTTCCTTCTAAAAGTTTAATCACTAATGGTGCTCCTCCCACTGTCTCAATTAAACCATCTATATCTTGGGTGGCATGAGCAAAGCCAGTTACGGGTAGGCCAACTCCTTCTCGAGCGAGAATTTGTAAACAGCGTAGCTTATCGCGACTGCGGGAAATAGCTTGAGATTCATTGGCACTGAAAACGTTCATAACTTCAAACTGACGTACCACAGCAGTACCGTAAAAGGTTCTAGATGCGCCGATGCGAGGAATAATAGCGTCGAAATTTTCTAGCGGATTACCATTAAAAATAATACTAGGTTTACTAGAAGTAATATTCATATAGCAACGTAAATAGGGAATTACTCGCATTTGATGTCCTTGTTCTTTCCCTGCTTCTGCCAATCTTCTGGTGGAATATAGAGAAGCATCTTGGGACAAAATGGCAATTTTCATTGGTATTATTTCCTAAATAGAAATTTAACTATATTAATATTGATTTACAGAATATGGGTTAGCATATTCACTTTGCAAAAAGGATTTACCAGGATTAACTAAAAAGCGATTGCGTACCGCTTGTCTTCCTAACAACATCCTAAACCCCATAACATCACGATTGGTTAAAGTTAATTCCACTTGCCATTGATGCTCTCCTAATTTGATTGGAGTCAAAATTACTGGTCTAATTTGGGCTTGTCCCCCAGAATTACGAACTTTACGATATTCGAGTAATTCTGCTTCAGCCAAGATAGTTTGTTGGTTGTTGTGTTGAATGGGATGAATTTGAAAGCGAATCATCGATCTATCTTGCAATTTAAATTCTTGGCAATGGAAGGCATGTAGTGCAGAAGAACGTGCTCCTGTATCAATTTTGGCTTTAACATGATCGACATTTAGCTCTGGCAATGATAGTATTTCTCGCCAACCAATAATTGGTAATTGTTGAGTTCTATCTTTAGCTTTTTTCATATTTAGCATTCAAAGCAATATTAGATTCTCGATTGTAATTTTGTTTCCATAGAAAATGTGAATGACTACGACCAATGTGACTATAAGCTAGTCTTAACAATTGTACTTCGAGCATTGCCAGAGCCAGTCGCATTATCCCAACACAATTTTATTGACGCTAATGAAGCGATCTTGTCAGGAAAGATTACCGAATACGAGCGTAAAGCCCCTCGAGTAAGCGAGTCGATAACTACGCAGTTTTGTTAGTATTTGATTCATGATACAATATTAACCATGAAGACCTACAAATTTAAGTTATACCAACATAAAAAAAATAAATATTTGCATTATTCAATTAATGCTAGTGCCAGTATTTATAATCACTGTATAGCGTTGCACAAACGCTACTACAAAATGTTTGGCAAGCATTTAAATCAGTATCGTCTCATGAAGCATATAGCCAAGTTAAGAAAGCGTATAAGATACTGGCAACAGCTAGGTTTACAAGCAGTACAAGATATAATTCAACATATTGAGAAGGCGTACAAATTATTCTTCAAGCAGCATCAAAAAGGAACTAGACCTCCCAACTTTAAAAAGCGTAGAAAGTATAAATCTTTCACTTTAAAACAAGCTAGCTACAAATTTTTATCGGAAAACAAGCGTAGAATTAATAAGCAAGTATTCAAGTTTTCTCTTTCTCAAAAAATAGAAGGTAAAATTAAAACCTTGACTGTTAAAAGAAATAATTTAGGCGAACTGTTTTTGCTGGTAGTAACTGATTATCAACCAGAACATATTCCAGTCGTGACGGGTAAAATCGCAGGTTGGGATTTTGGCTTAAAGACATTTTTAACTAATAGTGATGGCAAGAGTATTGAATCTCCACTATTTTTTAACCAATTAAGGAATAAATTAAAAGCTGCTAATCGTTCTTTGTCTAGGAAGAAAAAAGGTTCTCATAATTGGTATCGAGCTAAAGACCATCTCAATCGAGTTTATGAGGAAATATCTAACAAGCGTCGCGATTGGTTCTGGAAACTATCTAATCAGTTAACAGATAAAGTCAATCGAACTTAAGAATCGTGCAAAACTCAGAGAGAATAGGCAGTTGAAATTACTAACGATGTAAATATATAAGATTCAGATTTTCATCTCTTGGCTCAAACTAATTAATCAAACTAGCAATAGACCAAAGCTTGACAGTTTTATCAGCACTGGCACTGATCAGAATTTTTCCATCCTGACTAAATCGCAGACACCAAATAGCTTTTCTGTGTCCTCGAAAGGTTTGCCGCAATTGATAGTTTTTTACCCGCCAGAGTTTAATAGTTTGGTCATAACCACTGCTGACTAAAGTTTTACCATCGGGGCTAAAAGTGAGACAAAAAATTGCCTTAGAATGTCCTTGAGCAATATGCAATTGTTTGCCGGTAGATGAGTCCCAAATTCTGATATTTCGGTCTTTACCGCCACTAGCTATAGTTTTGCCATCCGGACTAAAAGCAACTGACCAAACAGTACCAGAATGACCTTCAAGAGTTTGTATTTCTTTGCCTGTAGTAAGTTGCCAAAGCTTAATCTGACCGTTATTACTACTAGTAGCTAAAATTTGTCCATCGGGACTGATAGCACCAGAGATAATCGGATTTCTACCCCTCAGAGTGAATTTTTTTTGACCCGTACTAAGATTCCAGACAGCAACTGTTTGGTCATAACTACCACTGACTAAAGTTTTGCCATCGGGACTAAAGCGAATAAATTTGACATCGTCGCTGTGTCCTTTAAAAATCTTTGTGAGTCTTCCCGTAGCTAAATCCCACAGCTTGATCCGATTATCCCAGCTACCACTAGCTAAGATTCGACCATTCGGACTGATAGCCAAAGATGCCACTGCATCTCCATGGGCTTGAATATTTCTGATTAAAGAGCCAGTATCAAGATCCCAAAGCTTAATCATGCCGTCATAACTAGCACTAGCCAGAATATCTAATTGTGAGCTAAGGGAAAAAACCCAAGACGAATGACCTCTAAGAGTTTGAACAGGTCGCATATCAGAGTCAAATAAAGATATATCTTGACCACCCATAAGATCGACAATCTGATCTTCTCGTTGATTGCGATTGGCTCTGCCACCGTCCAGAGGGCGATTACCCGCAGGTCTTGCACTCGAATGGGTGTACGCTTCGCGATTGGCTTCGCTACCGCTATAGCGATCGCCGATTCTCCTCAAGTCGGACAAAGACTTCAGCCCCGTGTCGCCTGATGGCACAGTTCCACCACCAGATAATTTCTGAGCAACTGAAGTAAAGAGAAAGTAACTAACCGAAGCAGCGATTATTGTAATGAGGGAGATAACTAGTGGCGTTGTTTTTAGCCAAACTAAGTCTTGGTTTGGTTTGAGCTTTTTGACCATGGTAGTCCTTCGGAAATGAGGTGTGGGAATCTAAGATTGAGGATTGCTTCAGGGGTTTGATTAGTCTATTAGAGGAAGCAGAGGGAACTCATAAGAGTTGGGAGTAGAAATTGTTCTTAATTCTAGGTAACATCAATGTAGCAAGTAAAAATCGCCAACTAGACTCTTATCTCTTACCCGTCTTCACAGATTGATGAGTGTGTAACATCAGCTTCTGCTCCACCCGTTTTCGCTGAAGAAACAGGGCAATGATAATGATTAATTGCAACAATCCAATTGGGGTTAAAAAGCTCCAGTGCGAACTCATTTTGTCCCAAACGTGCCAAGTAAGCAAAAACATTGCTAAATAGGTTAGCGAGTGCAATTTTTTCCAATTTCGTTTGAGCTTTTTAATACTCCAATTATTAGAAGTAATCGCCAAGAGAGTAAAAACGATAAAGGTGGCTACACCCTGGATATAGATCCAGTAGGTTTGTAGGTCAAAAAAATCAAAGTTTCTTTTTAGAACTAATAAGTAGCCGTGAAAAAAAGCCAAAGCAAAAGCCAGCAAACCAATTTGACGACGATATTTTAGTAACAGCTTGACAACATCACTTCTTTTGATTTGAGGAAAAACAATTCTGAGCATACTCGGTAGCAAAGTAGCAATATAGCTACTCAATGCTAAAAATCCGAGGAAATTAGCTAAGGGTGCAGTATCCATGGGAACACCTATAATTTAAGCTAACTGATATGTAAGTTAGATGAGGATTTGCTTACACTTCAATCAACAATTAACAATTAACAAACAGGAAAGGCTTAAGCAAACATAAAGCTAGCATCGGTCTGTAAATCGCCGGCTTGAGTATTTTGAAGTATGGCCAGGTCAGAATCGGCAAAGGCGATCGCTGTATCATTTCCTACTTGTGAAAATGTCAACTCTTCGGTAGAGCTTATTCCTAGACCACCGACCCCAATTACATCAGTATCTAGAGCAAAGTCGGTGATAACATTAGCTTCAGCGATCGCCTCTCCTGTGGTAATCCAGAAAGCATCGGCTCCTGCCCCACCAGTAACTAGGTTGTCTCCCCCATCACTAAGATAAAATGTATCGTCTCCATCTCCTCCTAAAGCGCGATCACCATAGCCTAAAATCAAAGTGTCATTGCCTGATTCGCCATAAAGATGATTGTTACCGCTACCAGTAGTGGTATCAATCAGATCGTCCCCTGCGCCAGCAAAAAGTATATTGCGATCGCCGTTAAAGTCATCATCAAAATCGGCAGCATCATATAGATCATCTTCAGGCGTACCAAAAATTGACTGATGAGCAATTTCTGACTCTGTTTCTGCTCCACCTTGAATAAAATACTGTGTTTCTGACCAAACTGCTTGACCAACTTCTCGACCAAGCTGGCGACCATTAAGATCTCCATCCTCAAAGTGAATGCCACCATAAATTCGCGAAAGACCAGCCTCATCCGCAGCTTCGGAAAAAGTATCCCATTCTAAGGTTACTGTTTCTTCCGGAGTAATCCCCTCCTCGAAGCGAGATTCTCCAGGTTCAAAGGTAACACTGCCACCAAAGTCATCAGAGCCAGTAAAAAGTTGTAAAATTTCTGCTCCTGCAGCACTAAAAGCACTGTGACCAGAAGTATATTCGGCAAAAGGAGGAGAAGGATGATCACCAGGAGTTTGATATGTTAGAAAATCTGTGGCTAAAATAGTTTGCGTTCCTTCCCCTGGACCAGCCCAGGCTTCAATCGCATAACCACCTAAATCTTCATCAAATTCTCCAATTAAACCCAACTCACCTAATTCTCGTACTGTCCGAACCGGACGAGCATAATCGTAGTAGGTTTTTGCTTCCCAGGTAGCAACACCAGCATCAAAAACAGCATTACCTAAGCCAAAAAATAACTGCGCGTCTTCATCTAGAGTATTATCATCTCTGGCAGAAACAAACTCCCCAAAACTCATCCAAGTTCCTGGAGGAAAAGAAGTCCCGCCTGGATCTTCCCAAAACTCAGCAATCAACTTTTGTTCGTCCGTCAGACCAGCACTAAAATCGATAACTTGCTCTGTCTGTTCAATAAATTCAGGATTGATTACATCGCCGATCAAATCTCTAGTAATAGGCAAAACTTCTCCCGTATCTTCGAGAGTAATTGTTTGCTCATCTAAATCGACATCTCCTTCTACTAGCAAAAATGGTTCTGGGGCTTCGGGGCGAAATTGCTCGCCAGACTCCAAAGCAAAAGGGGTAATATCACCCCAATGAGGGGTAAGAAAATTTTGAATCGTATTTTCTTGTCCTGGTTCAGCATCAATAGGTACTAATTCTGGTGTCCAGCGTTCAATTTCAATCGGGTCACCAATAGGATTAAATGGTTCATAACCACTAATATCGGAATAGGGAGCGCCAGGAGTTCCGTTCGGATCATCTCCTGTTTGGTTAGAACCATCTTGGGAGCGAAATTCTAGTAGAGCTTCAGCCGAAACATTTCCAATTCCCGCAGCGGTAGCTGTGTCTGTAGTTGTATTGTTGGGGTCTAATCCAAGTTCCGCCATTAACTCGTCAAAAATCTCTGTTTGCTCAGGGAATAATTCCGTTAAGACGCGGTAGGCTGCAAAGCTCATTGCCTCTGATTTATTAGCTTCAGTAATCTCTGTTTCAGGACGCTGTAAATCATCTCCTAGTTGAGTTGCGATCGCAGTAGGATCGTAAGCTGCCCAGGCATCAAATATAGCAGTATGCACCATACCATAAGCACGAGAAGCTACAGTTGGTCCTGGGGCACTTTCAATAACTGCTTGCTGTACTGCCCGATCCCATTGGACTGAAATACTTGGTGTAGGGTCATTAACAGTAACTAATTGGTTATGGGAATTAAGTATATTGGTGTTCATTGAGACATTCTCCTTAAAACTAAAGTTAATACGTTCTAAATAGTTAGGGCTATCGTCTAAAAGAAGAGGGTTTTGCCAATTCCATAAGGCAAAATTAAATATTTGAGGTTATTTTTTTACTGAAGTCGCTCTCTAAAAGCTAAATACAGTAAACTTTTGTTGATTAATCTTCCAAGTCTTGTGGTGGATATTTCTTGTGTTGCACAATCAAAGATTTTGGGTTTGCAACAATCAAAAATAAGGTGTTGGAATGAGTTAAGCAAATAAGAAAACATTGCTAGACTGTAGGTCACTCACTTGAGTATTGAGTAAGTGAGCCAAATCAAAATTAGAGAAGAAAATAATTACGTCATTGTCAACTTGACTGAACTCAAGGTCATCAATTGAAGTCGCACCTATACCTGCAACTCCAATTACATTGGTATCTAATTAAAAAGTTGAAGCTGTTAGTAGTGTTAATAATTATTAGCTATGCTACACAGTTACTA
Organism: Pleurocapsa sp. PCC 7319; assembly: GCF_000332195.1. NCBI lineage: Bacteria > Bacillati > Cyanobacteriota > Cyanophyceae > Pleurocapsales > Pleurocapsaceae > Pleurocapsa > Pleurocapsa sp. PCC 7319. Next base: position 33,509 of record NZ_KB235924.1, read on the forward strand.
TCATTTTTTGCGGCAAAACCTCATAAATGATTTTTTTCTAGCCATTTTAAAATTTCATCAGCCCCTTGCTCCCAGCCATCACAAACAAATAGATCGTGAGCCTTATTAGCAATAAAAACTGGAGATGATTGATATAAATCGGCTAAAATTTCCACCGACTTTTTGGGAGCAATGGGATCGCGATCTCCAACTATAATTGCAACTGGTGTCTTGCCAGTTCCTCTTTGAATAGGAGGAAGTTGCTGGACATCTTGGAATACTCGGTCTGATTCTGGCTGTTCCACAAATCTTTGCACAAAAGGCTTAAGCTTTAGCCGATTGTCTGTTTTGGTAAACAGAATGCGAAAGTGAGGCTCGAAGTGACCGTACATCTTTTCGCTTTTGCCAGAAATCATCATTTTCAAGCTTTTGACAGGGAAATTTTTCATGCTCCAAATCATAAAAGCGGAAAATGCAGTTTTAACATCCCCAAAACTCATCAATATTGCACCAGGAAGCTCATAGTCCTGAATATATAGCCGAGTCAGGATCGAACCTATTGAATGACCAATCACAACTGGATACGTCTCAGTTAAGGATTTGACAAATTTGATCGCCCTAACCACATCTTGAAAATAATCTTGTAAGCTCGCCTGGTTAACGGTTTCTTTACCTTGACTCTGACCATGTCCCCGCAAGTTTAAGGCAAAAACATCGTATCCTTGGTGATTAAAGAAGGAAGCGTAATTTTCCGCAAACATCCACGCCCCACCACTAAAACAGTGAATAAACAACAGTGGATATGGTTTATTCAGTTTACTCGCTGGAAAATTAAGAATTTCTAACTCAGGTTGTTCGGTAGTACCAGAAATTCGCTGGCTAAAATTATTGGTATTCATTTTTCAAAACTATTTCCTCAGAGTATTTCTATACTGATATTTTGTGCCGTATTTGGAAGACTGTAAAACGGCTTTGTAACCCTAAGTATTAATCTTCGTTGCCATTACCGCTAATTATTTTCTTTATTAGGTAGTTTCAGTACAAGGCACAAATACTAATAACAGCCTCTATGGCTTTCAAATTCTAACCCGCTGATGGAGATTCCTCACTCTGGCGCCAAGTCCTCTAAAATAACACCATCTTGAGCATCAGTTGATTCTTGCAGAAATGATGATTCAGTATTCATAATTCCCCTCATTTTTAAAATTGTGGACTTCTACGCAAAGACAAAGTTACCGTTAGTTTGTAGGACATTCACGTTAGTATTCAACAGCATTCCTAAGTCAATACCAGAAAAGGCGATAATGGAATTATCTCCGACTTGACTAAAGTCAAGTTCATTAATAGAGGCTGCGCCTAGACCACCAATACCAATAACATCCTCATCTATTGCTAAGTCTGTGATGATGTTGGCAGCAGTGGGAAATTCGCCATTAGCAATCCAGAAGGCATCTGCTCCCGCACCACCTGTTAGTAAATTTTCACCACCACCAACGCTCAAGAAAGTATCATCCCCATCGGTACCGAGAAAATCCTCGCCATTGCCAGTCACAAAGATCTCGTTAGTATCTGGTTGAAGCTTTTCTGTCTCAGCAAAAACCATTGTCATCTCGGGCTGTTCTTCGGTAAAGAGAGGCTCGCCAGCTAATGCACTTGTAGGAGAGTAGGTATCAGTTATAACTTGTACATTATCAATTAAGCCGTCTTCTACCGTGACAAAATGAACGCTGTCAAATCTTGTGGGAAAGTCGTTTTCCCTAGCAGAGTTGACTAGATTGAAAACAACCGCAGCCCGGTCTCCATCAGCAACAGTATTTTCGATATTGAAAACCCTCGGTTCCAAAAACTCAAAAGCTGTTCCGAAAAACTGTAGTACTCCTTCAGGACCTTCTACTAGTTGAGCAGTGGGCAACACAGATGGATCGCCATCTAAGATAAAGGTCGCATCTTTTGCCAAAGCTTCTCCAAATCCTTCGATATTCTGTTCGCCTATTAGAGGATAAGCACTTTCGACTACTTCCAGTGTTTCGGCTGAGTCTGCGTCAGGATTAACGCTTAAGGGTACTCCTTCCAAGAGATTTCTCTCGTCAAGGGCAATAGCTTCTGAAGATGGGGTTTGACCAGCAAAAGCTTCTGCTACGGAAAAGGTGTTATAAAGTACACGTACTGATTCAATCTCGGTCGAGTCGTCTTCAGAGTCTTCTACTTCGACAATGTATGCCATATCGATGTCGAAAGGCAATCCAGTTTCCTTGACCGTAGCTTCTACATTGACACGAGCTATTATCTGGTTACCATCTTGGATCAGATCCAGAGTTTCAAACTTAGAAATCTCTATGGATTTTTGGGTTACATCAAAAAAGTCACCGACACTCTTGCTGATTCCTTCTCGCCCAAACCAAGAGCCAGCAAAGGGAATGATCTCAGTATTTGTTGTTGTGTTCGGACTAACTGGCGCTGTGTTGCCACTGACCTCCCAATTGACATTGGTAGTCTGCAACTCCAGAAAGGTTTCTCGATCACCTGTTTCTAAAGCCTCAAACAAATCCTTAACAATCTCAAGCTCGGCAGTCTCAGATTCAAGGATTTCTGGTATTTCAGGTTGATCTTCGGTGTTCTGTTGCTGATTTTCGACAAAGGCTCTCACCGCACTGTCAAAAAACTTCTCTGCTTCTGTCTCAGTCAAAACCTTTTCCTCTAGCAATTCAGAGATTGCTTCACTGACCTGGGCTTCGTATTCTTGCTGACTCTCAAACTCACCATCGAAACTGACGGGAATTTCTGGAAATACAATCCGGTCAAATTCTTCAACATCGTAGAGACGATTGCGCACTCCACCGGACCAAAGTACCTCAACCATACCACTTTCTGCCGAACCGAGACCAAAATTAGCTGCTAAACTATCTTGAGAGAGAAAGCTAGAACCACCGAGAATCGGCTGTATCAATGTTTGACTATTCTCGGGAGTAAAAAAGACTATGGAGCCGATGCCGTCACGATTGACACTTCCATCACTGATGAGATCAGCTGTACCTATCAATTCTACTTGCACTGAGCCGTTGCTATTATCACCGCTGTTGATTTCCACTGCCAAAGTGCCATCGGTTGCTTCCAACCCACTCCAGACAAATTCCTCTGTCTCGAAAAAGTTACCAATGGGTTCGAAAGTGGGTCCAAACAAGCCCGCTTCATCAAATGGTGAGTCGTAAGCGACTGAATAAGGGAAAAGTGGTAATGGTTCGGGAAAGTCAAAGTCAGATGCAGAAACAATATCGGTAAACCCGTCTTGATTGAGGTCTCCCACAGCGACTCCTTTGTCACTTCGTCGTCCATGGTCGGCAGCAGTTACCAATGTCTCCCGATCAAAGCTGAAATTAGCGTTACCATCATTTTGCAACAGTGTCCCTGTAGAAATATCAATGTAGGGACCAAATTCATAGCCGCCATAAGAAACAATGTCGGTATCCCCATCGTTATCATAGTCAGTTGTTGAGGTTCCCCAACCAAAGGGAGTAGCTACTAGCTCTCCCACGCCAGGGTCGCTGAAGGTTCCATTATCTTGCCCCAAAAACCACCGTGAGGACCTCTGACCCAGTGGAATAGGATTTCCAAAGAAGGCTGAGGCATAGTCACCGAAATTGCTGCCAAAGATGTCCAGATTTCCGTCAGCATTAAAGTCTCCAAAAGAGAGCCCCATCCAACCGCCAATTTTATCTAGGTTAACTTCTACATTGACATCAGTGAAATTACCCCTGCCATCGTTTTCGAACACATGCAATAATCCTCGATCAACCCCATCTGGACTTTCATCTTCACCAGGAATCGCTCCTTGGTCATCTGCCTGAATGATATCCACGTCTCCATCTAGGTCATAGTCGACCATGGCGATCGCCCAGGTAATAGAGGCTGCACTTTCTGGTGCACTGTCCGATAAACCAGCTAGATTCTCAATGCCAGAGGTGGCACTGACATCCACAAACTGATTATTTCCTTGATTAAGCAGCAGTTGGTTATGCTCATCGGAAGCGGAAAAAGGTTCGGACCAAATTGGTGCTAAAGTGTTCCAATCAAAGGAATTGGCAATAACAATATCGAGCAATCCATCGCCGTTGACATCACCCATCGAAGCAGAACTAGAATATCGATTATCTCCCCCAAGACCACTGGTTTCAGTAATATCAATGAAAGTGCCATCGCCCTGGTTCTCTAGCAGCCGATTGGGCTCTCCAGCTCCTAGAACCAGCAGGTCGTGGTCACCATCATTGTCAATGTCTCCGAAAGAAACTCCGGTGCTGTCTTGCTCGGTCAGGGCGACCCCAGAAGCTTCTGCTACATCTACAAAGCTTAACTGACCTGTTTCTTCTAGTTGATTAGAGTATAGACTGTTAGAAGTCTCAGGTCCATTAGTGACAAAAATATCCAGGTCACCATCCCCATCGTAATCGAGAATTCCCACCCCAGGTGTACCCCTCGAAAACAACGGCGTTCTGTTGATGTCATCTAAGGTATAGGTTGGCAGTTGTCTGAGTTCATCAAAAATGGTCTCTCGCTCTGGTGATTCCGCCCGAGTATAGGTGATTCCTAACTCGGGCGCCAAATCCTCAAAATTAACAACATCTTGAGTCCCAGTCGGTTCTTGCGGCAGTGATGATTTAGTGGTCATAATTTCCCTCATTCTGATTATTGTCGACTTCTAGGCAAAGACAAAATTTCCGTTGGTTTGCAGGTCACTCACTTGAGTATTGAGCACCACCGCTAAGTCAAAATTGGAGAAAGCAATCACCGCGTTATCCCCAACTTGGCTCAAGTCCAGATCCTCAACCGAAGCTGCTCCTAGACCAGCAACACCTATGACATCTTCCTCTAGTGCAAAATCGGTAATGGTATTAGCAGCAGTGAGAAGTTCGCCATCGGCAATCCAGAAGGCATCTGCTCCGGCCCCACCAGTAAGAAGATTGTCACCTCCTTCGTTGATAAAGAAGGCATCATCACCATCACCTCCCAAAAAGCGATCGCTAGTACCCGCAAAGAAGGTATCGTTGCCATCTTCCCCGTAAAGCCAATTATCACCAGTACCCAAACTACTATCGAGAATGTCATCCCCATCCCCGCCAAAAAGGCGATCGCCTTTGCCAGCTAGGAGTTCATCATTATGATCCTTGCCATAGAGCAGATTATTACCTAACCCAGCAGAGGCATCAAGAAGGTCGTTACCTGGACCACCATTGACAAGATCATTCTGACTCAACAAGACTTCATCAATGCCCGTACCGCTAAATATGCGATTCTGTCCTACAGTAGAAGGAAATAGGGGCGCACTAGCTTGGCTAGCATCGACAAAATCTGCTCCTGCACCAGTAAAAACTGTATCTCGATTGCCGTCGAAGTTATCACGGGGGTCAGCTGCATCGAAGAGATCATCCTCTAAAGTTCCGAAGACTAGTTCCGTTTCTGCTTCAGTTACTGCCTGTCTCGCTGGCCAAGGAACATTGGCGTGAGTGGTTAACTCTCTCGGCTCTGGAAGCCGATAGTTATTTGTAGTTGTGTCAAAGACAAGACCATCTGGACTGAGAGTTGGGTACAACGTGTTCCACCCCTCCATAGTATTGGGGCGAGAATCGAGATACGTGGGTTTCGGATCTGGTTCAACACTCAAGGTCACATTGAAGAGATCGCCATTACGGATATTTTCCACAATATCGTCCCAGGTCATCGCTTCAGATAAAGGCAGACCTCCTTCTGTATAGTAGATTCCCACCTCCTCTGGTCTGTTGAGATTGTACGGTACAACAGAAGCGTAAACTCCTGCGGTACCACGCTCGTCAAGAAGTTGGTCATAGGTATACTCAAATTGAACTTGGGCTGTTCCGTCAGGATTACCTTCAAAGATGGGAGAGCCTATTGCTTGAGATGTGGGCAATAGAAGTGCCGTGTCCAAGACCCCATCGCCATTGACATCAGTAGGAGAACTATCTGTTGGCGGTTCCTCAAAAATATCAAATTCACTACCGATAAGATCCCCTGTTGCACCGTCATACCAGATGTTGGTTTCTGCGGTGCCAAATTCACCGACGATCCAGACCTGCCACTTAGCATCTTCAACAGTAATTGGTTGTTGGTTGAAAGGAGTTGAAACATCCTCTGGACGGGTAAAAGTCTCTCGGTAAGGCAAACCATCTATATCCAAATCCAGAGTCACTTTATTCTCTGACTTGGAGTAAGTTAGTATTGTTTCCGCAGAACCCGTTTGCATCTCTGGTGTAATAATCTGTAGTTCATCGAGGATTTCTAGAGAGGAATTCATTGGTAAACGAATCCGTCCTTCCTCTTCTGGTAAAAAGAAGGTTGCTAGATGGGTAAAAGTTTCAGAAAGGCTTAGATCGCTCAATTCTGGACTAAAAGAGCGATATTCTTCTAGGTCAACGAAGGAGGAAAACTGGAGTCCGGCATTTAGACCAATATCTTGGAGATGGAGTAAAGCTTCGGAATTACTGAGGTCAGACAGTTCTGGGTTGACTTCCTTATATAATTCCAAGTCTATAAACTGGGAAAATGTTTGACCTGCTTCGATACCCTTCTCCAGCAGTTGTTCTAGGGCTTGGTCATTGGTTAATTCGGATAGTTCTGGGTTGGCAACCCTTTTATAGTAGTCCAGGTCGATCAGGGGTGTAAATCGCAGTCCTTGTTCTAGACCCACTGCTTGAAAGTGTTCCAGTCCACTAGCAAATTCTCCGTTGGCAACTGCGGTTGCTGCCTCTGGGTTAACTTCTAAATAATAGCTTTCGTTAAAGACTTGTTCTAGTGATAACATAATTACCTTTTCTTGAATAACAGAATTACTTTGACCCTTGGCTCACCATTGATTTAAGGGTTATGACAATAAATTTTTTGTTTAGGCGAAGACAAAAGTACCGTTAGCTTGCAAGTCACTCACTTGAGTATTGAGTATTACTGCGAGGTCAAAATTAGACAAAGCAATCACCGCGTCATCCCCGACTTGACTAAACTCAAGCTCATCAACAGATGCTGTTCCTAAACCAGCAACACCAATGACATCTTCATCTATTGCAAAATCGGTAATGGTATTAGCAGCAGTGAGAAGTTCGCCATTCGCAATCCAGAAGGCATCTGCTCCTCCACCCCCTGTAAGAAAATTGTCCCCTCCGTCGTTGATAAAGAAGGCATCATCACCATCCCCTCCCAGAAAGCGATCGCTATTACTAGCAAAGAAGGTATCGTTTCCATCTTCTCCATAAAGCCGATTATCACCAGTGCCCAGACTACTATCGAGAATGTCATCCCCATCCCCGCCAAAAAGGTGATCGCCTATTCCAGCTAGGAGTTCATCATCACCATCATTGCCGTAGAGACGATTATGACCCAAGCCAGCAGAGGCATCAAGGAAGTCATTATCTGGACCGCCATTAACATGATCGCGCCGTCCAGCGATAACTTCATCATTGTCTGTACCGCTGAAGATGCGATTGCGCCCTGCGGTGGCAGGAAATAGGGGCGCACGGGCTTGGCTAGCATCTATAAAATCTACACCTGCACCAGCAAAAACTGTATCTCGATTGCCGTCGAACTCATCACTAGGGTCAGCCGCATCGAAGACATCATCCTCCAAAGTTCCGAAAACTTGTTCAGTCTCTCCTTCTATTGCTATTGCTCCTGCTGGGAATGGAGGGTTTTGGTGAATTTGTAGATCTGAAGGGGTTTGAGGTCTGTAGATGCCGGCTCCGATATCAGCAAGTACACCTTCTGGAGTGAGGAACGGATAAAAAGCATCCCAGGCGATCATTGTATTATCGCGGGAGTCTAAAAACCCAGGTTTTGGATCCGGCTCTAGACTGAATGCTAGATTCATGCCGCCAGTATCGAATCCCACCTCGTCATTGCGTATGCTCTCCAAAATCTCATCAAAGCTCATTGCTTCAGATACTGGAACATTGCCCTGAGTATAGTAGAGACCGAATTCTTCTGGTCTGTCTAGATTATACGGCAATCCAGTAACGTAAGCTCCTCCAGTACCTCGATCATCAAGGATCTGATCGTAGTCATAAGTAAACTCTATCTGAAGTGTTCCGTCTAGATTACCTTCAAAAATCGGCGTTCCAACCATTTGAGCCGTCTGAGTACTTAAAAACGGGATGTCCTCAACTCCATCACCATTTACATCTACAGGATTGTTAGGGTCAGGTTGCTCCTCAGGCAGATCAAACTCACTAGCAATGAGATCTTTAGTTACTCCGTCATACCAAAAATAAGTCTCTTGGTCGAACCAGTTGCCGATAAACCACATTTGCCATTTGCCGTCTTCTACGGAAACTGGTTGCTGGTTAAAAGGTGTGGAAACATCGTCAGGACGGGTAATATCAAGCTGGTAAGGCAGTCCTTCAACATCAACTGCCAAAGTGATTGTGTTAGCTGACTTGGAGTAAGTAATTGTCGCCTCTGCTGAACCCGCCAGCATCTCGGGAGTAACAATGTCAACTTCGCCAGGAATCGAAAGACGTCCTGCTTCTAACGGGAAACGAATCCTCCCTTCATTTTCAGGCGCTCCAAAGGTGGAGAGATCGGAAAAGGCATCGGAGAGGCTTTGGGTCGATAGCTCTGGATTGAAAGATCGATATTCTTCAAGATCGACAAACTGAGAGAATTGCAGTCCAGCTTCCAGACCAGTGTTTTGCAGGTGAAGCAAAGCTTCGGAATTGCTGAGGTCAGATAGATCTGGGTTCGCTTCTTTATAGAACTCTAAATCGACAAACTGGGAGAAAATACGACCGTCTTCAATTCCCTGGTTCAAAAGATGATCCAAAGCTTGACGACTGGTAAAATCCGATAGCTCTGGGTTAGCAGCTATTTTATAGTAGTCTAAGTTGATCAAAGGTGAAAACCTTAGCCCTTCATCGATACCTACTGCCTGAAAATGTTCTAAACCATTAGCAAATTCTCCATTTTCTATGGCTTCAGCTGCTTCTGAATTAGTTTCTAAGTAATAGCTTTCATTGAAAACTTCATTGACTGATAACACAAATAAACCTTCCTTTAGTTACAAAAATTTTCTTACTGAGTCTGATGAAACTCATGTGATAGTTCTTCGGCTCTACTGGCAACAATTAATAACTTGAAAGTTTGGTGTCATTTCCGAAAATTTAAGCTGCCGTTTTTGTGTTTAGGAATAACTATTAACGGCGATCGCCTCAGAGTTTGCCATCAGAACTTTGATTTCAACCCATTCACTGACAAATTGTTCTTGTATTGCTGGTTTTTGTCGAATGCGTAATAGGTAAAAGCCAGCAGTTTCTAACGGATTTGTGACATGATTCGTTTCCTTAATTTGATAAAATGAACTAGCAAAACTGGCGCGATCATACATAGTGATATAGACTTCATAATTCTGAAAAATGATGGGGTTTAAAGTCAGTTTTAGCGATTCTTGTTTTTCCAGTAAGCCATAGTAATAAACAAGTGCTGGATCGCCTACGGGTAAAAATTCTTTTTTGATCAATGATTCCGGTAGCCATTTCCGCAAGCGAAACATCGGAAATAGATAGTAATGAAGACAGAAATAGAACCAATTTTCTTGTTTTCTTAATTCGTAATAGAAATTGTTAATATCTTCAGGAATAGTTTTAGAATGAACAATTTCCACACCGTCTACTTTGACAGCAGGCAGTTTAACTTGCTCCTGCCAGTTGTAGTATCTCAAGCCGAGAAGATATTTTCCCGATGGTAACTCTATTGACTCCCATTGATTGTCATATTTTGAATCTCCATAACCGAGCCGAATAACAGTTTGGTAATCGGGAAATTTATAAACCACGATTGTCCAGGATTTTGCTGATTTTTCTGCGGCTTCGACCAATAAATCCAGGGATTTGTTGACTTTAAATGGTCCTACTGTGGCAATAATGGCATGAGTATTTAGACGAGGACCAAATGTCATCCAAAACGGCAACGTAATGGGAGTTTTTAAGATGTCTTTAGATAAGGGAAGCCACTTAAGGTTTTGTTGGTCGCTTCTGGATAAGCGGAAATTATATAAATTTCTGATCGCGAATTTCATCAACTTAAAGAAAACAAAAGAGAAGAGAGCGAGGGGAATTTCCCACAGCAATTCTGCATTAGCAAAAATGCGATTAAATCTAATCATGACTAGAACCTCGTTATTACTTATACTTAATTAGCTTGATTAATTAGTAGTCAACGACTGCTGACTGATGGTTGAATTCGAGTCCATTGCTTTAGTAATAACTGCTGCTAAAGCATCAGGATGATCGATATGTAGGTTATGTCCTCCCGACATAACTATTCTTTGAGCTGTGGGCATTGCTGCCGTCAGTTCTGATAAATCGTACTGCCGATTAAAATTACTGCGATCGCCATAAACTAAAGTAATAGGTACTCTAATTTGCGATAGCAACTCCAGATATTGAACAGGGGTTAATGGAAACCCACAAGAATTCATGAGAGTGCGAGTACGCAATAAAGGATCCCATCGCCAACGCACTCCATCACCAAAAGGTTCAGTAATACGTTGAGCAAGTTGTAGGGATAATGCTGCTGACATAGTAGGAGCAGCTGTTCTTAGTCTGCTAGCAGCAGTAGCAACATCGGGGAATATTGGATGTTTGGGAGCAGAAGCTAGATAATCTAAGTGAGTAGTTAGTTGCTTTACAATCTCTTGGTCTTTAGGACTAGAAGGTAACACCGTCTCTACTAAAACTAAAGAATTTATTTTGGGCGATCGCGTACTAGCTAACATGGCTGCTACAATTGAACCCAGAGAATGACCAACTAAGGTAAAGGGTCTATCGCTACGTTTTCTAGCTAAGAGATCGATATCTGCTAAGAGATCGATGAAAGATACATTTCCTCCCTCTAAATGATCGGAGCGTCCGTGTCCTCTGAGATCGGGAGCAACTACCCAATAACCCATTTTTACCAGAGGTAGGGCAACTTCTGACCAAACTGCACCTTGTTCGAGAATGCCATGAAGCAAGAGTACTAATGGTTTATCTTTGTCACCCCATTCACAGATACAAAGACGATGACCTCGAATATCTACAAACGACTCCCGCATTGCTAAGAACTCAGAGCAGGATGTATCTAGTGAAGTTTTATTTTCTTCTAATACTAGGTTGAGCTTTGATTGCACCTGAGTATTATCGACTGCTGGCAATTCATATTGGAGTTGTTTTGCAATCTCGATGGTAGATTCTTGTAAAGGATAGGGTAACTGAATTGTCTTCCAAGTTTCTGCTAGTTTATGATCGAGTTGATTGTGTTTAGTAAAATTTGGATCGCCAATAGGCATAGATTTGGCGTGAATCCCATCAGTCATCCGTTTACCTTCATATGGCTGCATCAAGTTTTCTTCAAAAGGAATCTGGAGAAACTTACATAAACCCTCCATAACCATTTGCGGTTGTTGTACCAATTCTTCATAATGCACTTGGTGATAATGGTTTGGCTCTACTGAGTGCTGGAAAAAATCGAGAATATTGTGATTGTTAGTTGCCCAAATCTTCTCTGCTACCTGATGAGGATGAGAATTTTGAGAATCGATTAGTTTATCCATCCGCATCCGCGCAAAAGATTCGACCGCAGCATAGGGATGGCGAGTAAGATAAATATATTTTGCTCCCTCAAACATTTGTTCTGCCCTGGCTAAAGTCTCTCGACTCATCCCATAAGTAGGGGATTTATCTACTAGTTGACGATTGCCTGCTAATTGCTGGAGAACTTGGTAAACCTGCTGAATAGAATAATTCTGGGATACCATTTCATCGAGAATAGCTTGACTGGCTGAGGAATCTATCTCCATAATTTCCATCAAGGCTCGTTGTAATCCTTCGCCAAAATAGGAAAGAGCTAGTTCTTCCTGACGCTCCGTCATGTTATTAAATGGTAGTAAATGTAATTCTGGAGGAGAAAATAATTCAGAATGACCAGCCAACATAACTCGTAACAGAGTTGAACCTGAGCGAGGACTAGAAAGAATAAAAACAGGAGGCTTACTATTAGGTTGTTGAGGAAGATTATGAACAACGGCTTTAAAATTAGCAAGGGCTTGTTCTGGAGAAATAGTATCTAGTTCTGGCTTAATTAATAAATCACCATGGATCTGCTCAAACTCTGATAAAAGATATGGAGCTAAAATTTTAATTCGGGGACGTTCATAGAATTCGCGAGGATATAACATTAATTGGAGATGCTCTTGGAATTGATTAATAGCCTCCATAACCATTAAGGAATCCATACCGCGATCAATTAAATTATCTTCTGTGGATAATTCTTTGGCATCTAATTGTAATACTTGGGCAATTTGCTCTTGTAAATAGGCAACTAAAATTGATTCTCGCTCTTGAGAAGATACATTCAGTAATACTTGGAATATTTTGGTTTCTGATGTTTCTGATTCACCTTTTTCGGTTGATTGTTTAACCTCACCCGCTATTGATTTAAGATAAGCTGGTAGAGCGGTTTTGGGAAATTGTTTGAGCCAGTTTGTCCAATCAAGGGAAAATATACCAACTTGAGTCATATTTTGACCTAAAACTTGCTCTAAAGCCTGTAGAGAGTATGCTGGCTTCATTAATTCTAATCCTTTAGCTCTCATTCGAGATCGATCGCGGTCATCCATTCTCGCGGTCATACCTACTTCCCCCCAAGGACCCCAGTTAATAGTGGTACTTGGTAATCCTTGTTGCTGACGATAGAAAGAGAGAGCATCCAGGAAGGCATTAGCAGCGGCATAATTTCCTTGTCCTGGTGAACCCAAAAAAGAAGTAGCCGAAGAAAAGAGAACAAAGAAATCCAAAGACAAATCCTGAGTCAAACTATGTAAGTACCAAGCTCCTTTTACTTTGGGAGCCATCACCTCAGTAAAACACTGCCAATTTTGACTGACTAAAACACCATCCCGCAGCACTCCCGCAGTATGGATGATACCCCGGAGTGGCGGTAGATTAGTTTTGATTTTTGCTAGTACTCTGAGTAAATCATCTTCACTAGATGTATCAGCTTGAGCCAAACTAACCTCAGCTCCCTGCTCTTCTAGTTGAGCCAAGACTTGCTGCTGCTCAGAATTAGGCTGACGACGAGCCAACAAAACCAAAGATTTTGCTCCCAAATCTACCAAGTATTGAGCAACTTTAAGACCCAAAGCTCCAAAACCACCAGTAACTAAGTAAGTACCATTTTCTTGTAAAGATAAACCAGAGAAGTTAGCTGATTTTTTTTGTCTGACTAAACGACGGACATAACGCTGACTATCTCGAAAAGCCAGATTATCCTCTCCCTCAGAATCTTTAATTTCTCTGACTATAGAAGTAACACTAATAGTACTATTTTGAGAGTCTAAATCCAATAATCCTCCCCAAAATTCTGGATGCTCATCAGCGATAACTTTACCCAGACCCCACAAAGAAGATTGAGCTATAGCTGGAGACTCAGAGCCTACTACCGTTGCCTTTTGCGTTACCAACCACAACTTAGGCAAATTTACTCTCTGGTACTTAGCCAAAGCCTGAACTAGATAGAGAGTACTACCACAACTATGTAACTGAGCGGATTCTAAACTAGAAATATTTAACTCTGCCGATGTCGGTATATCTAAACTCCAGAGATGAATTATTCTAGTCAAAGTTAAATCACTAAATTCTGCTAAAAGATGCTCAAACTGTTCAGGCTGAGCAGGATTTAGCTGCCAAACTCCTGCCGACACTTTGTCATAAGTTTGAGCGGCATAAGCCAAAATACAAGCTTGCCCTCGTTGCTCCAGCCGTTCTGCCATAGCTTGACCAACACCAGTGCGATCGCTCATGATTAACCAAGTACCTGTCTGATCACTTTCTGGTTGATTCTGCTCTAGTCGGGGTTGAGGTTGCCAAGCCAATTCATAAAACCAATCTTGGACAGCAGCTACTCTTACTTGTTGTTGGTGCTGTTGGGCTAAAATTTGGAGTATTTTTGGCAATAACTCTACTTCGGAAGCGGAGAAATTAGTTTTATTTACCAACTGGTGCGCTAAATTATCCGTATCTCCTTGCTGGAGTAGATTCACAATCGCAGTACCATGATTTTCCTGGTTAATTTTCGCTTGGGGTTTGCTTTGCTCAAACCAGTAAGACTGACGTTGGAAAGGATAAGTAGGTAGCTCGATCTTATGACGATCATAATCGCGATCAAACCCCGCCCAATCTATAGATATTCCCTGAATGTATAGTTGTGCTAAGCTCTGGAGCATTTGTTGCCAATCATCTTGTCCGGGACGGAGACTAGGCAACCAAGTACCTTCTCCTGGTAAGCAACTACGTCCCATTCCCAGTAAAGTAGGTTTAGCTCCAATCTCGATAAATAGCTTATAACCCTGATCGTGCAATGTTTGCATTCCTACAGCAAATTTAACTGGCTCCAGGATATGACGACACCAATATTCTGAGGTAGCTATGTCTTTCGTGCCTATTGATCCCGTGACATTAGCTATGAGATCCATCTGGGGTAGTTTATAGTTAATCTCTGCAGCTACTTGACGAAAATCTGCCAACATCGGCTGCATCAAAGAAGAGTGGAAAGCATGAGAAACTTTAAGGGCTTTACTCTCAATTTCCGCTACAGTTAAACTTGCTAAAATCTGCTCCATAACCTCAGCTTGACCAGAAATAACAATATTTTCCGGAGCATTAATCCCTGCAATTGTGACTTGACCTTCATACCCTTGAATAACTTCTTTGACCTTACTTTCAGAAGCAAAGACAGCCACCATTTTTCCCGAAGGAGGTAAAGCTTGCATCAAACGTCCTCGTTGAGCAATCAACTTCAGACCATCTTCTAGGGTAAATACACCAGCAATTGTAGCTGCTACATATTCCCCGACACTATGACCCATGACAATATCAGGTTGAATGCCCCAAGATTGCCATAATTGTGCCAAAGCGTATTCCACCGCAAAGATAGCAGGTTGAGTGTACCGAGTTTGATTGATCACCGAAGATCGATCCTCCTCAGAAGGATAGAGTATCTCTAGTAAAGGTATATCCAAATAAGACTTTAAAATTTCTCCACAGCGATCAATGGTCTTTTTAAAAGTAGGCTGAGTTTGGTAAAGTTGATCTCCCATTCCTGGATATTGAGAACCTTGACCAGTAAATAGGAAGGCTATTTTTTGATTTTGTCCCTTATTTACTTTTCTCTGATACAAACCAGTAGTTGTCTTACCTGAAGCATAACTAACAAGTTTTTTCTCTATTTGCTCCACCGAATTACCGATCACACTAAGACGATGCTCAAAATGCGATCGCCCTGTATTAGCCGTAAAACAAATATTTTCTGGGGACTTATCTTGGTTTTTAGCTAGGAAGCTACTGTATCGCTGGGTTAACTCCATCAAAGCTGCCTCATTTTTGGCAGATAGGGTTAATAGGTGTAATGGGCGATTTGGTGCAGATAGACAATTGTCAGTCAAGGAGGATTTCGCAATCGTGGAGCTTGATTCTTCTACAATAATGTGTGCATTAGTGCCACTCATGCCAAAAGAACTAACACCAGCCAGACGGCGTTCTCCTTGAGACAAAGCCCAAGGAATTAAGTGATGAGGAATATTAAAAGAGAGATTTTGCCAGTCAATTACGGGATTAAGTTGAGCTATAGGCTGCTGAGGGGGTATTTGCCCTTTTTGCATTGCCAAGACCACCTTAATTAAACTGGCCATTCCTGCGGCTGCTTCTAGATGACCAATATTAGCTTTAACCGAACCTAAAGTGACCTCTTGTCCCTTACTTAATACTGCTCCCAAAGCTTCAACTTCGATGGGATCTCCCAAAGCAGTACCCGTTCCATGAACTTCTACATAACTAATTTCTTTAGGCTGGACTTTTCCATTGGCCAAAGCAGAGCGAATTAACTGTTGCTGTGCCAATCCATTCGGAACAGTCAGCCCACTACTGGAACCATCATGATTAATAGCTACTCCTCGAATCTGGGCTAAAATGCGATCGCCATCCACAATAGCATCCTGAAGACGTTTGAGGATAACCACACCGCAACCTTCTCCTCTTCCATAACCATCGGCATTGGCTGCAAAGGTTTTACAACGACCATCGGCAGCCAATGCCCGCATCCGTGAGAGAACAATACTAGTTTGGGGTGAAAGCATCAAATTAACTCCACCGACAACTGCCAAGCCACATTCTCTAGCTCTCAAACTCTGACAAGCTAAATGCACCGATACTAAAGAAGAAGAACAGGCAGTATCTACTGCTAGAGTTGGACCTTGTAAACCTAAAATATAGGAAAGACGACCCGCCGCTACACTAGAAGTATTGCCAGTAAAGAAATGTGCCCCTAGTTGACTAATATCTTGAGACTGGGTTTGTAAT
Source organism: Pleurocapsa sp. PCC 7319 (assembly GCF_000332195.1). Classification (NCBI taxonomy): domain Bacteria; kingdom Bacillati; phylum Cyanobacteriota; class Cyanophyceae; order Pleurocapsales; family Pleurocapsaceae; genus Pleurocapsa; species Pleurocapsa sp. PCC 7319. The sequence goes on from NZ_KB235924.1 coordinate 49,873, forward strand.
TCTCCATAGTCTGCCGTATTAATGCCTATAAATACCCCTGTAGAGCTACCTCTAAGGTGATCGGGGTCAATACCCGCATATTCCAATGCTTCCCAACTAACTTCTAGTAATAATCTTTGTTGGGGATCCATACTGCTAACTTCCCGAGGAGTTAAACCAAAAAAGTGAGGATCGAATTCATTTACCTTACTGTCTAAAAAGCCACCCCAGCGGGTATACATTTTGCCAGAAGTATCAGGATTGGGGTCGTAGTACTGATTAATATCCCAGCGATCGCGAGGTACTTCTTCAATCCCATCTTGCCCATCTTTTAGTAATTGCCAGAAAGATTCAGGATCGTTAGCTCCACCAGGAAAACGACAACCCATACCAACAATAGCGATCGCCTCATGTTGAGCTGCCTCCATTGCTTTGAGTTTGACTTGCATTTTTTCCAAAGCCAAAAAAGCTTGTTTTAAAGGGGAGTTGTTTGCAGTGTTACTCATTTAAGCTTGCCCCGATAATGTTTGTAATTTTTCCATTAGCAAAGCTTCCATCTCAATTTCTGAAAGCTGATCTAATTCAGTCTCCCGGGAAGTTAACTCAGAATTATCAACCTCTAAGATGGTATTGGTATCTTCTGGAGTTTCTACTAGAATTATTTGAGTCACCAAATATTTAGCCAAAGCTGCGATGTTGGGATAGTTAAAGGTAATAGTTGTGGGCAAAGAAGATCCTAGACTGATTTCGAGTCGATTTTTCAACTCGACTGCCATTAACGAATCCATCCCCAGTTGAAAAAATCCTTGATGCAATTCAGGTAGTTGCTCTTCATCCAGACCTAACACAGAGGCAACTTCTTGTTGAATATAGATAGTTAATAAATCCAAGCGTTGATGCGGTAAAGCTTGTTCTAATTGTTGCCTTAGCTTGGGTGATTGAGATCCTAAGTTAACTTCTTTGGCTGGGACTTCTTTTAGCGCCAGATTTTGCTTAGCTAAGACATCTAAAACTTTTGAGAGTTTTTTTGGTTCCTGTGCTGAAAAATCGCCGCTTTTTGTTAATTGCTGGATTAAGTCTTGATTGTTATTTTGATTTAGTAAAGAAGTAAGAGGATTTAAACTTTCAAGATACGGTGTTGGAGAGTATTTTTCTACCCAATAGTGCTGACGTTGAAAAGGATAAGTAGGTAACTCGACTTTCAAGCGGGAATAATCGCGATCAAAACCTGACCAATCTATCGCTACTCCTTGAACATATAAATGCGCCAAGCTATGGAGCATTTGTTGCCATTCATCTTTTCCTGGGCGTAAACTAGGCAACCAAGTGTAGGCTGAAGAATTTGTTGGTGCTTGAGTAGTTAAAAATGAGTGAGCCATGCCCAACAAAATTGGTTTAGAGCCAATTTCGAGAAATATTTGATATTTCTGTTGCGTTAAAGTGTTTATTCCCTGAGCAAAGCGCACCGGCTGAAGAATATGGCGACACCAATATTCTGGAGTCACCACTTCGGTAGTAGCTAATTTGCCTGTGAGATTGGAAATCAGATTCAGTTTGGGTGGGGCATAATTAATTGTTTGGGCAACCTGCTTAAACTCCGCCAACATTGGTTGCATTAAAGGAGAGTGGAAAGCATGGGAAACATTTAATTTTTTAGTTTTGATCCCCTCTGTTTCCAAGTCCATAACTACAGCTTTGATCGCTGCTTCCTCACCAGAAATAACAGTACTAATACCGTTAATAGCTGCAATCGATACTTCTGGCACATAAGGTGTGATTGGCACAGCCACTGTCCTTCGGGAGATCGCCTGTTGAACTCTTGACTCTGAAGCGAGGACCGATACCATTGCTCCTCCTGAGGGTAATTGCTGTATCAAATGTCCTCTGGCAATCACTAACTTTAAAGCATCTTCGAGGGTAAATACTTCTGCAATAGTCGCAGCGACATACTCCCCAAGACTATGTCCGATCACTACTGAAGGCTCAATTCCCCATGATTGCCACAGTCTAGCTAAAGCATATTCCACCGCAAAGATAGCAGGTTGAGCGTACTTGGTTTGATCAATCATTGTTGATCGCTTCTCTATTTCCGCTGGAGAATAAAGAATATCTAGTAAAGATATATCTAGATAGGGTTTAATTATTTCCCCACAGCGATTAATGGTCTTTTTAAAAGTAGGCTGAGTTTGGTAGAGTTGATACCCCATTCCTTGATACTGAGAACCTTGTCCAGTAAAGAGAAAAGCAATTTTTTTATTACTACTTTTATTTACTGTTCCGCTGATTAACCCTGTAACCTGTTGTTGAGAAGTGAAAGCAGTTAGCTGTTTTTTAAATTGCCAATTAGATTTACTGACTAAGCTTAAACAACAGTCGAAATGCGATCGCCCTGTATTGGCAGTAAAACAAATATCTGCCAAAGATGCTTCTGAATTAGACTCTAAGAACTGTAGATAATCTTGGCTCATCTGCCGTAAAGCAGCTTCATTCTTGGCTGATAAAGTAAGCAGATGACGAGGACGCTCTATTGAATCTTTAGCTTTGACCACTGTAGGTTGAGGGGCTTGTTCTAAAATCACATGAACATTAGTGCCACTCATTCCAAAAGAACTAACACCAGCTAATCTTGTTCCTGCCTTGGCTGACCAAGAAATTGGTTCTGTTGGGACAACTAAGGGATATTTATGCCAAGGAATGTAAGGATTTGGTTCATTGAGATGTAAATGTGGCGGAATTTCTTGATTTTGCAAAGATAAGACCACTTTCATCACCCCAGCAATACCGGCTGCGGTTTCCAAATGACCAAAATTAGTTTTAACTGAACCGATCATCAAAGGATCATCAGTAGAACGTCCTTTCCCCAAAACCCGACCCAAAGCAGAAACTTCTATCGGATCGCCTAAAGATGTCCCGGTACCATGAGCTTCCACATATTGAATTTGATGAGGCTTGACTTTAGCATGAGCTAGAGCCTGGCGTAATAATGTTTCTTGTGCCGAACCATTGGGGGCAGTCAAGCCATTACTACGTCCATCATGATTAGCTGCCGAACCTCTAATTACTGCCTGAATGCGATCGCCATCAGCTAAAGCATCAGAGAGTCGTTTGAGTAAGACTATTCCACAACCTTCTCCTCGCACATAGCCATTAGCAGCAGCATCAAAAGTCTTACATCTACCGTCAGCAGATAAAGCCTTGAGCTTACAGAAACCAATTGTAGTTCCTGGTTCCAGCATCAAATTTACACCTCCTGCTAAAGCCAAATTAGACTCTTTAGTTCGCAGACTTTGACAAGCTAAATGAATACCTAAAAGTGCCGAAGAACAAGTGGTATCCAACTGCATGGTTGGACCCTGTAACCCCAGAAAATAAGCGATCCTTCCTGCTGCCACACTGCGAAAATTCCCTAAACTATCGTAAGCAGAGATGCGTGCAGTATCTGTCGACTTAACATTAAATTTGGCATAGTCATCAAAACAAACTCCCATAAACACACTTGTCTGAGTTCCTTTGAGACTATGAGGAGCGATACCTGCGTTTTCTAAAGTTTCCCAAGTCACCTCCAGTAACAATCGTTGTTGGGGATCCATACTGTGAGCTTCCCGTGGAGAAATTTCAAAAAATTGCGGATCGAATTCCGCGACATTTTTGAGAAAAGCGCCGTAGCGAGTATACATCTTACCCGGAGTTTCTGGATCGGGATCGTAGTAAGCATCCACATCCCAACGGTCTGAGGGAATTTCACTAATAGCATCGACTCCGTTGCGTAACAGCTCCCAATAAGCTTGAGGATTATTAGCCCCCCCAGGAAAACGGCAACCCATACCGACAATAGCGATCGGTTCAGTAATTCCCTTTTCAAGCGCATCTAGTTCTGCGTGCATTCTTTTTAGTTCTAGCAGAGCATTTTTTAACAGCGATCGATGCTCAGTATGTTCTGGATTAGTTTGATTGTGATTCATTTACTAGTACCTCAAATATAGGGTTTAGCTAGTTGAGATTTGGGGTTGAGGTAGAAAAAAGTCTTAATTAGAATTTCTTTGGCGAACGACAGCAATTTGTTCGTTAAGTAATTGAGCCATTTCCGCCTCTGATATTTCTTCTAAGTCCTCTGTCATTGTCTGCGAATTAGACAATGGCATTAAATCAGGTTCTACTATTTCTTGGTCAGCTTGAGAATTTGCTAATAGTTGATTAAGTTCACTAGCTAAATGTTGGGCTAAAGACTTAATGGTAGGGAAGTTCCAAACAATAGTGGCTTCTATAGGTGATTGCAACCAATCTTCAATTTCTTGGGCTAAATTTACTGCCATTACCGAATCCAAACCATAGTCAGCAAAAGATTGACTCGGATCGAGTGATGACATTGGTATTCTCCATTCTTTGTGCAGTAAGTTAATCATCCAGTTTTGGATCGATTCAACAGTGTAAATGGAATTATTCTCTATAGGTGCAATAGTTTGGGAGTCGTTTACTGAATCTGAAGAGCTATTATTACTTAATTTCTTTATTTCCCGATCTAAACTTATATCTGCGTTATCGAATATCACCTGAGGACGCAATTGATTATCTGGCTCCCGTTCTAGTCTTAAATATTCATCTAATCCTTGATCTTCTCCTGCCAGAGTTTGTTCTAAATCTCCAATAGTCTGAGTATAATTACCAATAATTGAGCTGGTAACTTCTCCATTCGCTAATATTGCTTCTCTAGGACCTCCCCACAAAGCTGTTTGACACTTATGCTCAAAACTAAGCTCTGCCCATTCCCTTGCTCGAAGCAAACGCTCTGAGGTATTCTGTCTGCAAGCTTCTTGGAGAACAGCCAGTAAAATAGCCGAGGTGGCAATTTCTCCTGCTAGGGTAGCAGCCCAACGCATAGATGTAGTGCGATCAGAGAAAGCAGATTGCTTATCTAAATGACGTTCTTGGATTTGAGCCACAATAGTTTGTAGGTCCCGAGCTAGATCTGGAGCATCCAATATGTGAGAGAGAAATCGGTGTAATTCATCACTCTGATTGAGAGTCCGAGAACCCAAATACATATTAAGCGTTTCTGTCGGACCTTCAAAAATTCGACATACTCTCGCATCTCGTAAAAGTTGAGGTGCAATATTATTTTCGAGATAACCTCTTCCTCCTAAAAGTTGTATTAGGCTGTCCGTAGCTTGCCAGAAAAACTCTGCTCCCGCAATTTTACAAACAATGTACGGTTCGACAGGTAAAACATGACCGCGATCGAGTAATCTAGTCATCCTGGCAATTAATGTCTCTAAGCCGGCAATCTGGGCGTTGAGTTCTCCTAATCGCGCTAAAGTGACAGGATTATCTAATAATCGTCCGGTAGAAATAGATCGACGAGAGGCATAACGTAGCATCAGTTGAGCGCAGCGTTTCATTCCACCCAAACCAAAGGCACCGATAATTAAACGACCATACATCATGGCATCTTGAGCAGCATTCATACCCTGACCAACTTCACCTAAAAGTTGATTTGCCGTTACTCTGGCACCTTCAAGATAAATAGTATTTTGAATCATGCCTCGCATTCCCAAAGTCATACACTCAGGACCTTGACGTAATCCTGGCGTGTCTTGACGCACCGCAAAACCACTAATTCCTTTTGGTTGACCTTGATGGTCTAAAGTTTGAGCAAAGATATTAATCACTCCAGCCCAAGCTGCTAAACCACTCCAATACTTAGTTCCTTTTAAGCGCCAGACTCCTTCTCCTTCGGGAGTAGCGGTAGTAGCGATCCCTCGAGGATTGGAGCCAGCACCAGGTTCCGAAACCGCAAATGCAGCCAGTTCTCGACCTGTAGCTAGTTGAGGAATCAATTCTTGTTGTAATGAACTCCGACCATACTTAAGGATCGGACGAGTTCCCAAAATATTATGATTGAACACAACTAATGCTAGGGATTGGTCGATCGCGCCCAACTGTTCCATAATCCGCATCGTATCGGAATTATTAAGGGCTAAACCTCCTTGGGACTCGGGAACTTGCAATCCTAATAGCCCACGATTACCCAAATCAAGCACAATATAGGGAGGTATACACCTGCGTTCATCTATTAGACGAGAATTAACTCGCTCATTAGCATAACTACGCAACCATTGAATTAATTCATCCGTTTTCGCTTTACTATTTTTAGCTGAGTTGTTAGTAGCTGGCTCTACTTTTTGTGCTTGAAGAGAAGTGACATGATTAAGAGAATGATACCTATTATTACTTGCTCCATTTTTTTGTTTCAATTCTAAAGATTGCTCTCTGTTATCAGCATTTCTCAAATTGGCTATAGGAGATTGCCAACTGGCGATCACACTTAAATTTCCATTGAGCCAATCTCGTCGACAAGCACTACGTTGAATCTTACCGCTGGAGGTTTTGGGAATGGTGCCGGTTTTTAGTAAATTAACGGCGTAGACAGGGATTTCATGTTCTTCGGCTACTAATTTACAGATAGTTTCCATCACTCGATCTGGATCTATTTTCTGTGAATGACCCCGCTCAATTTCCTGAACTATTATTAGTCGCTCTTCTCCATCCACCTCTGCGGAAAAAGCAGCTCCATTTTCCGGTCTTAAGGATGAGTTGGATTCCTGTACTGTCCATTCAATATCTTGGGGATAGTGATTAGTACCGCGAATGATAATTACATCCTTAATCCGGCTACTGATAAATAGTTCTTCCTCATAGATAAATCCCAAATCGCCAGTACGCATAAAGGGACCTTCCCCAGTATCGGCAATGAAGGCGCGAAAAGTAGCATCTGTTTCTGTTTCACGCTGCCAATAGCCCTGAGCTACACTGGGGTCAGAAACCCAAATTTCACCTACTTCATCGAAGTCACATCTAGTCAAAGTTTGGGGGTTAACAATCGCCACCTGAGTATCACAGACTAACCCTCCACAACTTACTAACCGTCGTACTACTGGCTCGGAGTTATCTGCTTTTTGTATTCGACCTTTTTCTAAAGCACTTGGTTGAAGATTAAGAATAACTGGTGCTTCAGTTGACGTGCTGGTCGAAACTAATAAAGTTGCCTCAGCTAGTCCGTAAGCAGGACTCATTGTCTGAGGACGAAAACCACACGAGGCAAAAGTTTGGATAAAACTTTCTAAAACTTTGGGGTTAATGGGTTCTGCTGCATTACCTGCTACTTGCCAATTACTTAAATCTAGTTGTTCTCTTTGTTTTGGCGTAATTCGACGCACACATTGTTCGTAGGCAAAATTGGGCGCTTGACTGTGGGTAGCTCGATAGTGAGACATCGCCTGGAGCCAATGAAACGGTCGCCGAATAAAACTAAAGGGAGACATATAGTAGCAAGGAGTACCATTGTACAGTGGTTCGAGTAGTCCTTCTACCAGCCCATAATCGTGAAAATAGGGCATCCAGGTAACTGTTACACTATCTTCATTGTATCCGCATGCTTTTTGTAAATTGGCACAGTGAAATAGAATGTTTTGATGGCTTATTGCTACGCCCTTTGGTGTCGAAGTAGAACCAGAAGTGTATTGTAGATATGCTAAAGCATTACTAGCTATATTTGGCTCTTGCCAACCCCGAGCCGATTCTAAATCTATTTCTTCGGTAGCTAGCCAGTGCATTGCCTCAAATTCTGGAGTTTGCTTTGACTGTTCCTCAACTAAGGAAATAATCCCTCTCGTGGTAAGTACAAAGGAGGCTTGAGCATCTTTGGCGATCGCCTGTAGTCGAGGTAAAGTTCGCTTGAGTCTACTAGCTTCTGGAGCAGGAGCGGGAATGGCGATCGCTCCTGCATACATGCAACCAAAGAAAGCAGCTATAACTTCTAAACTTTGAGGATAAAGCAAGAGAATTCGTGCACCTTGCACTTGAAACTTTTGTAATTGCGCTGCGATCGCTCTTGCTTGACGATCTAGCTCTTTATAACTCAAAGCATCACCTTCTACATTTCCATTAGTCATAAAAATGTAAGCTTGCTTGTCTTTTTGTTGATTTGCTCGATAGCGCAAAAGTTCAATCAGTGTAGAATATTGAGTATTTAAATTGGGCAAAAATTGCATCATTATACCTAGATTTTTTGAGCACATGTGTCAAGTTTTACTCAAAGTAACTATATTTTTAAATAATTACCTTAAAAAACTTCTTGATAATTTTAAATTTAAATTTTTTTTACTTCTAAAACTAAATATTCGATAAAAAAACTCTTGTTAGTTAGACTTTACTTATTTTTAGAACTTTACCTACCTACAAATAACTAAATTATGGACTTCTGGCTCTTGATATAGAATAAAATATTAGTAGTGGCTGCACAATAATATGCTTTTCTAAAACATATTCACTATAGTCAGCTAAATTGTCAATACCTAAAAAACTCAACCAAATTTCAGTTACTAGCCATAGGGATATTTTCAGTAATAGCTTTTTCCATTGCACCTTCATTAGCTTCAATCTCCTTAAATCATTACTAACCTGAGTAATAGGTGATGCGTAACTAATTTTGCCTATATATATTAGCTACAAACTAGTGGTTTGTTTCTTACAAATAATTGTAAGTAAATTTAATTAATTACAATTATTTTGTTTTTGATTTGATTCAAATTATAAAGTTTATGTTTCTATTAACTCAAAAGTTTTATGTATAGAATACAGTTTTAAATTTTTGATTTCTACTTATTACCTCATTTCTAATTGCCGTAGTAGCCTTGACAATGATACTTCATCTAATTTTACTAAGGTTGTAGTGATGACTCTTATTGCATCTATATAGCTCAAATAAATTTCATATTTTTCTCGTTTATCGGTAGGAATTTTGTCAAAGGCAACTCCTTTACCCCAACGATGAATAGTATTAGGTTTAATTTTTAAGAGGCTAGCAATCAAATTAATACACTGTTCTCGATAACCATGTTCTGACTCCATGGCTAAAATTTGCCCCTCTGTGAAACGAGATTTACCATTTTTCTTAGTAGCTTCTAATCCAAACCAACGACGACAAAATCTTCTAGGGTGCATTCCCTGTTTTTGGTTAATACTAGTTTGTAAAATCTTGGAAGAAAGACTGATTAACTGTTTATCTCTTTTTTGATTACAAGAGTATAGTTTATCTTGAAAACCAAACTTATTTTCTACTAAATTATTGTTTTGATTAGAGCTAACTAAACTACTTACCGGAATATTTGTCTTATAAATCATTTAATTACTTCTCCAGATGTTAATTATTGATTGAGTGTTGTTATAAATAGCAATTAGGCGGAATAAAAAACTGCTAATTACTTTCAAGCATCTGGTTTTTTATTTCATTAATAAAAGTGTTGTTTAATACTTCTAGTTAGCTTTCTGGAATAAATGGCGTAACTCTGCATTTTGTTACATTACTCAATAATCCGCTTGATTTCACATCTCTCTCAGAAAAAGTAACAAGCCGATCAATTAGGGAAGACTTCATTTTAAAACCGTAGTTCTCAAACGGGATAATTTTTAAAAGATTTTGGATTGCGGTACGCGTACCGTGGGTCAATTTTTCCCGTCTCCCTATTTCCTCATGTTGATAATTTCTTAAAGTCCAAGAGAAGAAAACTGATAGAACAAGGAATCGACAGAAAAGTTTAGTAACGAGTTTGTAACCTTTGGTCAGTTAGGGTGAGGAGGAGTAAAAAAGGCTCGAGGCTCAGGAGTTGGTCAACCAAACTAATTAGTAGTCTGAACAAAAGTCGGAGTCTCGAGAAGTAAAAAAGGTAGTGCCAAAGAGTGTTACCGACAATTCTAAACTAAAGCCTAAAACAACAGTATTATTCACCAGAATAACTTTTAACCAAGAAAATAAGCCGAAAAAAGCAGCCAATCAACCAAGAAATGTTCGATGAATAAGATAATAACTTTTAATCATAACCAAAACCATCAAAGTCAAACAGCCAGTGTGCTCAATTATCAGCCAAGTCCAGAGCTGAGTCCAGAAGTCGAAGGCACCGCCGAGGTACATAGCCTAGCAGCAGTGATCGGGAATGTGTATCTGGGAGAGAGAGTAATGGTAGCGCCAGGAGCCTCAATTAGAGGAGAACGGGAGCGACTAGTGTGGGTGAGTCAAGAGGTGCAAATAAGAGATGGAGTAATAGTACAGGGAGTAGACACAGGACATCATCAAGAACTGATGGGGGAGCCGGTAGTAGAGGTAAATGGACATTACTATGGAGTGTATATCGATAGAGGAGTGACTCTAGCCCATCAATGTCAGATATGCGGACCAGCAAGTATCGGAGCAGAGACCTATGTGGGGATGCAATCACTAATCTTTAGAGCGACAGTAGGAAGTAATTGCGTGGTGGAGCCCAAAGCGTTGGTGATGGGAGTGAATATAGCAGATGACCGCTACGTACCAGCAGGAGCCTTAATCACAACTCAAGCAGCCGCCGATGATTTGCCGGGAATCAGCCCCAGATACTCTTCTCGCCGTCGACAGCCGATGGTAGCCCAGGGGAGAAAATTCAACGCCAAAGTGATTAGCTCAGAAAACCAGGTAGCTTAAAGCCGAAAATTGTACCGCCGTCTAGTTAATCCATTAACCATTGATTGTCCAACAGAGAAATGAATAAAAAAGCTTCTGCCAAATCGACAAATTTACGAGCCCTCAAAGGGCAAGCCCTATCAGGAAATAAGTTTGATTTACCAACCCAAGGCGAGTTATTTGAAACCCTCAAACAACTGAGATTTGATGGTCGAGTAGAGTTAAGAGAGTCCAAAGGAGACCGTTGGACGATCTATCTGCATCTGGGTCGAGTAGTGTATGCCACAGGAGGAACACATCCGGTCAAAAGATGGCAGAGAAACATCATCACGTATTTGCCAGAGCTGACAGCGCAACTGGCGGGGGAAACATCAGACCTGTCGCACATGACGGCAGAAAACTGCAATCGGTGTTGGCAGTATCAACTACTGTATGACTGGGTCAAACAAGGAAAAATAAATCGACAACAGGCAACCAAGATCATCTGGTCGACAGTAGTCGAGGTGCTGTTTGATATTACCCAAGCGGGAAACATTAGCTACGAATTGCAGCCGGGAGAATCATCGGCTCAGGGAATAATCCTGATCGATGGGACTCGGATAGTAGCAGAGGTGAGGCGTCAGTGGGCATCATGGCAAGAAGCTCAAGCCACAGATTTTAGTCCCAATCTCGCACCGGTGATTAGAAAACCAGAGGAGTTACAACAAAGTACCTCAGCGAACTTATTTGAGATGCTGAACCAGATGTTAAGCAAGGAGCAAACGCTAAGAGATCTGGCGTTTAACATGAAGCGAGAGACCCTATCGTTTACCCGGTCTTTATTGCCCTACTTACAGTCAGGGTTAGTCGAGTTAATCAATATACCAGACCTGCCGAACCAATGTTAGGAGTATCCTCAGAGGTGAAGTTGCAGCCACCATTAATTGCCTGTGTAGACGATAGCCCGTTAATCTGTAGTTCCTTAGAAAAATTTATGACGGGAGCAGGGTATCGTTTTGTGGGAATCAACGACCCGTTAAGAGCGTTTAGTATCCTGATGGCCCTCAAGCCAGATCTAATCTTTCTGGATTTAATGATGCCCAATATCAACGGTTACGAACTGTGCAATAAACTGCGTCAAATATCGATCTTCCAGAATACGCCGATCATCATCCTGACGGGGAATGATGGCATGGTAGACCGAGTCAAAACCAAGTTGGTAGGAGCCTCAGACTTCCTGAGTAAGGCGAATGTGGATAAGCAGGCAGTCAAAGAGACAATGAGAAAACATCTTCGGCACTGCACCCTGAGCCAGCTGACAGGGAGTACGGCAAGAGACTTAAATTCGCGTCAACAAGTAGCTTAGAGGGTGCCAAAACTGTAACCAATCAACCAAGTAGAGCCAAAACCATGAATAATTTTCCGATTATCTTATTCTTCTTACAGCGATTACAAAAAAGACTAGAGAGAATAGAAATCAGTAGTCCTAGTCTAGCCAGATGGATTTGCCGAGTGATACCGGCAAGTTGTCCGTTTGAACGGGAAATCAAACTGGGTTCGTATACCCTGCTATCGATTCCGCCACTGTGTAAGTTGAATCCCTTTTATGACCAACTGATGCTGCTGAGGTTCAAATCATTAACCTATCTGGCAGAAGAATGTCATGAAGATTTAACCCTCTACTGTTAATTGGCTGTGGCTGGCTCTTGGCTAAAGATATCGAGCCAGTCAGATTTAAAATCTCATTTAGGATCGCTCCCATATTATCAATTCCTTTACCTGTAATAAAGCTCATGAATACAGCCCTGATTATCGAAGATTGTCTAGTAGACCGCAAAGTGTTGGAATTGGGTTTACATCAAAGTGGTTTTGAGGTGCTCACAGCTCAAAGCGAAGAAGAAGCCCAAGAACAACTGCGACAATACCAACCCGATGTAATTTTTCTCGATGTTTTACTACCAGGTCGGAGTGGATTTGAAATCTGTAGACAGTTCAAAAATGACCCCAGAACCAATCAGATACCGATCATCTTTTGTTCGAGCAAAGGAACGGAGTTAGATAAATTTTGGGGACTGAAGCAGGGAGCAGATGCCTATATCACCAAGCCAGTGGCATCACAAGAAATAGCCAGGATCTTGAGAGAAGTAATCAACCCAGAGAATTTAACTCAGGAGGTGTCATAATGTCAGCGGAAATATTGGCCACAGGGGTGAAGGAGTCAGAAAACAAATCCCTGGCTCCAGCTTCGAGCAGGGGGCAATTTTTGCGATTACATCTGGGGGGAGAAACAGTCAGCTTACTGCCGGCAGAGCAAGTGATGCAAGTATTGACGGTGGCCACGGAGTTAGTGGTGCCGATGCCCCACATGGCCAGCTGGATCATGGGGGCGTACAATCATCGGGGAGAAATCCTGTTGCTGGCAGATTTAAGTCATTTAATGGGGTTGGGACTGATCTCGCAACAAGCCAGGTCAGTAGCCAATTACACGACAATTGTGGTTCAGGTAGGACCAGAAAATGCCGCCAATCGGCTACTGGGATTAGTCGTGGACCAGGTCAAACGCACCGAACAGTGTGAATTGAATTCAATTCAGGCAGCAACGGCAGAGGGCAATAGTGAGATGGGACAACTGTTGCAGGGTTACTGCTCGCCATCAGCCAGTGAAGTGTTGCCAGTGGTGGACCTGGAGCTGGTTTGGCAAAAGATTGTCGAAGACCCCATCAGTGGTTGAGGTGGGTCAGAACGATAACGGGTGAACGAAAAAAGGTGTGGGAGTTAAATAAGACAAACGCTTGAAGTAACGAGTAAAAAGTAACGAGTAACGAAAATTTAAATTTTGGCCACCGTAAATTTCGCTCACCCAACGATAAATCAGCCAGTTCACACTTAATTCTCAACTGAGTCAAATATTCTACACACATCTAGTCTGAATTATTCTAATGATTACTAATTTATTTATTCAAGATTCATCAGGAGTTAGAAATAAAATTACTCAAGCCAAAAATGCCTCGAAGGTGCTCAAATCAGTGGCGGCTTCGGAATTACCACTAAAGGAGCGCATCTTCCGCTCGTGGACGGGGTTAGATTTGCGACGCAAAGCCACCTTAATTGCCCTAGCAATTGGCATCGTACCGATCGCCACGGTGGGGGGGGTAGCCCATCATTTAGCGACCCAATCGTTGATGAAACAGATCGTCAGCGATCAAGAGAGTACCACCTTGGAGATCAGACAAAAAGTCAGTCTGTTTACCAATCATTTGATTAGTGATATCGATTCCATTGCCAGCTCGCCACTATATACAGATTCGGGAATCAACCAAGTGGCATCAGTATCGCAGAAGATTGCCCATTTAGATAACTACATAGATACCCATCGGCATCAATATGACAGCATTGCCATGTTTGATACTAATGGTAATTTGATGTTTCAATCAAAATCGCCACGACCGTTAGACTCAACAGAAAATTATAGTAACCGGGAATATTTTCAGCGAGCGATTGAATCCCAGTCAGTGGCGGTGAATACACCAGAGATCAATTCGGCAGCATCAGTGAACAATAGTCTCGATATAGCCGCCCCGATTAAGGATGAAGAGACGGGAGCGGTGATTGGGGTACTGGCAGCTCGAATGCCGTTAACCAATTGGCAGCATATCTTTCAACCATCTCTGTTGCGGGGATTAGAACACAAGCTAGTCGATAGCAATGGACAAGTATTTGCGGCAGATGAAAGAGAGTTACTCGGTCGAGATGCGGGGATGGATTTTAAAGACCTACCGGAGCTGATGGCGCAGGTACAAGAGAAACTGAGCAATGGAGGCAAAGCAACAAGTATCATCGGTACCAGGGTGATGTTTGATAATAATGACCGAGACGATTCGATCGTCAGTGTGGCCTCGATCCCGCAAATAGAGGGCGTAATGGGTTCAGGTTGGCAGCTGGCGGTATCCACGCCAGTAGATGAAGCCTTTGCGCCGCTGAATCAATTACGTTTAACCTTACTGCTGGGGACGACGGGAGCAGCCTTGTTGATTGGGGGTCTGGCAGCTCTGCTGGCTCATCAAGCCACCTTACCGATTGTGGCCGCAGCCGGAGCAGTCAAGAAGATTGGACGGGGTGATTGGGATACCCAGCTGGAAGTGACCGGTTCCGATGAGTTAGCGACCCTGGGGAGTAACATCAATAAGATGGCAGTACAGCTCAAGTCGCTGATTGTACAGAAGGATAAAGCAGCCAGACGCTCCCAACTACTCAAAGATTTGACCCTCAAACTAGCAGGAGCAGTCGATTCACGAGCGGTGTTTCAGTTAGCAGTCGAAGAAATCATCCCGATCCTCAAGGTAGACCGGGCGATCATCTATCGTCATCAACGGGATGAGCAAGGAGAGATTGTCGCCGAAGCAGTCAAATCAGACCGGGTGGCGAGATTACAGACCAAGGTAGCCCAACTCAACTATCTGCATCAATATCTGATGGAGGATGACTCCGAACAGGTAAGAGTGGTCAATAATATTTACCAAGCCAAATTCAAGCTGCCTCATTTAAGAGAACTCGAAGCATTTGAAGTCAAATCAGAGTTATCAGCACCGCTATTTGTGGGACAACAGTTTCAAGGATTTTTGGTAATCCAGCAATGTGACCGTTCACGAACCTGGAGACAGGGAGAGATTGACTTTTTTGCCCAACTAGCATCTCAAGTGATGTTAGCCAAAGAGAGAACGGACTTGTTACTGGAGCAAAAAAGCCTCAAGGAACAACTGCAACAACAGGCGATGGAGTTATTGATGGAGGTCGACCCGATTAGCAAAGGAGATTTAACCATCAGAGCGACTATTAGAGAGGGAGAGATTGGCACGATAGCTGACTCCTACAATGCGACGGTAGAAAACCTAAGGCAAATAGTGACCCAGGTGCAACAATCGGTGACCCAAATAGCGAGCACCACGTCGAACAATGGGGAGATCGCCCAATCCCTATCTTCCAGTGCTACGGAACAATCAGAAGCGATCGCCTCGGCACTGAAACAAATCAAGACGATGACCGAATCGATTCAAAATGTGGCAGCCCATGCCGAATTAGTGGAAAAATCGTTCCAAGAAGTAACCAATACAGTAACGGTGGGCAATTTAGGCATGGAGCGGACGGTAGAAGGAATCTTTGCCATCCGAGAAACCGTAGCTGATACCGCCAAAAAAGTGAAACGGTTGGGAGAATCATCCCTAAAGATTTCTAAGGTAGTCAACCTGATTAATAGTTTTGCCGACCGGACCAATCTGTTAGCGTTAAATGCATCCTTGGAGGCCAATCGCGCCGGTCAAGATGGACAGAACTTTGCCATCGTGGCTGAGGAAGTGCAAACCTTAGCCAAACAGTCCGCCGAAGCGACCACGGAGATTGAAAAACTAGTAGCCAGTATCCAGCTAGATACCAAAGAAGTATCGACAGCGATGGAACAGGGCACAGAGCAAGTGGTAGCGGGGACCAAGTTGGTCAATGAAACCCGTCAAAAGTTAAATCAGATTGCCTCATCGAGTACGGTAGTGGGAGATCGGCTCAAGCAGATTGCCCAAGAAACAGTTCAGCAGTCACGAGCCAGTCAGCAAATCAATAATACTATTGCTGAAGTAGCCCAAATCGCCAGCCAAACTTCAAGTGATGCGATCGCCGTTTCTGACTCGACCAAACAGCTGTTGAAGATCACCGATCAACTTCAGACCAGCGCTCAAAAGTTCAAAGTTTAATTGCTACTTACTATTTCTCAAGAGATGAATTGTGGGCTTTAGCTGTGAGTTTTTAGCTAGTACTAGCTCTGATTCATCTCCTAGTCCTAATCTTTTGATTGGCGATTGACGGTTATGGGAGCAGCACTAATCACTCAGTTAATTATTTAAAGCCCAAAATATGAATTCCGAAGCTAGACCAGTAAAACAGTTAAACCTCCATTTTTCCCAATTAGAGCAGGGGATTGAAAGTACTTCTCTGGCAAATCGAAGTCGGCGAAACCAGCGATGGCAACTCAAGTTGTTGCGAATGTTCTGGGAATACCGTCATCGTCGTTTTTCTGCTGTTAGCATTCAAGTAGATCGGCGATCTGCTTTTTGAATAATTGCATTAGCACAATTGATAACTATTTCTTATCTATACACTTTTTGTTTCTAGTTTGTTACTTTTGATTCTTTAATATGATGTCATGCTAAAAAGCTCAAGTAATTTACTAGGAGATATAGTAAAGCAGCTTAGAATTATATTTTAAAAAAATATAAAACTTCTAGGATAGATTTAGTCAACCTTAACTAAGTCTAATAGTTATCAACAATAATCAGGATGTTAGATTACATCAAAAATATATTAATTAACGCTAAATTTTCCGTTGCTAAATTAAAGTTAAGTCATGAGTACAAAAGTTAGGAAAGCAAAACAATTTCACCCCAATTTTCGAAAATTAAGACCTGATTTTAATCGTACTCAAAGCAAAAGTATAGAACACAGTAATTTATTGTTGGTAATTTTGCTACAGCTATCAATGGCATCAATTTTCCTTCATGCTTATTTTCTCCATTAGAGCAACTAGCAGTCATTAGTTCTAAATTATTATTACATCATGATAGATTCAGAAAATCGCGCTCACGCTTACGAATTCTTTCTCGAAGAAGTTCCAGAGTTATTACAAATCTTGGAAACAGGTTTGCTCAATCTACAGCAAAGTTGTAATCCTGGCAAAATTCATGATCTAATGCGAGCAGCTCATTCTCTCAAAGGAGGAGCTGCTACTGTAGGACTTAATGCTATCAAAACCATTGCTCATCGCTTAGAAACTATTTTCAAAGCCTTATCTGTCGAAAATAAAATTGATACCGAGCTAGAAACTTTATTGTTAAAAGCTTATGACTGTCTACAATTACCATTAAATCAACAAATAACTACTGGAAGTTTTGATTCAGAATTGGCTTTGAGCAACGCTGATTCAACCCTGACTCAAATTGAAACTAGACTAGGAGATGCCTTACAAGCAGCAGAAAACTATGTTCCTAGCTCTGATGATTTGGGTATTGATATAGTTTCTAGTCTGTTCGAAGTTGATATCGCTCAAGGGATTGACCATATAGCTAAGGTTATTGCCGAGCCGCAAAACTTTGACTTAGTGGCAGAAATACGGACTCAAGCCGAGGTGTTTAGTGGTTTTGCTGAAATGCTAAACTTATCGGGCTTTGGTGCGATCTCTACTGCAACTATAACTGCTCTTGATGCCAATCCCAGTGCCGCTTTAGAGATAGCTACTCTAGCTTTAGATGATTTTCTGAATGCTAAAGAGCAAGTTTTAGCCGGCGATCGCAAGAGTGGTGGTAGTCCCTCAGAAACTCTGTTAGCATTCGGTCAAAAAGAGCGCTCGCCAGTAGAAAAGACAGAGCATCAAGCAGTTGCTTCTTCTAATCTCAGCTCTCTACAGATGGAAGCGGAAGTAATTTTTGAACCAGAAGAATTAGATTTTACTGACGATCCTGGACTCTCTAGTTTGGTATTTGTGGGTTCAAATTCCTCGCTAATACCTTGTGAAAGTTTTTTAGAAGAAGAGGATTTAGTATTCACTGCGGAAGAAGAAGAGGCATTTTTCTCCGAACAAGAAACATTAGTTTTCTCCGAAGAAGAAGAAGAGGCATTTTTCTCTGAAGAAGAGGATTTAGTATTCACTGCGGAAGAAGAAGAGGCATTTTTCTCCGAACAAGAAACAGCAACTACTGATCAAGAACCACTTTTCTCGGAGCAAGATACTCTAGTCTTTTCTGAAGAAGAAGAAGAACCACTGTTCCCCGAACATCATCAACAAGCACAAATTGTCACGGAACAAGACCCAGAAACAACATCTTCCACAGAGTCAGAGGAACTAGAGACAGTTAACTCTTCTACTCAACTCAACCCTGCTGCTAATTTTAAAATTCGAGTTGATTCTCATCGCTTAGATAAAATTAATAATTTTGTGGGCGAATTAGTAATTAATCGGAATAGCCAAGCTTTACATCAAGAACAACTACAAACAATTTTAAGTAAACTCCAGAATAGATTAGAACAATTTCAACGTTTAACCTATCAATTTCAGGAAATATCCGACCGAATTTCGATCGCACCAAGTCATCATAACCCACACCAAACTGCATCCTTAGGCGATTTTGATGCTTTGGAAATGGATAATTATGGCAAAGTATATTCCCTAACCCAGGAGATAGTGGAAGAGACGATGCAGTTTGAGGAGGCAGTAGACGATATTGTTCTCTACAAAAGACAGTCAGAAGATACCCTCAAGCAACAGCAAAAAACACTGTCCCAATTGGGAGAAGAACTGATGTGGGCGCGAATGATGTCTCTGGATCAGATACTGGGTACTTTTCCGCGAGCGATACGAGATTTATCAGTTAAGTACCAAAAACCAGTCAATCTAAACATGAGTGGGACAGAAGTTCTAGTTGATAAAGGTATCTTAGAAAAACTTCATGACCCCTTATTGCATCTAATGCGAAACGCTTTCGATCATGGTATTGAACTACCAGAAGAAAGACTGCAACAAGGAAAATCAGAAGCTGGTCAAATTGATATTTGTGCTTATCATCAAGGTAATCGTACGTTAATTGAGATTAGAGATGATGGTCGAGGTATAGAGGTCGAGAATATTGCTAGAAAGGCAATTGATCGCGGTTGGTTATCAGTCAAGCAATTGGCAGAGATTAATCAAGATAAACTGCTCGACTTTATTTTTGAACCAGGATTTTCGACCACTGACAAGGTTAGCGAACTTTCGGGTCGGGGTGTGGGACTAGATGTAGTTCGTTCTCAGTTAGAAGCAATTAAAGGAAGTGTTACTTTAAGCTCCACCCCAGGTGAAGGAACAACTTTTACTTTAAGCTTACCTTTAACTCAAACGATCAGTCCGATGATGGTCTGTTCAGCACATTCTTCAGCAGTTGCTATACCTGCGGTTAACGTTCGTGAGATTATATTACCTCAGGAGGAAAAAATAAATTTCTCAGGAAATCAACGGATGTTATCTTGGCGCGATCAACTGCTACCAGTATACCGTTTGAGTGATTTATTAGAGTATAGGTATCCTAGTCCAATTCGCTTTCGGAGTCGAACATTTGGCAATGTATCGAGTTCACAAATGTCATCTCTACCTCTATTAGTCATTAGTCAGGGGGAACAACAATTTGCCCTGGAAGTTGAAGGCTTGAATACAGAGCAAGAACTAGTAATCAAACCCATAACTGTGGCGATCGCTACTCCCAAGTATATTTACGGCTATGCCGTTTTAGGAGATGGCTGTTTAATTCCGGCGATCGCCCCCACTACTTTGTTAGCTTTTGACCGGGAGCGAAAATCTGCTAATCAAGATCAGCACAGAAGTTTAGCTGCTCAAGATACTCTGAAGCAGCAAGATTCAGTTCCCACTGCCTTAGCTGTTGATGACTCAGCAATGATGCGTAGATTACTAACTCGTACCTTGCAGAAGGTTGGTTATCGCGTATTAACAGCCAAAGATGGTTGGGAAGCGCTAGAACTTTTACAACAAAGTACTCCAGTACAGCTGATTGTTAGCGATCTCGAAATGCCCAATCTCAATGGTTTAGAGTTACTAAATCGCCTAAGACAAGATGCTCAGCTCTCTCAAATTCCTGTGGCGATGCTGACTTCTCGTAGTAATGATAAACATCGCTCTTTAGCCATGACTTTAGGAGCTAGAACTTATCTAACTAAACCGTATATTGAGCAGGAATTCCTGGCCGAACTACAAAAAATTATTGACATTGATGAGCAGAATTCCCCTCAAGCCAAAGGCTTACTTCTGTCACATCGACCTTTAGGCGTCTCTGTTGCCTAAAACTGTACAGATTTGACTTAGTTACTTGACTTACCCATCTTATAGAGAGAATCTCTATTCCCTTAAACTTTCAGCTTGTTTCCCAATTTAGTTCCACCTAGCTATTTAATATTTCAAAAATAAAAATGACTATAGAACCTATTCAATTAAACTGTTCCTTCTGTGGCAAGTCTCAAGATCTAGTTAACAAACTCATTACCAGCGATAGTGTTTGTATTTGCAATGAATGTGTTGAATCATGTAGTGAATTGTTAATTGACAGTCAACCAGATGAGAGTAACCAAAATAGTAAGCAAAATTGGCTAGATCATCCCTTACCTAAACCCAAAAAGCTGGTGGAGTACTTGGACGAACATATCATCGGTCAAGAAGACGCCAAAAAAGTTTTGTCCGTGGCGGTTTACAATCATTACAAACGTCTTCGACATAAAGCGGCTCAAGAAGAATCATCATCTACTGATGAAGGGCTCGAATTACAAAAATCAAATATTTTGTTGGTTGGTCCTACTGGATCGGGTAAAACTTTACTGACTCAAACATTGGCTAAAGTACTAGATGTACCTTTTGCGGTTGCTGATGCTACTACTCTAACCGAGTCAGGTTATGTGGGTGAAGATGTCGAAGGTATCCTCTTACGTCTTTTACAGGCAGCAGAATTAGATATCACTGAAGCAGAGCGAGGTATTATCTATATAGATGAAATCGATAAAATTACTTGTAAAAGTGAAAATCCTTCAATAAGTCGTGATGTATCTGGAGAAGGGGTACAACAAGCTTTATTGAAAATTATTGAAGGAACCATTGCTCATGTACCTCCTCAAGGAGGCAGAAAACATCCTAATCAAGAATGTATTCCTGTAGATACTAGTAATATTCTCTTTATTTGTGGTGGTGCTTTTGTCGGATTAGAAAAAATTATTTCTCGTCGTAGCAACTCAAAATCTATTGGTTTCGTCTCATCTAAAGTCTCATCTAAAAAAGTCAAGTTAGAATCTCGAGCTAAAGATAATTTGTTGCAGGATCTGGAACTAGAAGACATAGTCAAATTTGGCATTATCCCAGAATTGGTGGGACGATTACCTGTGGTTACTACCTTAGAACCTCTATCAGAAGAAGCTTTGTTTACCATATTGACCAAGCCGCGTAATTCTCTGGTCAAACAATATCAGGAGTTAATGCGTATGGACAACGTTAGATTAGAGTTTGAATCTGAAGCTCTACGAAGCATCGCTCAAGAAGCTTATCGGCGTAAAACAGGTGCCAGAGCTTTACGAGGACTGATTGAAGAGTTGATGTTAGATATCATGTATGAAGTTCCATCTAGACCAGATCTTACTCACTGTTTAATTACTCAAGAAATGGTAGATCAGCATTCTACTGCTGAATTATTACACTATCCTTCTACTCTATCTTTACACAGAACTGTTAGCTAATCTAAATGAGAAATATTTCTATAGCTCATGAAAAAGTAGAGTTTACCTAGAATAGATCGAAAACAGAACTTGGATAATAGCGTTAGTTACATATCACCAGTTTCATAGGGAAGCAAAAACTGATTCTAATCCCTCAATTAAATCAAGTTGAGGGAATACTATTTCAATATTTCTCTTATAAAAGCTAAAAGTGATAAGATTTCTTTCTGGAGACAGAAGTAGTTGAACTTAGATTAATTTAAAGTGCAGATATAATTTTTTTAAACAGAATGTTGAGCGCATGGTTGCTTCAAAATCATCTCCTATAATTCCCCCCTCAGCACAATCTATTTATATCGATGGTGAAAAATATCCTTTATCCGAACAGGTTGTCAAAAACATTGAGAAGATAATTGGATTTCAAGCCAAACAGGAACAAAAGTTACCTTTGCGCGATCGTCTTATCGAGAAAATAGCTTCTTTTTTTGGTAAATCGGAATTTTTATATTTACAGCTATTATTTTTTACCAGTTGGAGTTTATGTAGTCATTTAGCACCAGAATTATTACCTTTTGGTTTACCCAAGTTCGATCTACAAGAGATGGGAATAGATATCACTGCATTACTCATTGCTACAGGAGTCTTGGTACAACAAACCCGTCAAGATAAATTAGCCGAACAACGATCGCATTTGATTTTACAAATTAACCTTTTGACCGAACAAAAAATTGCCAAATTAATTGAGTTAATTGAAGAATTACGAGAAGATATACCAAATATACGTGATCGCTATGATTGGGAAGCGCAAATTATGCAACAAGCAACCGATCCTCAAATTGTCTTGGATATTCTACAAGAAAATTTAGAACAGGCTGAAACAGAATCACTTCAGTCAGATTCTTGACACTCCCCGTTAAGCCACTGACTACGCTATCGCTATTTTGTCGCTTACAATCTCTAACTATTAACCGATTAATTCCCTAAGAATCAACTTGGGATTTGGGCAGTAGTGAGTCTTCAAAAATCGACAATTATCTCTTTAAGAGAGGCAACTTCTCAAACAAGCAACCCCTCTTCATATTCATTCCTACTGGGCTTTCGGATTACGATTATGATCCATTTTCCATTGTATTAAACCATAAAATCCACAAACCACCGTAATCACCTCTAAAGCGGTGATTATTACTAATACTACATCGTGTTTCATTTTCTTCCTATTCTGTGTGAAGTAAGTATAAGATCCTTCTCAAATTATCTTTCTTGTTATTATCTTGGTGATTAGACCATTGCAAGAAAGGTTTTACTCTCGTTAGTAGAATTTTCTACTCATTAATCTTAGATCTTATACTAATGTTATGAATGATTTAGTACTTGGGTATACCTATTATAACTTTTTTGTAATAAGTTGATTCGCCAAGAATTGTCTATTTTTAAAATAAAAAGCGATCGCCTATGATTAAAAGCGACCGCTTAATACACTAATAAGTCTAATCAAAATATATCATTCAAAAAGTGTCAAAAAGGATACGACCGACATCATAAATAAAATGAAAAAAATCAACGTCATTATCGAGAAGATCTAGTAAAAAATTACTATTGATGATCGCAAATACTATAGATAAACTCCCCACAATCTATCCAATTTTTCAGCTAGCTTTATTAGATTTAAGAGTTAGTTCCCAAATAATTAGAAAACTTTAGCTTAGTAATTTTATACTCAAAAATCTTATATTTGTAATCGTTTAATACTATGACTTTAGCTGTATTTAATATTATCTATATCTACCTCATAAGTTAGATGAAACTTAAACGAATAACTAATAACCTAAGAATAATAATGCAATGAGGAATAATCAATTATGGCTTTAGCAAAAATCGCCGATTTATACCCTAACTATCAAGAAGATATATTTGGTGGCGGTGATATCAAAAGCTTTTCTGTTTACGATTACACCAACGATAAAATTGGTTCTGTTCACGACATTATAGTAGATGATACAGGTAGATTTCGCTATCTAGTTATTGATACTGGTTTTTGGATCTTTGGTAAAAAGGTTTTGTTGCCAGTTGGTAGGGCTAGTATTGATTACAGTCAAGAACGTGTATATGCCAGTGGTTTAACTAAAGAGCAAGCGGAAAACTTACCAGAATATGATAGTGATATGACTATCGACTATGACTACGAAGAAAAAGTTAGAATGACTTATCGTGGTAAAGATTACGATACTAACAGTCCCGTTTACTCCCAACAAGCAAACGCATATAATAGCGGGGTTTATAGTGATGGTCGGAACGCACAACTATACGATTTGAACTCCAATAATCACGGTAATATTGTTAGATACGAGCAAAACTTGATTAATAATCGCGATCGCTTTAACCTCAAATCTGGAGTAAATCTTTATAAGATAGGAGATATTTACCCTGATTATCGTAATCTCTTTGATAACGATGACTTATTAAGTTATTCTCTCTACAGTAATAATGAAGAAAAGGTTGGTTCCGTGGAAGATATTTTAGTTGACCGAGATGGTCACTTCCGCTATTTAGTAGTTGACACTGGATTCTGGATTTTTGGCAAAAAAGTCTTGCTTCCTTTTGGGCGCGCTCGCATTGATCGTAATCAGAAAAGAGTATATGCTACTGGATTGACAAAAGAACAAGCAGAGCATTTACCTGAATATAACAGCGACATGACTGTAGATTATGACTATGAGGAAAATGTCAGAAATGTCTATCGTGATGAGTATTCGGGCGTCAGTACAAGTACTTCTTCTAGTTATGATTATGATCGAGAACCTAGTCTTTATTCACATCAAGAAACTGATGGTCGTCAAAGCCTTAAGCTTTACGAAGAACGTTTAGTAGCTAATAAAGAGCGTTTCCGTACCGGTACAGTAACGGTAGGGAAAAAAGTTGAGACTGAAACTGCTACTGTTTCGGTTCCGATAGAGAAAGAAAAAATCATCATCGAACGTAGCAATCCTACCGATTCTACTGCTGTTACTCCAGGTGCAACTGCATTTAATGAGGGAGAAGTAGCTCGAGTAGAAGTTTATGAAGAGTCAGCCGAAATCGAAAAACAGGCGTTTGTAAGAGAAGAAGTAAGTGTTCGTAAAGAAGTAGAAAAAGATACTGTATCTGCTCGTGAAACTATTCGTCGAGAAGAATTAGATATTGAGACCGATGGTGAAGGGTTAATTGACAATGATCGATAGGCTCGCGTGTTTCCTCTGGCTCTCTGAAAGACTGTTTGTAAGTTGTTGTAAACAAGCTCTTATGTCCAAGAGGTAAACCACGTTTCGTAAAACTTGGCTGTCAAGAGCTAGCAGTTGATGAATCGCCTTCCTTTTCTCTTTAATTTTGATGATGATGACTCAGAATTAGATCGATTTGGAAAGTATCAGAGACACATAATATTTCGTAAGGGCGAACCACCGTTCGCCCTTACAAACAATTTATCTGGCATACGCTTTAAGCTTCAGTGAAGAGGTTTTAAGATTGCTCTAGCTAAACCCCCATCACCATCTTTTAATTTAATTGGCAAACAAATTAACTCATATTCCCCTGGTTCTACTTGGGATAGATTTAACCCTTCAATTGCCCAAATACCTGAACCTAGTAGAGCATGATGTACTTCGACTACATTTCCTTGATAACCACCTACAGAAAGATAATCTACTCCTACAGTACGAACTTTTTTTTCCGCTAAGTAATGAGCTGCTTCGGTAGAAATATGTACAAAATCTTCAACAAAAGTATCTGATTTCAAAGCGCGATCGCTATTTTGAGTTTTAAATAAAATTCTTTCTCCTGCCGTTATATTATGAGGTTCGATTTCGGCAACTTTAATTTGTTTTGGATCTTCAATTTTAATCACTCTCGCTTTACCGATGGTCGCATCCAAAGGCATCTGATCAACACCCATACCACCTTTAATAAAATGGTTGATACCATCAACATGAGTACCTGTATGTGTCCCTATAGTTAATTTAGAAACATTGCACACATCTCCATGAGCCAGACATTGACTGGGTTCAATGCTCACAGGAGGATTATCAGGCCAATAAGGCATCCCTGGGTGAATGGTCAAAGAAATATCAATCCAATTATCAGATTCTTTCATCGGTTTAATAGTTAATAAAGTATATTTTAATACAAGACTCGTCTACCAATTTTTGTTTCGTCATCTAAACTGGTAGCCCTACTAGTTGTTTCACTAGATGCAATTGCATCCCAAGACCAGCCATCATTTCTGACTAAAGCCAATAGTAGTTTGCGTCTTTTATTGATGTGGTTTGTAGTTTCTTGAAACTGGCGATCGCTAACTGTAGGAATACTTTTATTTCTCAGCAATTCTAGAGGAGTCAAAGGAGGTTCGCTGTCACTGGGTTCTAGATATGCGGACTTGAGAGTTTTTAAAAAAGCCGCACAGGCACGTCGTGCAGGATTCAAGGCAGCAGGATCGGGTTGATAATTTTCGGGCACTCCATACTGTAAGATAGTCATTGCTTCATCAAATGCAGCAATACTCAAAGGAAGACTACGAGTTCTTTCTCGGCTATGAAAATAATGTAAAATTGGATAAGTTAAGTGTTTTTCGCCCAATTCAGAAATTAATGGGGTTAAACTAATTAAATGCTGATCTAAATTACCAAAATTTTTGTTATTCCAAGCCCTAGTTATAATTTCATCTGCTGTTCCACCTAAAGATGCTAGGTAAACTGACAAGATCCGTTTTTGAGTTACTGCGGACACCACAGGAAACAAATAAGCAATGGAAAGTGTAACTAAGAAAAAACCATTAGCTGCTGCCAAACCCGTTAATAAGTGCCAAATTGTACTTTGAGGTAAATAGTCACCACGACCTAAGGTAGTAATAGTATATGCCGTAAAATAAATTCTTCCCCAAGTACTGGCAGGTTCTTCATTGGAAGCATTAAGAATTGCATCTTGGTAAGAACAAAAAATTAGCGACCATGCTGTCCAAGTTAGTAGATACCATAATACTGCCATTCCTAGTATTAACAATAATCCCATTCCAGCTAACAGACGATGGTTATTGTTATGTCTGTGTACTTTAGTTGCATTATGCCATACCCAGGACGAAAAACGATTAGTTAAAAAACCTCCTCCCTTAACAGTTAGGGTAGTAGTTAGAACATCGGAAGAGACAACAGTTAGTAAGATAAAACCCAATGTCAATAAAAAGGCTGACATGATACTTCTTGAAAAAAGATCAAAATTTTTGAAAGATTTGAGTATCGCATTGAGTAACAAGTAGCAAGTATTGACTTACCTACTCACTACCTATTACTCATTGGTGACAAGTTAAAGCTATGTGTTGTTTGTCAACTGGTTTTTAGCTATCAGCTATCAGCTTTTAGCTCTTAGCTTTTGGGATACTTTCACGAATTCAAGCTTGACTATGGCGATCGCCATAAATATTGGCTCTAATCCATATTTAGTGTGAACTAAAATAAACGACACTATCTGTAGTAGTTGACTAAAACTATTTTGTTTTAATTTGTCAGCAATGCCTATTACTTGTTACCTAAACAGTTGCTGGTTTAGGTTCTGGTTTTGGAGGTTCAGAATTGGCGATCGCCTGTTCTACCTTGTCTGCTAATTCAGGATAAACATTGCGAAATAGCTGCATCTGGTCTTTAATAACTTCTTCGCTAGCTTTACCCAAGCTACCAGCGATATTGTTATACAAACGTTTTTTTTCGTCATTATCGAGCATATCGTAATACATTCGCGCCTGATCGTAATGATCCTCTTCATCTAGTTCGATCCGTGCTGCCATCCCAGAAACATGATAAGGTGGTGCTTCAGCATTTTGATCTGCCTGAGGATAACCTTCGTGAGAAGGATTATAGTTAATACGTCCACCTTTATTGCTGTCTGTACGCATCAAGCCATCACGGTAGGGATCGTTAACTTTAGTAGCATGAGGTTGATTAACAGGAATATTATCGTAATTAACGCTGAGACGATGACGATGGGCATCAGCATAGGACATAATTCGTGCCTGTAGCATCCGATCTGGCGACCAAGAAATTCCAGGAACAACGTTTCCCGGAGAAAATGCAGCCTGTTCTACTTCTGCAAAATAGTTTTCAGGATTACGGTTTAATTCAAATTTACCAACTCTCTGCAAGGGAAAATCTGCGTGAGGCCATATTTTAGTGAGGTCAAAGGGATTCCACTGGAAATTCTGTGCCTGTTTGTCAGTCATAGTCTGAATATGCATTGTCCAAGAAGGATAATCCCCTTCTTCAATAGCATTATACAAATCCTTTGCTGCCCATCGAGGTTCGATTCCCTGCATTTTGCGCCACTGCTCATCGGTAAAGAATTTATTGCCTTGGTCAGTTTTGAAGTGGAATTTGACCCAAATACGCTCGTTTTCCTCATTAATCAGGCTAAAAGTATGGCTACCGTAACCATTCATGTGTCTCCATCCCATTGGTGCTCCGCGATCTCCCATTAACCACAATACCTGATGAATACTTTCGGGAGTTAATGACAAAAAATCCCACCACATCTGGTCATGTCGCCAGTGTTCTTTGGGGTGTTCTTTTTGCGAGCGGATAAAGTCCATAAACTTGATCGGATCGCGCATAAAAAAGATAGGTGTATTGTTACCTACCATGTCCCAATTGCCCTCCTCAGTGTAAAACTTAACGGCAAATCCTCTTAAGTCGCGATAAATATCGGAACCACCTTTAGATTTAGCAACAGCAGAGAAACGGGCAAAGATTTCAGTTTGCTTTCCTACTTCTGAAAATAGCTTAGCTTTAGTATATTGAGTAATATCATCAGTTACAGTAAAGGTTCCATAGGCACCAGAACCAATTGCGTGAACTACTCGCTCAGGGATACGTTCGCGGTTAAAGTGTGCCATCTTTTCTAGAAGAGTATAGTCTTCTAGCAGTAAAGGACCTTGCTTACCTACGGATTTGGATACTGTATTGCTAGGTACTGGAATACCAGACGCATTAGTCAAAATTTCTTGATTATTAACCACCAATTTTCCTCTCAGAGCGATCGCTCTATTTACTGCTCTTTCATAGATGCTAGTGGGATATGCGAAGTGAAAGCGTCTAACTTTAGACAGATAGCGATGGAAGTAGAAAGAGATAAAAACAATTATACGCAAGACAAATCTTGACAACTCAGCTTAGATCTAACTAGAGAGAGAAGAAAAAAACTAGCGATCGCTATAAAATCAGGGCAAATATATTTGCTTAATTGATAATTAATGGATAAAACTCAACAATTAAAAAATCTTCAGAGAATTCGAAAAATTACTAATCTTTTAGATTCAGCTATTGGTATTCCCGGAACTAAATTTCGGATCGGTTTAGATCCCATTTTGGGATTATTCCCAGGAGGAGGAGATTTGATTGGTGCGATTATCTCTGCGTATATGATTTATTTAGCTGCTCATTTTGGATTAAAAAAAGAAGAAATTGGCAAAATGGCTGGTAATGTGGCAATTGAAACCATACTAGGCTCAATACCCTTAGTTGGAGATCTTTTCGATGCTTATTTTAAAGCTAATAGCCGCAATTTAGAAATTTTAGAAAATCACATAGAGAATTCAAATAGTCAAAGCTTACTACACCAGAAGCAAGACTCAAAATTAGAAACTCAAGTAGTTTAAAAACGATATTTATCTAATACTTACGGAGATAATAAATGCTTCAAGGAATAGAACTAATCAACTGTGCCAAAGCAAATGCCAAGCAAGGAATAGAAGTAGCAGCAGAACGTTCTGGTTATGATGAAAATACTGGCTTATTTATTGAAAATTTGAATAAAGCTTGCCAACAAATTGGTGTGAACATTAAAGAACTAGATGATTTAATTACCGATCAACAAATAGCAAAAGAAAATCGAAAAGTAATGGATATATCACCTGATTCACCTTCCGACTTGTAACATATACACAGCATCTACGTATACAGCCTCCTTACCGATTCGTGCCGTAAAGCCCCTGGCTTCAGACATGGGGCTTTACGGCACGGCTAGCACTTGCTGGGTTAGTTTATGCTTATATGATAGCATAAGAATATGTTAGTTCTAGAGATGAAGATACAAGCCAAGCCAACTCAATACGATGCGATGGATGAAGCCATCAGAACGGCACAATTCATACGCAACAAAGCATTGCGATATTGGATGGACAATAAAGGAGTAGGAAAATACCAGCTATCGGCATACTGTAAAGTACTAGCTGCTGAATTCCCCTTTGCTCACAAGCTAAATTCAATGGCCAGACAAAGCAGTGCAGATCGAGCCTGGGCTGCAATATCTCGTTTCTATCAAAACTGTAAACATAAAACTCCTGGAAAAAAGGGATTTCCTAAGTTCAAGAAGCATTCTCGCTCGGTCGAGTATAAGACTACAGGTTGGAAGCTTTCTGAAAATAGAAAACAGATAACCTTCACCGATCAGAATAATATCGGTCGGGTCAAGCTAAAAGGTACAAGAGATTTGAATTGGTACGATATCAAACAATTCAAACGAGTACGAATAGTTAGACGTGCTGATGGTTATTATGGTCAGTTTTTAGTCGATGCCGACAACCG
The DNA here is from genome assembly GCF_000332195.1 of Pleurocapsa sp. PCC 7319. NCBI lineage: Bacteria > Bacillati > Cyanobacteriota > Cyanophyceae > Pleurocapsales > Pleurocapsaceae > Pleurocapsa > Pleurocapsa sp. PCC 7319. The sequence goes on from NZ_KB235924.1 coordinate 80,200, forward strand.
AGAAAGAGTAGAACCATCTTATTCTGAAATTGGTTTAGACGTTGGCTTGAACTATTTCTGTACCGACGACAAAGGGAATCAGATTGAGAATCCTCGGTTTTATCGAAGAGGTGAAAAAGCACTCAATCGCTTAAACCGAAGCAAGTCTAAAAAGTACGTCAAAAGTAAAAAACCACAGTCTAAGAACTATCACCAAGCGAGAAAAAGATACGCCCTAAAGCATCTTAAGATAAGTAGGCAACGTAAAGACCATGCCGTGAAATTGGCACGGTGCGTAATCACATCTAACGATGTAGTCGCTTATGAAGACTTAAGAATTGGCAAGATGGTAAAAAATCACAATCTTGCCAAGTCGATAACCGACGCTGGCTGGTATCAATTTAGAGTGTGGTTAGAGTACTTTGGCTATAAGTTTGGCAAAGTAACAGTTGCCGTACCACCGCAGTATACTTCTGTTAACTGCTCTGGTTGCGGAGCTAAAGTAACTAAAACTCTCAGCACCAGAACTCATAAGTGTAAGTGTGGCTGTGTTCTCGACCGAGATGAAAATGCAGCTAGAAACATCCTCTCTTTAGGATTAAGTACCGTGGGACACACGGGATCTAAAGCTTGGGGAGACGAAACCTCTATCTTGGCTGATGAGAATTTGTCAGGGTAAGTTTTTTCTACGAACCAAGAATCTCCCGCATTCATGCGTGGGGAGTGTCAATTCAACCCGACGTATACTATTGGAGCAGGGCCAGCGCAAGAAAAAAACGCACATAATATGTTAATGGGTATCAGCTATCAGCTATCAGCCGTTCAGAAAAGGCTTTATACCACATGCGGCGAACTAAGCGCCTTTGTCCTGAACGAAGACCACTAAACGAAGTTTAGTGGGGGGCATTAAACCTAATAGCTTAAAGCTCTCAGCCATTTACAAAGCGTAAACTTTAGAGCTGAAAGCTGATAGCTATAAGCTGACAGCCTGGCTGCCTGACACATTTCAGTAAAACCATTTTCAGCAATAGCATTTTACCTCCCAAATTCGGCGTTGGTGAATGCGTAATGCTTTAAACGCAAAAAGGTAGAGTTTTAAATCTTAAGTAGAGTTTTTTTCTGTGGTTTGTAAAAGTGGGGAAGCAATTAAATACACTAAAAAGCCCGCAGTCATACCAGGAAAAACTTCATATACGGCGTCAGACAGATGTAATCCTAATTTCCAAGTCATTGCGACTGTAATACCTATTATCATGATGGCGATCGCTAGTGGAGTAGAAACAGGTTTTTCTAGAGTGCGTAAAATCAGTAATACTCCCAAGCCAGAGGCTAGAATTGACCAGGCGAAGGTAATCAAACCAAAGACATTGTCGTTATTGAGCAAAGCAATTACCAAAACAATAGCGGTGACGACTATAGTGCCGATTTTGGCAAACGTATATGATTTAGCTAATCCAGGAAATAAGTCTTGAGTCAAGGCAGCAGAACAAGATAAGATCTGAGAATCTGCGGTTGAGATAGTAGCAGCAAACAAACCAGCTAACATCACACCAACTAATATTCCGGGTAACAGTTCTTGAGACAAATCCAGTAACGCTAATTCTGGATCATTTAAACTTGGCAGTAGTACTCGCGCTGCTAATCCAATAAAAATAGCAGCAAAGGCTGTTACCAGACCACAGATGATTTTAATATCCCGCGCTTTACCCATATTATTTGCTGAATCTAGTGCCATCGCTCTCACTAAAATGTGAGGTTGTCCGACAACACCAAAACCAGCAACTAACCAACCAATAAAAAAGGGTACAAAGCCCCAGGTCAAATTGGTAGGAAATAAGGTTATTAGGTTTGCATCTATTTGTCTTAAATTGGTATATAGGTTATTTAATCCACCACCTGCGGAAATAGTTACGATAAACAACAGTAACAAAGCCACAATCATCACAATGCTTTGTACCGCATCAGTCCAAATTGAGGCTCGAATTCCTCCGGAGAAGCAATAAATTAACACAATAATTGCACCAATAATAACTCCCCAAGCATAATTCCAACCAAATAAACTATTCAAGGCTTTACTTCCTGCTAACAACTGTGCAGCAGCATAGGTACCTAAAAAGACAATGGTAATTAGTGCTGAAATAATCGTAATCCATCGATATCCCGGTTGACGTTGTGCCAAAAATGCGGGAACAGTTTCTGAGTCAGAGGCTTCGGAAACTTGGCGCAAATTCTTAAAAACTAACATCCAAGCTATATAATCGCCGATCGCCCAACCAATTGCTAACCAAATCGCCGATAAACCCTGAGTATAGGCATAGCCTACTTGTCCAGTAAACAAAAAACCACTTTGTCCAGTAGATAAAGCTGATAAAGCGATCGCCCAAGGATTGACATTTCTTCCTGCTAACAAATAATCGGTAGTAGTATTTTGTTTTTGCGTTGCTGCAAAAATACCAACTACAGTAAATAAAATCAAAAAGACAATAAAAGTTAAAGCGATTGACATTAGCTGATTACTGATTACTGATTACTGTTTTAATCTCCGCCAATTTCTACTAGTTTGCCAATATTAAAGTCAATTTTGACCCAGCCTTTAAGACGACGTAAATTATCTAGTAGTAGCAGGGGAATTTGCCAATTATGGAGCATTAAAAAAGGTAAAGGATCTTGGGGATCTAAGATGGCATCAGTTCCTTGAGTTATTTTGTGCCACCAAGCTTTTAGTTCTGTAACAGAACGAATACTTAATAGTCTCCAAAGTTCATGGTAAGTCCAATAGGTTGGCTTACTATCAGGTAAAGGAGTAATTGGTTTTTCATTTAATTCACCATCGGTCAAATAAGCTTTGGCTACTCCAGGATGATCGTGAAACATGGTAATCGCAGAATGCAGACGAGGATTACACTCGATGGGGTAAACTGTTCCGTCACTGGTTTGAATCATGTCGAAACAAATTTGTCCTGTCAGATTCATTTTGCTGACAAAAGTTTCTACCCATTGATAGATAGCAGGATTATCTACTTGTTCGTAGTTAACCTGGAAAGGAGACGATTTGGAACAACAGTGCAGTCTGATTTTTCCATTACGTGCTGTAGCATGAAAACAGTATTCTTGTCCGCGAACAAATTCTTGCATCACCCAAGGTTTTGCTTCACTAATCGGCAAACTACGAACGTATTCTTCCATTTCTGGAAAGGGTAATCGAGTTAAATCTAAACGCAGAACCGAATCATAGGGAATGCTTTTAACAATATATTTACTGCCGTCACGTTCAAAATCAAAGTCTAGTATTTGCTGCGGATCGGTAATCCGAAATACCTTGGGGGCAGACAAACCTAATTCTCTGGCTTTAGTGCAGAAAGCATGTTTATCATCAAGTATTTCTGTTTCTTCTGGATCGAGATGTATTGACTCACAAAAAGGTTCTAAAACCTTTTTGGCTAGAGAATCATAGTAACTGGCAACAGGACTGGATACGGGGACAAAAACATCAATATTATTCTGTTTAACTATCTCCAATAGTCCCTGGCAGTATCCTTCCCTATCTTTTTCTGGTGCTGGTACGGTAAAAAAACCGGTGACTGCGCGAGAAAAACGATGTCCCGATAGCCAGTATTTATGAGTTTCAACTAAATAGACTTCATGCCCATCTTGATGAAAAGACCTTGCAAGCTGCAATGCCTTAGTCATTTTTGCCCCGGTAATCAAAATTCTTTTTTTGTCTGTTGGGGAAACATTTTTCTTTTGCCAAGGGGTGTTGAAAAAATTTCTGACCAATGATAGTAAAACCATTACCAGGTTAAAAGGTAACAGAAGTAATAATAGAATCAGCGTTCCTAGATTTTTTACCAACACTGAAATAGCTCTGGAAACAAATAGTATCTGTGCCATTTTTAGAAGTCAGGAGCCGGAAAATTAGATTTTAATTTCAACAGTTTAAACATTTTTCGGCTCCCTTTTTCCCTCCAATTTACTTGCGTCTAATAATTGTCACACCATCCCGTAGAGGAATTAAAACCTGTTCGACACGAGGATCGTCAGCAACAAAACGATTAAAGCGAGCGATCGCTTCTCCGTTAGCAGTGCGTTGTTCCTTTGGTAGATAGGGTTGTCCTTGTAACAGGGTATTATCTACGCAGATAAAGCCATCAGATGCTAATAAGTCGGTATCTAGCAGCAGGTTTAGATAGTCGACATATCCACCTTTATCGGCATCGATAAATACTAAGTCAAAAGACTCCCCTGCCTTAGCCAGCTTACCCATGGTTTCTATTGCAGGTGCCACTTTAACCTGAATTTTTTTACCATGAGGAGAGGCAGCAAAGCAATCAAGCGCAAACCTAGAAACATATTCATCTACTTCGCAAGCGATAACACAACCGTCATCAGGTAAAGCTTCGGCGATCGCTAGTGCTGAATAACCAGTGAACATGCCAATTTCTAGAACTCGCTTAGATTTACTGATAGAAACGAGCATTTTTAGCAACTGCCCCTCAACATGCCCAGAAAGCATTTCTTGTTCTAATGCCCGTACAGTTGCACCATCATCAAAATGTTTACTCCAATCTTCTTGTTGAGTTTTTTGGTTCAAATCGGCCAGAGCTTTTGATTCAGAAGTAGTACAGTCTTCTAAATAAGGGTCGATTCCTGCGGCTAAATGATATGCTTTGTTCAAGGATGTTTTGAATTCGGTCGAAATCGATTCAGTTTTAGCCGTGTTCAAAATATGTTCTAACTGCTGAACTAAAATTCCCAAGGGAGTGACTGGTCTGGCAGTTTTCTTGGGCTTGTTTAGACTGGAATAAATTCCAGTGTTTACTTCAGACGTTTCTGCTGTACTTACCACGATTAAATGCTCCCTACTAACAATTCTTTGGCTAAACTTTTTTCTTGATTCGTATATACTTGCAAATCCAATGCTGTATTAGGATAGTCGGCACACAAGCATCGATGTTGGGCTAAGACTTGCTCTAATTTCTCTTTCAAACAGAGTCCAAACTGGTGGCAGTTATCTGCAAGCTCTGGGTTTATAGTATTAAATATACCTTTTAAAAATAAAGGATTATACTCAATTATTTCGCGATCTTTAATCCAAAATACTGGATCGACAGCCACGAATTTAGCTTTAATTTGACTCATTTTCTGCATTCAAATACAACTAATATTTCATAAAGTAGCTTCATAAAATATCTTTAAAACAATTTAGTTATTTCTATCAAAGAAAATAACTAATTACTAAGTATTTTTGATTTACGATTCGATTGTAAATAGACGAAAATAAATTACTTTTTCTACTGAAGACAGCAGTTCATTTTTTATTATCCAATATTTGATAATTTACACTAAATAGTTTAGAGCGAGAATTACCATTTATCAGCAAATAGAATATTTGGATTAAAATTACAAATGAGATATGAATTAATAAAGTACCTTAAGATAGTAATTTATTAGCTTATCTATTTCCCCTTGCTAAGCTATAGCTATTATATTTCCCTTTTTAAGAGCATTTTTCATAGTCTTAAAGAGGTAAAGTTGAATTAGGGATCATTGATAAATTGACATCTATTTATAAATAATAGCCTATTCTATGTTCATTTACTATTTACAATCAAAAAAATATACCTTAAAGAGCATATCATTATTGGTAAATAAATGTAAAGACAAACTTTACATTTTCATTTTTGCCGTAATTTATTTCAAAAGCATGTTGACAAACATCCCCTCGTAGAGTAGTTAATTTAGTTACTACAAAACTTATCTTACAAAATGGTTTTGAGCACAACTTCTTGAAATATAAACAAGCCAGAAAGAAAAAACTGAGATATTCTTCCCACGATGATAAATATTATTGTAGAATTTTTATAGTAAAAATTCTCAACTATAAAGAAAAAATAAAAGAGGTTGAATAAAAAATTATCGATATGACGCTAAACAAAATTGAAGTCAGGAGTATAGCTAGAATCTTATAAATAAATTCCGTTACAGCAATTAAAGAAATAAAAGTAAGAAGAGAAGTCAAAAAATTCTAATTACAATGCTTTAAAAGCACTAAACTATAATAAAGAAGTTATATCTCGTGAAGAAATAGATATTAAGGTACAAGATACGGATAATTTTTACCAGGCTGAAGTATAGCGGTTTTCAAATCGGTGAGATGCAACTATAGTTGGAATCGCTAGAAAGTTTTTGCTTTGCTAAAAATATTCAAATGTATAAATGATCAATCTGCTTCAATTTGCTCATTTATCGAAGTTTTCAGTCATTAGTCATTAGTTTTTAGTTTAAATTTGAGTACTAAAGACAAATTGAGTATAAGACTACATGCTGTGAACTATGTACCTTTGTCTGTCACATGCGGTGCCCCCGTTCAGGTATAGTCAAGACTATATTTGAACGACTAACTACTAATAACTCCTTTTATTAATGGATGTGGATTTTAAGTATATATGGAGTTTTACCTTAGTTTTTAGATAGGCAAAACTTAGCAGCTAGTATAGTCATAGTCAGTAATTAGTTATCATTAATCCCTAAAATTAACAACTTTTTATCTAAGAATAGCTATCTCAAGTTTAACCAATATATCTAGAAGACCAAACTTACATTTAAGCGAAATTTGCCAAAACAGTTTGATATCAAACTAGCAATATCTTATTCTGAACTTATAGGACGTTCTCCTCCTGCCTGGAATGTATCAACAACCTCGTATTTATTGGACATAATAGGACGTTCGCCATCATCCTCGAATGTATCAACAACTTTTACCTCACTTTTGTCCACCGGGCGTTTGCCATCTATTTCGACTACTTGTTCTGCATCCAAACTATCAGAACTAGTTGGGCGATCGTCAACTGTACTAGGATTCTTATTTACTAAAAAATCAGGGCTTTCAGCAATCGGACGCACTCCATCTTCCTGAAAAGTATCTACTACGTTAATCTCACCACTCTCAATCGGGCGGGTTCCATCTAGTTCAAACGTTTTGTTGTCTTCTTGCTCACTCATATTGCCAATATTATGATATTTACTTTTAAATAATTTAGTCGCTAATTTAGCTTATAGTCTATCGAAAGCAAATCTAGCTAAAGTCACAGATTATTTTACTATATAAAAATCGAGTAACCTATCTTACTTTTTAATATATAAGCTATAGTTCTTAATTCAACCATATAATTGAAAAGATATAATAGCATTTTGAAAAACTATGATTTGATAGTTTGAGAGAAAACTAATTTATATCTAATGATAGATTTCAATATATTACTAATTGATGAGTTAAATATTGACTTAGTTTTATAATTTATAGTTAATTGAAATTTATTTATTTGTTTACGAACAGCTTGCCATGTTCAATAAAGATAGAAGCCAAAAGGTTTTTTCTAGTATTTCATTAGGATTAATACTCACAAGCATTTATGGCTTGCCTTTAAATGCTCAAACCAATACCTCGGAATATGATTTTTTAGAAGATATTGAAGCGGGGAGAAATATTGATTGGGACTTTTCTAGCGAAGATGAATCCACTTCGATTAGAGACGAAATTAATAAACTGGGAGAATATAATATATCTGAAACCAAATCCAGAGACGTACGAATAACTGAAGAAAACAGGAGATGGGGCAGTAGAGGAGACGCTGCTGTAGACTATACCATCGAAACAGAAGTTTATGACTACTAAAATTTCTATCTTTAGAGAGAAGATAATTAGAGTTGAAATGCAACAGCATTAGATGCTGTTGTTATTTTGTAGCTTTCAAACATAAAATTCTTGATACTAAATTATATTTTTTAAAAAGCTAATAATTATGATTCCTTCTTGGTTGGCAATTGGTATTGCTACTCTTGCTGTTCCTTTGATTCTTAACCGCTTTATTTCTAGTCAAGATTTTCGCTGGTTTAAACATTTGCGTCGTCCCGACTGGCTAACTTTTGAAGGAGCAATTCCCCTTATTTGGACGATAATTTTTATTTTCGGCGCCTGGTCAGCTTATAATGTCTGGGAAGCTAATCCAGGTAAAGCTTTTACTTGGGTATTAATGGGTTTTTACCTATTGGTAGAAATAGTAATTTCTTTATACACCCTAGTAATGTGTAAAACTCGCAGCTTAAAGGTGGGGACAATTATTGGCGGAACTGGCTTTTTTCTGGGAGCAATCTTAGCTGTAATAGTTTCATCTATATCTATAACTGCGTTTTGGTTATTAGTACCTTATTTACTTTGGAGTCCAATCGGAACTTTTGTCACTTGGCAAATGATGCAACTTAATCCCATTAATGCTTAGTTTTTGACATTAGATTTTTAATTTTTCTTTTAATAAGCCATGATGGTTATACTGACTCAAAGTCCTCGATACCTTGTCTACATTAGATATTTTCTGAGGAAAATTAATCGTAAGCTCCACCTAAAACAACTCTGGTATCAGGACAATGGGGATTGGCACTGGATCAAGGAAAAAGCAACTCCAATTGCCAGCCTCAATCGTACCCTGTGGCGTTTATCTGTACCCTCATTTAGTTTTCACTTCATGTTGGGGTTATCAGCAATTATTTCTACTTTAGGTCTACTTGCCAATAGTGTGGCAATAATCATTGGCGCAATGATTATTGCGCCTTTAATGGGTCCAATTGTGAGTATGGCTTATTCGGTGGCAATGGGTAATCGTAAACTGTTGCGTCGTTCTAGTTTAACTTTACTAAAAGGTGTTATTTTAACCCTTATTGCTTCATGGTTGACAGCGTCTATTATTGGTTTAAAAACTGTAGACTCTGAGATACTTTCCCGTACTAATCCTACCCTGATTGATTTTGGTATTGCCATGGCAGCAGGAATGGCAGGGGCTTTTACTCAAACTCGGCGTAGTATTGCTGATGCTATTCCAGGAGTGGCGATCGCAGTTGCTTTGGTTCCCCCTCTCAGTGTGATTGGTATCGGTATATCCTTGGCAAATCAAGAAATTGCTTTTGGTTCATTGTTATTGTTTCTTACCAACTTAATCTGTATTATCTTTTTTGGGGGGCTGGTCTTTTTGTTTCAGTCCTATGGAAATATTGAACGTGCCAAGAAGGGATTAGCAATGTCTACTTTAGTGATGTTTGCTCTTGGTGTGCCCCTAACTTTATCAATGCGGGACTTAATTGTTAAAAAAAATGTAACCTCTAAAATTTCCAATTTAATTATTAACGAAACAGAAACTTTTGCTAATGCAGATATTAAATTAATTACCGTTATTCCTCATAAGGATCATTTACAGATTGGGATTGAGGTTACTGCACCTATTAATTCTATTTCTCAAAGTGATATTACTAGTGTCAAAAATTTACTTACCCAGAGAATTAATCAACCCATCGAGCTACAAGTTGAAATAATACCTATCCAAATTTTAGAATCTTCTTTACCCCTAATGTGAATTAGCGGTGAAACCCTGTTAAATTATTGATTTCTAGTCAACTCTTTAGAAAACTTGAGAATGCGTTTAATTCTGGCTGAATTAAAGAAAAGCATGATTGATTTTGAGTAACCTGAAGTAAGTACTGGAATAATGTCATTAAAAGACAGAGGTAGTTTCGATGAGCAAGAAATATTCTAAGTTTTCACTATGGCTAACCCAGGGTAGTTTAACGCTGATAACCTTATTACTTGCCACTGGTGGGGTCTATGCTCGATCAGTTTCTATACCCCAAACTTTGTTGGCCCAGTCGCCACAACTAGAGCAACTACCATCAGACAGTCAAATTCAAGAACAGATTGAAGCTGAAGCTAATCGCTTCTTTAGCCGAACTATCACTCAATTTAACCTACTCATCTTAGGTACTTTAGTATTGCTATTAATAGGAGCGATCGCTTCTTTATGGCTTTTGCGTAGAGCAGTTGTTCAAGAAGTGGCTAATCTTGTTACTACTAATCTTCAAGAACTAGAAACGAGTAAATCTCAACTTAACGATATTACCCAAGATTTACAACAATTACTACAAAGCGCTCAACAAATTAGTCACCAGCTAAAAGGTGAGGTGGAAGATTTCCAACAAGAATTAAATCAAAAAAGAGCAACTATCTCTAAACTACTATCAGAACTTGGTGATGCCCAGCAACAGGGGCTAAAAACCATGAATACTGAAATTAATTCTTATCGACAAACACTAATAAAACTAGAAGCTGAATTTAATCATCAACTGAGCGAACTGCAGATAAATACCGAACAGCAAAGAGATTTCACCCTCCGAAAATTAGCCAAATTAAGTTCCGAGTTTGCTCCTCAACTAACTAAGATTCAGGCAGAGGTTGAGGAGCAACAAGAAACAGCAATTCAGAATTTGGAAATATCAGTCGGCGAGTTGAGCAAGCAACTTGTTCAAGTCCAAAATACAATTAAGCAACAACAAGATACTATACTTCAAGATTTGGCAAGTCAAGGCTCTGAAATAGCTTCTCAACTCTCTAGTGTGCCAGCAAAAATTCGTCAAAAGCAAGATGTTTTATTACAAAAAATAGACCGAGCACGAACTACTTTTATCGAAAAACTATCTAAGTTGGAAGTAGAAACACAACATCAACAAAATAATATCCTACGCAATCTTACCGAACAAGAATCTAAATTCACCCAACAAATCTCTGAATTACAAACGAATGCCGAACAGAAAATTCAGCAGCAGCATCAGATAGGAGCTAATAATTTAGATAACTTAGGAACAGAACTTACTACTCAACTATCTGATTCAAAATCTCAAATTAATCAGAAAATAGAGCAAACTTTGAAGAATTTTCAAGAGGAAGAAAGTAAGTTTACCGCTCGCCTATCGCAAAAAGATTCAGAAATTCAAGCTCAGAAAGACCAAGTATTACAAAGTTTAGTACGAATGAAAACTGAAGTCGAGCGTCAATTTACGGCGTTGCAATCAGAAATACAACGATGTCAGGAATCAATAGGGGAAAATTTAGAACAGTTACAAACCAAAAATGCTGACCAGCTTGCGCAAATATATTCAGATGCTCGAATTCAAAAAGAACAAATTTTAGAAGATTTAGCTAAGATAACTCCACAAGAGATGACGACAACTGCCTTAGCAGAAATTCAGCAAAATCTACAAACTCTCAGCAAACCATTAGAAAGTCTTCAGCAGAATCATCCTCAATTATTTTTAAATCCCGATGATTTTATTGAACAAGGAAATCAGTTACTGGCTCAAGAAAATTATCAAGAAGCGATCGCACTTTTTGATCGAGCTTTAGAACTCAAACCAGATAATCCTCATGCTTGGAATCAGCGAGGTATCGCTTTAAGAGAATTACAAAGATATGAGGGGGCGATTGCCGCTTTTAACAAAGCAGTTAGAATTCAACCCACTTTTGATGAAGCTTGGTGTAATCGTGGTATTACCTTGAGCCGCATCAAGCGATATAAAGAAGCGATCACCAGTTATGATCGAGCAGTAGAGATTCAACCTGATTATTATCAAGCTTGGGTAGATCGTGGTGTTGCTTTGGGCATGTTGCTTCAACACGAACCAGCATTACAATCTTTTGAGCGCGCCGTTCAAATTCAACCAGATAATGCGGTAGCTTGGATGAATCGTGGTATGGCTTTAGAGATGTTAGAACGCTACCAAGATGCTCTTACTTCTTTTGACAAAGCAGTAAAGTTTAATTCTCAATTATCCAAGGCTTGGAACTATCGAGGTAAAATTCTGATTAAACTACAGCAATACGAAGAGGCGATCGCCAGTTGCGATTGTGCCTTGAAGTTTCGCTCAGATTATGCTGCAGCCTACTACAATAAGGCAATTTGCTATGCTTTATTAAATCAAGTTCCATTAGCAGTAGACAATTTAAAACAGTCAATTAACCTCAATTCTAAATATCGAGAAGAAGCCAGAATTGATCCTTATTTTGATAATATTGCTCAAAATGAGCTGTTTTTAAGTATCTTTTAAAAATTGAGATACTCAAAAAAAATTCTTCTCACTCCCAAAAATTGCCAAAAGTCACTGATTTAAGCTCATTTTCCCAGCTTAGTTTTACAATATAAATTTGGTAGAACTAATTTATTTCACTTTATCAGTCATAAATAATGGTAAGTTTGAGAAAAAAAGTAACGAATATTTTAGTTGATAATCCCCCCCCCAATTCTTGGCTTATATGGGTTCTTGAAAACTCCGAAAGTTATTTAGCATTACCTGGGAAGACTGATTACTATAATCACAGTTGTCTGCGCTTAATCTTAGCTCAAGAACAAATTCCAGAAGGAGAAGCCTTTGTTGACGGTTTTCGTATGGGTAATGACCCCAATACCAATTGGATTCATATACAAATTTTCAAGTTTTTTGCACGCTATATTTATCCGCCAAAATATCAGCTTACTCCTCAAAATTTTAAGGTTTTTGATATTGGATTTAATTATGGTAAAAGTTTATATATCAAAAAAATAAATTGTTTGAATTTTCGTGAATTTGATAACTTAACTATTAACGAAATTCGACATTTCTTGGGAATTAGTTTGAATGACTTAATATTAATCAAAAAACTAATTAGACTTCATCAAAACAATCAACACTCAAAAAACACACGAAGTCTCGAAGCTGAAATACTTAGATGGTCAAGTAGTTTGTTTGCTGTCGTTGGAGGATTTATATTGGCTTTGAATTTAACAATTAGTGCTTACGGATTTATATTATTAGCAGCTAGCTCATTACAATTGCTAATTTCATCTTGTATGCAACAAGATAAAAGTTTAATCATTTATTCAGGATCGATTTTCATTTGCGTTGATATTTTGGCTATATATCGTTGGGTATTGAGCTAATCAAAGGACTTGGAGAGTAATTAGTAATTAGCTAATAAACAACATAAACAAGCCAGGATTGGTTTTGGTAAACTAAAGCTCTCGACGGGATTTGAACCCGTGATCTCTCCCTTACCAAGGGAGTGCTTTACCCCTAAGCCACGAGAGCAATTTATTGCTCAAACGAGTATAACATCTACCGTACCATTTTTAATTATCTATCTTAAAGTTATTTTCTAGATATTGGTGTTTGTTTAGCAGAAGGGAAATTTTGGTCTCTAAGAGCTTTTTCGATTAAAACTGTCCCACTTACAGTTACTTTAATCGGCATAACTGACCACAAAATCTCTTATAACTAGTCCGAGTCCATATTTTTTGAGGAAACCTCGAAAATTTTTGGTTCAGGCACGAGCCGTCGTTTTAATACTTTTTACTGCAGCTGAATCTTCTTGCAAAATGGGAGTCTGAACTAGTAATACTGAGCAGGGAGCATGATGAACAACATAGTTACTGACACTACCTAAAAATAATTCTTTAACACCTGAATGTCCTCTTCTACCAATGATAATAACATCAGCATCGCAAGATTGAGCAAAATCGCAAATGGTGGAACTGGGATGACCAGTAATTTGACTAAACTCGGTCTGTACTCCTGCTGCGATCGCTTGATCTGTATAGAAACGTAGTAATTCTAATCCTTTTTGTTTAAATAATTCCCATTCTTTTTCGTATAATTCATTAGCCATACGCATTATCTGAGGATCGAGATGAACACAATGATCTCTGTGTTTTACAAAGTAAGGAGATAGCATGGGACTACCTTCTTCTTCTGCTGATAATACATGAAGTATCATCAAGTTGACTTTAGCAGCTTTAGCTAGAGATAAAGCTTGGTCAAATACTTGTCTACTAGCTGGCGAACGATCTATTGCTACGAGTATTTTGTTAAACATTGTATTGATCCTTATTTGTGTTCGTGGTTAGTGGTTAGTGTTTAGTTGCTACTGACTATCTATTTTTTCTGGAAAAGTGTTGTTGCATGAGATGAGAAATTTACAGTTTTATTTAAAACTGAGGGGGGGTAAGAAGAATTTAAGCTAAGAGTTAATTGCTAAGTTAGTTCAGTTAATTGCTGTTCTATTTCAGCTACTTTCAGTCTGGTTTTGAGGACTGAATCGGGATTAAGACTTATGGAATTGATACCCTCTTGAACTAGAAACTCCGCAAATTCAGGATAGTCGCTGGGTGCTTGACCACAAATGCCAATTTTGCGATTATTTTGCTTGGCAGCAGCGATCGCCATTGAAAGCATAAGCTTAACCCCCTGGTTACGTTCATCAAATAAATGGGCAATTAGAGCAGAATCGCGGTCTAATCCCAAAGTAAGTTGGGTTAGATCATTAGAACCAATCGAAAAGCCATCAAATATTTGACTAAATTCTGCAGCGAGCAAGACGTTACTAGGAAGTTCGCACATAACATATACTTGCAAACCATTTTCACCTCTTACCAAACCGTGTTTTGCCATTTCAGCTAGAACTTTACGTCCTTCATCGGGAGTACGACAGAAAGGAATCATGGGGATTACGTTAGTTAAGCCCATATCTTCTCGTACTCGTTTAAATGCTTGACATTCCATACCAAATGCTTCACGATATTTGGCATCATAATAGCGACTTGCACCACGCCAACCCAGCATCGGGTTTTCTTCCCTAGGTTCAAACTGTTTACCACCCAAAAGATTGGCATACTCGTTGCTCTTGAAGTCCGACATCCGCACGATCACTGGCTTGGGATAAAATGCTGCTGCAATAGTGGCTATTCCTTTAGCTAATTTATCAATGAAGAAATCCGGCTTGTCGGGATAATGTACTGTCAAGCGTGCGATCGCTATTTTGGCATCACAATCTTGTAATTCATCGAATTTAAGTAAAGCCAAAGGATGAACTTTAATCTGATTAGCAATAATAAATTCCAATCTTGCCAATCCTACACCATCACAGGGAAAAGCAGATAAACCAAATGCTTCTTCAGGATTACCCACATTCATTAAGATTTGAGTTTTAGTCTGCGGTAAAGTATCTAATTGAGTTGATTCGACTGTAAAAGGAATTAAGCCAGCATAGACTTTACCTTGTTCTCCTTCAGCACAAGAAATAGTTATTTCTTGTCCATTAGAAACTTTGGTGCTTCCATCTCCACAACCAACGATGGCAGGTATCCCCATTTCACGAGCAATAATTGCTGCGTGGCAGGTTCTACCTCCTTGATTGGTAACAATGGCACTAGCCTGTTTCATTATCGGTTCCCAGTCAGGATCAGTTTTGTTGGTAACTAATACTTCTCCTGGTTGGAAATGCTCAATTTCGCTAATATTTAAAATAACTCTGGCTTGACCGGCGCCAATTTTCTCTCCCACTGCCCTTCCTGTAGTTAGGATAGTTCCTGTTGCATCTAATTTATATGTCTGCAACACATTATTAGTTTTCTGAGATTGAACAGTTTCAGGGCGAGCTTGAACAATAAATAATTCTCCTGTCAGCCCATCTTTTGCCCATTCAATATCCATCGGGGTATAAATACCACGCACTTTAGTGTAATGTTCTTCAATTTGACAGCCCCAAGACGCTAATTGTAAAATTTCGTCATCATTTATCGCAAACCAGCTTCTTTCTGAGTGTGATGTCGGTATATTTTTGGTTAGTTTGCTACCGCCTACATCGTAGACCATCTTGATTTCTTTACTGCCAAGACGTTTATCTAGGATGGGACGATATCCTTGATTAAGAGTCGGCTTAAAGACAATATATTCGTCAGGATTAACAGCCCCTTGAACAACGTTTTCTCCTAAACCATAAGCAGCAGTGATCAGAGCTGCATCTTTAAAGCCTGTTTCGGTATCAATGGAAAACATGACACCAGAAGTTGCTAAATCGGAACGAACCATTTTTTGTACGCCTACGGAAAGGGCAACATCAAAGTGGTCAAAGCCTTTAATTGTTCGATAAGAAATAGCGCGATCGGTAAATAAAGAGGCAAAGCATTTATGACAAGCTTCGAGAACACTTTGTACCCCATGAACGTTGAGGTAAGTTTCTTGTTGTCCTGCAAAACTAGCATCAGGCAAATCTTCTGCAGTTGCTGATGAACGTACTGCTACATCCACATTGTAGGTATACTTTTCACAGATGGTTTTTTCTTCTCCTGCAAAGCGATCGCAATATTTAAAATCAAAACTATATTGCTGACAAAGCTTAGTATAGGCTTCCGTAATTGCTGTTTCTAGTTCTTCAGGAAAAGGGGTATTCAGAATTAATGCTCTAGCTTGTTTACCTCGCGATCGCAAGTTGTTAATATCTTCTACATCAAGATCGGCAAATAGTTGACGTAACTTACTTTCTAGTTCTGCCTGTTGAATAAAATAACGATAAGCATAGGCAGTGGAAGCAAAACCATCTGGTACATTAATTCCTATTGGTGTTAGTTGTTGGATCATTTCTCCTAACGAGGCATTTTTTCCGCCTACTAGAGAAACGTCAGAGATCCCTACATCTTTAAACCACAAAATCAAAGCTTGTTCTTTATCTTGTAGAAATTCTTGGTGGCGATCTTTTGTTTCTACCATAATAACGTAGTCCCTCATCTAACCTCGACCTCTTTGCCTATCTAGAACTAGTAATGCTTTGAGGTTTATAGTTCTGTTGTAACCAACTAATTTGAGAAACTTGTGAAGATATTAGGCACTAGAAAAAATTTGCTACTTTGTTATTTTATCCCCATTTCCCTAAGTATTTGTACTACCCACAAAATCCGTTAGAACCAGACTTTGCCCACTAGTAGTAAACTAAGTTACCTGTTAAAACTAATTGGGTTTACTACTAGTGGTTTGTGGATTAATTCACTTAAGTTTACCCCTGTAGCAGTAAGTAGTTTAGTCCAGTCACGCTCAAGCTGGGAATTATCATTTTTTAGGCGCAATTGTGCTAAATTATCTAGAGAATCCAACCAAATTAGATTTTTTCCATATTCTTGATATATTGGAGTTGTTCTGCTTCTAAGCCGAGCTTTTAATGCGGGAGTCAGAGTAATTCTTTTAATCCATCCATCAACAAAATTAGCAGTCGATGATGAAGAGTCACCACAATAAAGTTTGAAATACCAACGATAGGATTGGTTGATTGCCAGAGGAGGAGAAGTTTGGGGAATTTTTAGGCTTACTAAACCAGGTGTCTTTGGCAGATTGAAAGTTTGTCGATAAACATCGTTTTCTTGTTCATCTTGAAGGACAAATTCTCCAGAAGAGATCTGTTGGGGAGAATAAGGTACATAAAACCAGAGTTTAGGGCGATCGCTAACTGTAGTTCCCATATTATTCTGAGGAACTAGGGCTGTAAGTGGTGTCTGGCTTGCAGGGCAAGGACTACGACTTCCTCCTCCTGAACGCCTGCCAGGTCTACCATCTCCAGAAAAATCAAGTTTATTGTCTTGAGACGAGTTGTCTACCTGTTCTGAAGTAGATTGGTTGGTAAATGTATTAATTTCTTCAGTTTTAACCCGGAAATTAGATAAACAAATAATCGCCAGAAAAATAGAATTAGCAATTAATAATTTAATCGATAGTTGTAATATTTTCATTTTTTCTGAGTTTAATTTGAGCTTTAAAAATACTTGTAGCGTAATGCCGTCCAAGAAACAATCGTTCCTACCGTAGTTACAGCTACTAGCAATCCAGAGACCATAGGAAACCACACGCCTGATAAAAATACAACGTAACCAATCCCAGGTATCAGCAACATAATAATTACAGATGCAATTCCTCGATAGACAAAAGATTTAAAACACCAAAACCAAAATCCGATAATGATAGAACAACTCCAGATTATAAGAATTTCTGCCCATTCGGGGAACCATGTTAGTAATGGACGATTATCCTGTGCAGCACTTAGGATTTGACTTATCATATGAGCGTGAATTATTACTCCTGCCATTTTTATTTGTTGTGCTGTGTGAATTGGCGTCAGAAAATAGTCGTTAAAACTAGGAGCAATAGTACCAATTAAAACAATACGATCGCGAACTAGATCCCTTAGCTGTAACTGATCCGTAATACTAATAAAATCTGTTAGAGTTATTGTCTCTGCCACTATAGGTGAAGCACGATAGTTAAGTAATAGCTGATAACCCTTATCATCGACGTTATTGTAGCCACCTGCTTGGGAGTCCAGCTTTTTTAGAGTCAGATCGCCGATCTGTAAATCCCCCTGAAGATTACGCTCAACCTTTTTTCCTTTGTGTTCAAAATAAGTTTGGACCACTCGTAAACTAAAAGCAATATCGGCAGTACAGATAGATTTAGGATCAGCAGACATACCTAGTAGTTGACGACGAATCACACCATCATCATCCACAGGAAAATCACTAAAGCTAGACTGCTCGGGAGAAATTTCAGGAAAAGGTTTTGTACCAGATAGTTGATTTTGTTCTGCTGTACCTACTTCGCAAACAGTAATAAAGTTGTCTTTATTTTGCGTAAATTCGATCAAATCTGTGCGTCCATTATCTAGAAGAAACTCTCGATATATATCTAAACCAATAACCCTAGGCTGATAGAATTGTAGCTTTTGTAGCAGTTTAGCCAGAGAACCATCCGAGATTGACGTTCCCAATCTTTCTTGTGGTGGTTGATTTTGGACATCTTCTTCTGTCACAGTGATGATCAATAGACGAGGATCGGGAGCTTCTGCTGGGCGTAGATTAAGTAGCTGATCGTAAGTTGCTAATTCCCATAGCTGTAATATTCCCAGCTCTCGTAATCCTATTACCAGAGTAGTAGCAATAAAGCTAGCTAGCAACAAAATTGGCAACCGTAGTTTTCGATGTCTTAAAGCGCGATCGCTTTGATGAAATTTGGTTAAATTTTGCCAGGTGGGTAATTCAGCAGCAGGGTTTTGACAAATTACCGGTAGCCATGTGGCACAAGGATATTTTGTTTCTAATGATTCTAATCTTTCTCTAGCTTCTCTGACCGCAGCATATAAAGATTCGCCTTGAGAAAAAGCAGTTAAAAAATAGCGAAAGAATTCCTGAGCGACCTTATTTGGTACAGACTCTCGCATCACAATTACTAAGGGAATATGTAAATCTGCTAAAGACTGTGCCAAACCCAAACCATCGCAAGAGTTAAAAATTGCCAGTTTTAACCCCTGAGAAATAGCTTTTTTAAGACTATTACGTAACTGTTCGAGAGTTATGGTTTCAGTTTGATTAATAAAAATCTGTCCTGTTTCAGCTTCTGTTTGACTATGACCAGCAAAAAACAAAATATCCCAGCCGATTTTTTGCCAGAGTTGCTCGTTTAACTCCTGAAGCCCAGGAGATTCTAAAAATACGGTAGTGGCATCAGGTAAATCTTCAATGGCGTTACGGTCTGCCTGTAGATCTAAGTTATGGTCATTGCCAAAAATAGCTAAAATTCTAGCTGATTTACCAGAACTAGAACGAGACTCAGCACGTCCGTATTCTAAAGTACTTAGAGCTAACTCTGCATAGGGATAGTCTTCAAAGAAATTCCACAGATGCCAAGGAAGTCTTCTCAATATAGGATCGTTAGTTTCGATAATTACTTGAATTTCTGCTGCCGGATCAAGAATGCGACTTAGTTTGCGATCTATATTATGAAAAGAGGCAACATCTAGCCAATTATTGAGTTGAGTAGTCAATTGTTGGCAGAGTTCATAAAATTCTACTTCTGAAAAATAAGTTATGCCTCCAGATTCAATTTTAATCTCTCTAATTGAATGCCAACTTTGTTCTCGATAAAATTCTAGGTAGAGTAATTTCCACTGTCGATATAGTTGTTCAATTTCTGGTGCTGGGGGTAGACTACCCCGAATTTGTAATGGTTTAGGAGCAGCAAATCTAGGTGATAAATTCCTGACTGACTTTTCAGATGAAACCTGAGCTGTAATCTCTCCACAGCCCTGTTGCAAATTTCCCGAACCTAAATTAATTGAGACAGTCCAGCTCATCCTTAAATATTTGACAAGTAATTACAAGACAAAATTTTCCTTGACTGTGACCTGCTTGAGAGTGATTTTAATATTAAAGCGATCGCCTGACCGATCGCTAAATATACGTAGTTGAGCATAGTTATGAAGACTACCAGAGACAGTTCCTTAAAGTATTTTGTTAGTATTATAGATAAGTTGGAAGAACTAGATATCCTGGCTGCCTGACACAAGTACCTAAAAGCATAGATATACGGTGCAAAAGAACTGGTTCTAACGGATTTTGTGGATCAACCACTTTGAAGGGTTTGGCGACCGTTCATCGAGCTAGCAATCAACAAATTGTGAAGCCAATTGTGATGATAGCTAAAACCATTGAGATCGCTAAACGGCGATATCCGTGACGAGCATTTTGAGCGAGTTCTAGCTGCGTAGGGATGGAAATTCCAGATCAGTGCCATCGAACGTAGATATAATCTTGCCGACTCCTTGTCACCATGAAAGTATTGCATAGTGTAGAGTAAACGGTCTTGGTGATTCATCAACCGGTCTACCATATTGCTAGTGCGATGAGCTTGGGGAAATTGATAAGCGACTGTGAATTGAGCAGCACGACGGCATAATTGACGCATCTTGCTTAAAGTGCGTTTCCGTCTGATATGTTTTTTGCTCCAAATCAAAGCTAATCGTATTCCTTGCAAGAATTTAGCAGCAGTAGAGGATTTATAAGCTTTCCAGAGCAGAGCTTTGAGCTTGTTTCTTAAATTGCGATAACTGGGGCTTCCTTTCTGCACTTTTAGCACCGCGTGCAAAAAGCACAGTACCAAAGTCACCGTGGGAAATAGATTAAGCCAAGCCTGTTTAGTTCCGTCCCAAGCATCTGTATTGACTGTCACTGGGGTATAATTGGGGTCGAGAAGACGAGCTTCGGTTTGAAATTCTGCGTATCCTTTAGTTAAAGCTGGCGCACTAGCTGATTCGGTCAAGCTAACTCCCAAAATACAGCCAGATGCTACGGTAGTAGGAAGATAAACTCGTGAACCCCCTAACCAAGTATGTTTTTCATCCGCTACCAGATGTGGAGGCAGTTTTTGAGCGTCTTTGATTGTCGTTCCCACAATCGAGGCTCGACCTAAAGACAGGTAAATACGATACCAGTACATGGCATTACGACCGAAAACATAACTTAAAGCGTCAAAAGGCACACCAAATTGTCTTAAATACATTGGTTTGTCTATTTCGTCGGTTTTTCCTACCATATAAGGCATAATGAAGTCAGGACGCAATTGATAGACCTGCTGATTAGCTTTGAGCTTAATGCGGCGCATTGACAGTTCCTGTTTGCTGGAGACCACCCAATCATGAAAGCTGAACCCTGCTTCCATTTCTCTGGGAAAAATTTCAGGATACTTGGCATAAAGTTGCAGCAAATAGGCTCTATAATTGTGATTATTGGCGATTAGTTGTTGATATTGTTCTTCACTGCTAACGGGTAAACAAATACTTTTATCTCCTCTGATAGAAACTGCCATGCTTGAATTTTTACTGAAAATCAATTGATTGTTTGTTGACTTTATCTCAATTTGATTTCTTTTGTGCTTCAAGCCCCATTATCCTGAGTATTTCTACTACCCACAAAATCCGTTAGAACCAGAATTAACCAGCTTAAAAAATGACTACCTTACAAACTGTTTCCACAAATAAACATAACTCTTCTACAGCCAATTCTCTTTTATCTGCTTTACACTTAGTTGGCTCGGCCGTATCTGATTTTTATTACAAGCTATCAATTGCTTATGCCCAAGAAGTAATACAACCTGCTGGGGTTAAAAGTCATTATGCCTTAGTCCATCCCGATGGTTTATGGCAATTAGGTTCATCTCTTGATGACCTTACGGACAAAATTTTGCTTTCAGAAATGATTACTCAATTGCCTCAGGTTGATGTAATCGTACCTCATATGTTTTGTTTTCCAGGTATGACTAGTTATCGTGCTTTCTTTGAAGATATCTTGGGTATTCCTGTAGTTGGTGCCAAATCGGACTGTAACGCTATATCGACTAATAAATCTCATACTAGAAATATTGTCTCATCAGCAGGAGTAAAAGTAGCTAAAGGACAACAGCTAAGACCTGACGAAACCTTAATCATGCAACCACCTTTTATCGTTAAACCCAACTCTGAAGATAACTCTATGGGGCTTACTCTAGTGCGTGAAAAATCAGAAATAGAAGCCGCATTGCAAACAGGTTTTAAATATGACGATACTTTAGTAATTGAAGAATTTATTCCGGGACGAGAATTAAGGGTTGGTGTGATCGAACAAGAAGGAAAATTGCATGTATTACCTGTGCTCGAGTATTTTTTGACTAAAGATAGTCCTATCAGAACTTTGAACCATAAATTAGCGACTAGTGCTGACGGAATGGTAAGTAGACAGCAAGGGAATATGGCTTGTCCTGCTAATATCACTGCTGAATTAGCCCAAAAACTAGCTAATGCGGTGACAAAAGCGCACCAGTCTCTAGGATATCGCGATTATTCTCTCTACGACTTTCGTATTCATTCCGTAACTCAAGAACCATATATGCTGGAGTCTTGTTCTTTTTGGTCATTTATTGAAGCTAGTGTGTTGTCTCGGATGGTGGTGGCTGATGGACAAAAACTAGAAGATACCGTATCTAAGCTGTGGAGTAATGCAGCCAAACGAACCCGTATTGCCTGTGGTTCTCTATTTAAATATACCAACCAATAACATCACTAGTAATCAGCAATTCTCATTTCTCCGATTTTTTTCAAAATGAGAATTGCTGCTCATACTAAATCCGATTACCAAAGTAAGTATAAAATAAAGCTGGAGAAGGGAAAAAAATTGAATGCCAAAAACAGCTTATTTAGCCAATCATTTAAGTTCAGGTGAACTTAAAGAAAAATATCTTAAAAGTAAAGACTCTGTAGAAACTAGAAGATGGCATCTACTATGGAAAGTATCTCAGGGCTGGACGATTAAAAATAGTGCCATCGCTGTGGGGTGTTCTTATGCTTATGCTCAAAAGATTCTCAGTCAGTATAACCTCCATGGAGAAGAAGGGGTTGCAAATCGCCAAAATCAAACCAGCAATCACGCTAGAGGGAAAAAAAGGTTACTATCACCAC
>NZ_KB235925.1 GCF_000332195.1 Pleurocapsa sp. PCC 7319
AGTTCTACTATGGCCTGGGGATTATCTCGGCATAGTTTTTGATATCTGTTTTGAAGTTTTTTTCCATTTTTCTTGCTCAAAAGGGTCTGATTCAGTATGAGCTGGTCTCGGTTGTTTGAGTCTGAGTTCGTACCCTCTAAGATATTCCCATCCCCTTTGTTTACTCACGGGACGTTCTAAAAGCTCCGACATCCAGTCTGCCACTTTACGACTATTCCATAAACCTCCATCTACTGGTGGGGTTTGTAATCTTTGCCACAAATGAGCTAACTGCACATCATCTAGCAAAGGTTTATTCCCCTGATTTTGATGTCGGCGATCGCCTAACCCTTCCTCTCCTAAATGGTTATAGCGACTAGCTAACTTATAAATCCATTTTGTACTATAGTTGGTAATACTACTTACTTCTGCTACAGTCTTGCCACTAGCTAAAAGCCATATGATTTGATAATGAGAACGTTCTACTGAGTCACAACTGTTTCGATAACGTTGTTTTAGTTCTTCTAAACTCAGATGAGATTTTAATTTGAGGGAGCTGGGCATTGATTTATGTCATATTGATAGCTTCAATTAATTTTAGAACTAATTAAGCGGACTTCATATTAGTCAATTATTTCAAAACTTGAAAGCTTTATTTTATATACTTTATGTCTTGTTGATGTTTTGAGATCGTTCATTCTATCTATATCTATATCATTAATTTTATCTATACTTTAATCTTGCTTTCTAGTATAGATATTGTTATAATATGATATGGTTAGTCAAATAAAAGTCAATCGTGCAATTTCGCTTCGCGTACCAGCAAAGCCGAGCGCTCAAAAGCCAAAATTAAAAGTTTAAATTCTCTCATGAACTCAATGACCAATTTGCTATCTCGAATTACCCAAACCCCAGGTCAATGCGGAGGCCGTCCATGTATTCGAGGGATGAGGATTCGCGTTACCGATATCCTTGAAATGCTGGCTGAAAACGTCAGCACTTCTGAAATTTTAAGGGATTTTCCCGATTTAGAACTTGAAGATATTCAAGCTTGCTTGCTTTTTGCCGCGCGACGTACTGATTTTCCTCGAATAACTGCATGAAGCTCTGGATTGACGCTCAACTACCACCAACTCTAGCCAACTGGTTGACCAATAATTTCCCTCTCGAAGCTACTGCTTTGAGAGAGCTTCAACTACGAGATGCTCAAGATACTAAGATTTTTGAGGCAGCACGAACTGCAAATGCTGTAATTATGACTAAAGACAGTGACTTCATTGACTTAGTTTGTCGATTAGGGACACCTCCTCAAATTTTGTGGCTCACCTGTGGCAATGTCACGAACCGTAACTTACGACAACTACTTACCTCTACTTTGCCTGATGCCTTGTCACGATTGCGACAAGGAGAAGCGATTGTCGAAATCAGTAACAACCTCTAAAAACCTTTTAGTTGACCACTTAGATTATGCTTTCTCTTGATTCGTCTTTGTTAGATCGAGCTTGTGCAGTTGCACGTACTAATTGGCTTCGTGAACTTTTAGCCGAACATCTTCCTCGCTTAGTTCAACTCTCTGATACTCAAGAGGATTTAGAGATAGCTCAAGAATGGGATTATTTTATCAAGGAGCAATTGCGCTCGCGAGGTTTGATTTCACCCCATCAACAGAAGAATCGGATCACTGATGTTCGTAATGCGATTAAGGTCATCGACCCCGATCATCCAGCTCTTTTAGTGGTGGGTTTTTCTGCTTCTCAATGGATGGAGATTAATTCCATGGCTGCTGGTGCTACCGCCTCTCGTACTACTCAATTTTTAGATTCAACTGACGCGATCGCCTCCATGGCAAATCAATTACTTCAATCTCGTATCTGGTCGGAAGTGGCTGCTGGTTTGGCTGTGGTTACTGGTCGTCGGGTTAGTGAGATTTTGAAAACTGCACATTTTACTTTTAAATCTACCTACTCGGTTATGTTTACTGGTGCGGTTAAGCGTCGTCAGGAGTCTGTTGCTCTTAATTTTGAGATTCCTACTTTAGTCGAGGCTAAAAATGTGCTTCAGGCGATCGCACTTCTGCGTGGTTGGCTTGATACTTCTCATCTGACTAATCGCCAAATTAATGACCAGTATGAACAAGCTGTAGCTCTAGCTTGCGATCGCCATTTTCGCGATTTAGTTCCTCTTCGTGAGGGTAAGGGAAATCTTTATACTCATCTGTTTCGGGCTGTTTATGCCACCATCGCTACTCATTGGTTTTGTCCGCCGACGGTTTCTGATCTGGAGTTTCGAGCTTATATCCAGGGACATTTTCAGATTTTACATGAGGCTAATAGTGAGAAACGTACCAGTATGGCTGCTCAACGTCATTACTGGGATTATAAGATTGCTGACGGTCAAGGTAATGTCGATGGTCGTTTGGGTATTAAGCTACAAGAAGATGGAGTACAAGTCTTAGAAGCTTTTGATCCCAGTCAAACGAAGACTCCCACCAAGTCTCATGGTAGTTTGGTTCATTTGCGGGTTTTCTCCGATGATCGAACTGCTCTGGCTCGAATACAAAAGCAATTTGATTTGCACAATCGTGCTGCTGCTAATCATTTTGTTCTGGAATTGGCTCAATCTCTACTCTCTACTGCTGATACTTTGAGTCTTACTCCTCAACAGTTAACGACCAAACTGACTGATTTGACTTTTGAATCAAAACTCTCAGATCTTGAACAGTCACCATCGAAATTGAATCTCGATGGCGATCAAGATGCTGTAGCTGATGAGCAACCGCTTTCAGTCGAACTATCTCAACCAGATGAAACTACATTTGGTTCATCTGCTCCACCTGATGTAGCTCAATCGAATGTTGTTGATTCAAGCGCCCAAGATAATCAAGCCAAAACCGAAGAACTTTCTTCCCTAGATCGCCCAACAGCTCTTCAATCCGAGGCTCTTTTTGACCGCATGGATCGCCAACAACAGTCTTTGTCTAGTTTGACTGATGCGATTCATGGTCTGGTTCAAGTGCTTGCTAATTCTCATTCCTCTTCTGCTTCAAGGGCATCTACATCTAAACCTAAATCTCAACCTCAACCTCAATCTCAGTCTGAGTCTCAGCTCAAACCATCTGATACGACCACCACTTCTAATTCATCTCATCGGTCTGAGCGAACCGATGACACCATCTCCCCTAGAAAGCGCCGTTCCCAACTTTCCCGTCAAAAGGTCAATCGCTATATTGATGCGATTATGGCTTATAACGATGTTTTAAATCGTCCCCATCCAGATAAATGGTTGATTACGATCGCTGCCCTCAAACGACTCACACACTGCGGTCAATCTGTTATTTATGATGTTCTTCATTTGAGAGCTACTGATCTTCAATTTCATCACGATAAACATCAACTTGGTCAATACCACAATCAGAAAGGCAAAAACTCACCCAAAATTGAATCGGTAATTTCTCTCGTTTAATTTATTTTCCTTTACTACCTATATCTATCTCGATTAATTTGGCTATATCTATATATCCATATCTGTAATCTATTTTTAAATGCCGATATAGATTACAGATACTTCAGAAAATTTGGCGATTTTTTCAAGTATTAAAGCTGTTTTTTGATTAACTTTAGTTTTATTAGCTCTTTTTTAGCTCCCTTTGTCCTTTAGTTACATTTTTCTTTACATTTACTTCTTTTATTTATCTACTTATTTCTTAGTTATCTATATCTATATCTTTTATTCTTCATTCATTAACTGCCATCCTACGACCATATCTTTTAGTCTTTGCCAGCCTCTGACTTTTCACGGCATCTTTTGGAGGAAATATAAGTTCTGACTTTTCACGGTATCTTGGGTCGAAAAAAAACTAGGTAATAATGTTCGCTAACTTTTGTTCAATCTTGAGGTTTCCTCAACCAAATCTGACAAACCCATTGAAAGTGTACTCATCCCTCGCTCCAAAGCTTCAATTCGACCACGACGTGGTAGAGCTTCAACCGCTTTCAAATAAGCTTGACTTCCAGCTTTATAGTCATTCTAAATAGGAAACATATGAAATAATATAAGCTAGATGAGAAATCAATCAGGTTAGATGACTTATAGTGTAGATTTGCGAAAGCGGGTAGTGGACTGTAACCGTTCATTTCCCCCCAGTCAAAAATAAGCCAACTCCACCTTTGTGGTGTATGTTAAAAACATGGCTCAATTAGATAAAAATGACTTGGTACAGATGAACGAAGACTACTTCAAGTCTCTCGAAAAAGAGAGATTGGTAGAAGTAGCCAAAAATCTACATCAATTAGCCACAGATTTATGGGAAAAGCAACAGCAGAGTTCAGAAAATAGTTCTCAGCCACCATCAAAAGATAATCCTTACGGTTTAAAAGTAACCACAGAAGAATCAAACCCAGGTTCAGAATCTGAAACCGAGTTGGGACAAACTGAGTTGGATAAAAGAGATGAATCTTCAGAACCAGAAAAGAAGCAAAAATCAAAGAGGAAGCCAGGAAAACAACCAGGAGGAAAAGGTTTTGGTCGTCAGCAACCTCTGAAGGCGGAAGTAATCATTCCACACTATCCCCATAAATGTACCCCTTGTAATCATGATTTAAGCGAATCTGAGTCCTTTAGGTATATGGGATATTATGTCCTGGAACTAGAACCAGAATTATTTGGGTTGAGGATCGTCACTCAATT